>NZ_JBSFJU010000065.1:0-45719 GCF_053598215.1 Kitasatospora sp. NPDC001175 | reverse complement strand
CAGCAGCCTCGGCTACCGCAGTCCCGCCGAATACGAGACCGTCCTGGCGGCCTGACCACCACACCAACGGTGTCCGTCAAAGCGGAGCAAGCTCAGTATCGACGTCGCGGGCCCGGACTCCGGAGACCTCGCCGATCCGTGTGGCGGTGCAGGCGCTGTGGACGACGACATCACCCCATCCGCGATAGCGCTTGTATGAGGCTGCGACCAGGGCATCGGCGAGTTCGGTGAGGGCGCCCCAGTCGCGCAGGGCGAGGGAGCGGGGGTCCCGCAGTTCGTCTTCGACCTGCTGGTACTCGCGCTGCCAGCCGGTGATGTGGGCGGGGTTGCGTTCGAGGATGCCGTCCACGATGGCCTGCTCGAAGATACGAGAGAGCATAGCGAGGGTGTTCTTGATCGTGGAGCGGCTGCAGCCATCGGCGATCCAGCTGAAAACCGCCGCAGTGATGAGAGCTGTGGTGATCAGGCGGAGGGGGAGCCGCCCGAGCTCGGGCTCGATCCGCAGGTGCCAGCCGGCGAGGTATGGGGCGTGCGTGGTGGTTTCCAGGCCGGCCAGGATGGCCGAGAGGCGGAGGTTGACGTAGTCAGCCAGCGGCATGGAGGCCAGGGACGGGAGCACGGGGCTGCCGGTGGCATCGGCCAGGACGGTCAGCCACTGGGTGACCAGCGTCGGGTCGAGCCCATTGTGGACGGCGCCTGAGAGGAAGCTGGCCCAGGCGTGCGTCTGGGCCGGGGCGACCTGGGTGGACGGCAGGCGGTGGCCGGTAAGCGGTGAAGTGTGGTGTTGCGAGCGCCGGGCGCTCGCCGGAGCCGGAAGGCTGGTAGTGGTGATCTCGCTGAACGGATCCAGGGTGGCCGATTCCCAAGGGTTTATTGAGGTATTCATGCACCATGGTTGCGCCAAATTTCCTTGACTGCTTGATGCCGTCATGGTGTCATTACTTCATGCTCTATGGTGTGCCATCGCTGCAGGACATCGACCAGTCCGTCCTCGCGGAGATCGACGAGATTCGGGACCGGTTGCGTATCCATCTGCGTACCTCACGTCGCTGGGAGGGGCAGCTGCGGCGTAATCTCACGGCGCGGGCGATCGCCGGATCGAACACGATCGAGGGCTATGCCGCGAGCGTGTCGGACGTCGAGGACATCATGGTGGGCGAGGCGCCGATCGATGCGAACGACACCGTCACGGCCGAGATCGAGGGCTATCGGCAGGCGATGACATACATCCAGCGCCTCGCCGAAGCGGGCGATGACTTCGCCTACAGCAAGGGCCTGCTCAACTCGCTGCACTTCATGATGCAGGGCCACCACCTGCTCAAGCGGCCCGGCTGGTGGCGTACCGGGCCGGTCTACGTCACGTCCGCCGAGGATCCGACCATCGCTGCCTACACTGCCCCTGATGCCCAACAGCTGGCGGGCCTGACCGGCGAGCTGGTGGAGTGGCTGAACGAGGGAAACCTCGACGTACCGGGTCTGGTGCGCGCATCGATGGCGCACCTGAACCTGGTGTCGATCCACCCGTGGTCGGACGGCAACGGGCGGATGTCGCGTGCCCTGCACACCCTGGTCCTGGCCCGCGAAGGGATCATGGCGCCGGAGTTCTCGAGTATCGAGGAATGGCTCGGCCGGGCCCGCAACACCTACCGCTACTACGACGTCCTCGCCGAGGTCGGCGGCCCGGTCTGGACTCCGGACCGCGACACTCTGCCCTGGGTGCGGTTCTGCCTGCGCGCCCACCACCAGCAGGCCCAGAGCGTCGAGCGCCAGGTGACCAACACCCGCGAGGTCTGGACCGCCCTCGATGAAGCCGTCGAGCAGCGCGGCTGGCCCGACCGCATGCTCTACGCCCTTTACCCAGCGGCCATGGGCAACCGCCTGCGCCGCGCCACCTACCAGGCCGACGCCGAACTCAGCGAGCAGCAGGCCCAACGCGACATCCGCGAGCTCGTCCGCACCGGCTGGCTTGCAGCCAGGGGCGAGGCCCAGGGGCGCTACTACATTGCTGGCCCCGACCTGCCTGAGGCGATCACTCGCGGCGTGCGGGAGCCCCGTCCACTGAGGGACCCGTACGCGTGACCGGCGGCAGCCGATTCCAGCGTGGCGTTCCATGGTCAGTGGGCGACACGGGGGCCTGATGGAGGTTCGTCGTGCTCGGCTCGGTCGTCAGCTCGCCGTTCTGGTGGCCTGTTGATCACGATTGCTGGCGACGGCGATCCCGCTCTGCTTTCTGTCCGATGCCCACGGCGATCTCCTCCAGGATTTTCCTGGGCATCCGGTACACGATCCGTCGATCTGCCAACCACGACGGGTCCCGGCGGAGGAACTCGACGTCCATCTCGAAACCGCCACCGTCATCGACGAGCAAGTTGTGTTCTTGAACGTACCAGCGTCGGCGGTCGCCGGGCTGCGTCACCTCGAACGAGGTCTCGCAGTCCACATCGTCGCCGTGGGGGCAGTTGTTGTAGTCGCTGCAGGTAAGCACGCCGTCATTGGTCATGCAGATATTATGGCGTTCCAACTGTGCATATTCCAGGCATTAGCTGACGATTCATCAGTTTGATCTTCCGGAAACGCCGATTTGACTGCCGGTAGGTTGTCCGCTGCGACTAAAGGGACGTGCGGCCGGTGACCTGGTCGGATCGGATGCCGACCTGGCCGGCGAAAGCCCCGATGATCGTGGAGTGGTCGACCCAATTGAGTTTGTGATCAATATGTGTCACGAGCACCTCGGCGCCCTTGGCCTTCGCCTCCGCCTTCGCGCGGATCGTCGGCCAGATCTCCTCCAGTCAGCCACGCACCGCCTCGGGATCATGCTCGACGGCCCGCTTGTCCGGATGCTGGAACGGCAGCCCCCACCGGCGCAGGTCCCCAGGGTTCGCTCCGGCACCTGTCGCCGGGCCGGCGTACCTCGACGAAGTCGGCTGGCTCACCGGAGCGACCATGCTGCCCACCACAGGCAGCGAGCCTTCACGGACGGTCAACTACAACGAGTGACGTTCAGTCATTATCAAGGCCATTGCCTCGATAAGAATGACTGGGTGTTGAGTCGTCGCCAGCAGATGAGTCCGCAGGCGAGTGAGACGAAGGCGTTGTGGAGGTCGAGACGCCGTTCCCAGCGGACGGCGAGACGCTTGAACTGGTGGAGTTGGGCGAAGGTCTGCTCGACGACGTAGCGGAGCTTGCCGAGCCCGATGATGTCGCGCTCCCCCTTGCGGGAGATGACCGGCAGGATGCCTCGTCTGCGCAGCTCACGGCGGTTGGGGTTGCTGTCGTAGCCCTTGTCGCCGAGCAGGGCGTCGGGGCGCTTGCGGGGATGGCCGACCCGGCCGGCGACCGGTGGGACACCGTCGACCAGGGCGAGGGTCTGGGTGACGTCGTTGACGTTGGCCGCGGTGGTGATCACGTGGAATGGGATGCCGCCGCCATCGCTGATCAGGTGGTGTTTGCTGCCGGTCTTGCGGCGGTCGACCGGCGACGGGCCGGTCGCCTCGCCCCCTTTTTCGCGCGCACGTGTGAGGCATCCACACAGGCGCGCGTCCAGTCGATCTGCCCGGCCGCGTTCAACTCGGCCAGGAGTATGCGGTGCAGGGCCTCGAACACCCCGGCCTCCTGCCACCGTCCCAGGCGCCGCCAGCAGGTCTGCCCGGAGCCGAAGCCCAGCTCCATGGGCAGCTGCTGCCAGGTGATCCCGGTGTACAGGACGAACAGGATGCCCTGCAGACAGCACCGGTCGTCCACCGGACGCGGTCCCGGCGACCGCTCCGGCCAGGCCGGCAGCAGCGGCTCGATCCGGGCCCACAGCTCGTCGTCCACAATCCACGGCTTGTTGCTCACACCATCACGAACAGACGAATCGTCACATCGGTCACGCCCCACCAGTAACGACCAGCAAGATCGCGTTACGAGTTCTAAGGTGTTGACGATCTGGTGCACTGACAGGGGTGGAACATGAGCAAGCTGCACGTCAGGTACGTCCGCAAGGCGATCGAGGACCGGTTCACCGACTTCATCGACATGAAGGACAAGGCGAAGGTCGCGGAGAAGGACTACGTCCAGGCGTTCCTCAGCCGCGGGCTGGCCGCACTCGCCGTGCAGATCGAGCACCCCTGCAGTGACCGCGCCGCGGCGATTAGGATCCTCGACGGCGATGACGACCGCGGCCTCGACGCGATCGCCGTCGAGGTGAGGTCCGCGCAGCCAAGGATCTGCCTGGTGCAGGCCAAGTGGAGCGACAACCTGAAGGGCGCCTTCGGAGAGACCGAGGTCGACAGGATGTTCCGCGGGCTGAACAGGATGCTCGACCTTCAGTACTCCAAGTTCAACAGCCGTTTCCAGCAGTTCGTCCCCGAGATCGAGAAGGCCTTCGAGGTCGGCACGCCGAAGATCACGCTGGTTCTCGCACTGATGCGTACCGCTCCGCTCGACCAGAGCACCAAGGAGCTCATCGAGGAGAAGCTTGCGGAGCTGAACCAGGTCGAGGAGAGGGTCGACTACAAGGTGCTGGACCTTGCCCTTGCCGAAAACCTCATCCGCCCTGGTCAGGCTGCATGTCGGTAGTCGTGGAGGAGGTCGCCGAGTCGGTCGGTTCGGCGTATGTTGAGGTTGGCGATCTGCTCGTGGTTGCTTATCGGGGCGGGAAGGGGACAGAGAGGCCGAGCGTTTGCAATGCCCTGGTGTGGCCTGTGGTCGTTGTAGAACGTCTCGAACTCGCGGAGGGCGTGCAGGAGGTGGCGCTGGTCCCAGATCAGCGTGCGGTCCAGTAGTTCTCGCCGGCAGGTCTGTACCCACCTTTCCATGATGGAGTTCATCCTCGGAATGCGGACTCCGCTGAGCACGACTTGGATACCCGCGTCCTTGAGGACAGCGTCGAACAGTTCGGGGAACTTCCCGTCTCGGTCCCGGATTATGTAGCGGGCCCGGCAGCCGGCGTCCTCGAGGTCCATGACAAGGTTCTTCGCAGTCTGCGTCACCCAGGAGGCGGTCGGGTGTGCGGTCGCGCCGAGGATCCGGATCCGCCGGTTGGCGTGCTCGATGACAGCGAGCACGTACATGCGGGCCCCGGACAGGGTGACCGTCTCGAAAAAGTCACACGCGAGAAGCACGTTCGCTTGGGAGCGCAGGAAGTCGGCCCAGGTGCTGGAGGCGCGCTCGGGTGACGGTGGGATGCCGGCCTCCTTCAGGATCTCCCAGAACGTGGACGCGGCCACCTTCACGCCGAGGACGAGCAGTTCACCGTGCAGGCGCCGGTAGCCCCACCCCGGATTCTCTGCGGCCAGGCGCAGGACCAGGGCGCGGATGGAGCGCACGGTGCGCGGTCGGCCCCCACGCTTCGGCCAGGACCGGGCGGCGTGACGGCGGGCGAGAAGGTCGCGGTGCCAGCGCAGCACGGTGTCGGGCCGCATCAGCAACCGCATCCGACGCAGCACCTGCGGCGGCAGACCCTGGAGGAGTGCTGCCAGTAAGGCCCGGTCGCTCGCTTCGAACCGCACCCGCTGTCCGTTCAGCTGCCGCTCCAGCACGGTGATCTGATGGCGCAGGGCGAGGATCTCCATGTCCTTGGCGCGGTCGCTCATCGGCAGCAGCCGCAGCATCGCGAACGCGTTCGTCACACCCAGGTACGCCAGTTGTAGCAGCACGGTCGATCATCATGCCGCGGAGCTCGTCAGCTCCGCTAGAGCGCCGACCTGACCGACGAGGTTGGCACCTGTGTACCCCCAAAAAGTTACTCTCACCAGGGCGGATGAGGTTCTCGGCAAGGGCAACGCAGGTACTCGTGGAGGGTTCCGCCGAGTTGGTCTTGTCGGCGGATCTCCAGGCGTCTGATCTGTGCTGGTTCGTTGATCGGTCGAGGGGAGTGGGCGGAGCGGAGCGGCTTGGCTCCAAGCCGACGGACCGTTACGGTTGCCACCAGCGACGATGACTTTCGAGAGGCACAGCATGCTCACCCGCAGACCATCAACTCACCCGCACGGCACGGCGTAAGAGTCGATCGCCGCCGCGAATGCCGCGACGGCTGCCGAGGCGTCAGCGGCCGCGTCCTGCGGGGCGAGGCGGCGCAGCACCACCTCTTGATCGCCGCCTGTGCCCTGCGTGACCAGGCAGTCCCAGCCGCCCGGGCCGGACAGGCGGGCCTGGAACTGCTGGTGTCCGTCAGTCTGCGGCAGCCGGGCGTCGGCAGTGATCTCGGCCGCATGCTGGTCGAGGCTTTGTGCACCCAGCGGATACTCGCGGTCGAGCCGAGGGGGCCTTTCGCCACCGAGCGCGACCAGGCGCAGCATCCGAGGCGTGATCAGCTGGCATCGCCGCAGTTCGTACGCCGTCACCATGGCAGTTCGCAGCAGGGCGCCCAAGGGATCGGGCTCGTCGTGCGAAGATGCGCTCCGGCTGCGCCGGTAGACCTCCTGGGGCAGCGGCGCGAGCGCGAGCCAGCGCCCCTGCGAGCTGACGCGGGCCGGGGCGAAGCCCTCGACCAGCCGCGCCAGCCCCTCAAGCGGGTCGGCGCCCAGGAACCACCAGCCGGCGTGGTTGAGGAGGAAGAGCCGGCCGTGGGCGTCCACCGCCAGTGGGGATCCCTCGGTCGAACCGATAGGGAAGACCGCCGAGTCGACCAGCTGGGCGAGGGACGCGAAGGCTGCACCGGCGTGCCGCGCTTCTCGTGGGTCGATCACGCAGCCGCGGGCCGCGACCTCGGCCCCCGGGCCGATCGGGCGCAGCGTCAAGCCAGCGTATCGGGAGAGAAGGTGCTGCGCCTGCGGGAAGAGCTGCCAGGTGAACGCTGCGGTGGGTTTGGTGGTCGCCATGGTCTCCAGGAGCCAGCGGCGAGCCGTCGGCGTGGCATCGCGATCCTCGGTCCACCCGGCGTTCGCAAGGGCGGTGCGCAGCCCGTTCGGGATGTCGTGACCGCTCATGGCAGCAGGATCTGCACGCCCACTGCTTCGAGCAGGGCGGTGCAGGAACGGCACGGCAGGATCTGCTGACCGTGCTCGGGGTCGCCGGGCTCGCGCACCGCGCGCGAGATGATCGCACTGCCCGCGAAATGCGGCCGGGCCTGCTCGAGTGAGCAGACCGAGCCGTCCGACCGTTCGGCGTCCAGCTGCCACAACTGGTCGGAGACCAGCAGTGATTCGGCGCAGTAGCCGGTGAACGGCTCACGCTGGGAAGGCGGCAGGGAATCGAGGAATGCCTGGACACTCGGGTGGAGGTTCGGCTGCCCGTCGCCCTGCAGGCTGGTCAGGCTGAGGACCTGGTTGGAGACCAGCAGCGAGGAGGCCACAGCCGGAAACGGCCCGAAGACGGGACCGCGTTCGGTCTCGACAGCACGGTCAGACGAAGGACTCGGGGCGGACGAGGGGCTCTGCTGGGACGGCGAGGTCTGTTCGGACGAGGCGTTCGGCGCGACGAAGAAGTCCTCCGCGTCCTGCAGCAGCCCGCCGCCCAGACGGTTCCCCAGTGCCTCCAGGGCGTTCTCCCCGAGGTAGTACCCGCCCGTGTGGTGCAGGTAGAAGAACCTGCCCCGCGGGGTGACCAAGATGATCCCGTTCTCGCCCGTTTCGAAGCCGACCGGGAAGAGCGGTTCGCCGAGCTCCTTGCCCAGCTCGTTGATCTCCTCTGCGTCACCGCGGTAGCCGATGGTCGGTTTCAGGATCAGGGTGACCTGCGGATTGTTGGGATACGTGAGGGTCAGATCGCCGTACGAGTGAATGAAGTCCACAGCGGCCTTCGAGGGCACCAGCGGCGCGCCCTGCTCATCGGCATCCTGGACACGGACGGCCACTAGCTCGTCCGCCAGCGCGCCGACGTCACGGCCGGGGAACCAGCCGTTCGCGGCGAGCCAGTCCTCTGTCTCGCGGCGGGTGGGCAGTGGAGCCATCGAAGTCGTTCCGATCTGTGGGTCAGTCCTGGGCGTTGATGCCGAGGAGTGGTAGCAGGTGGGTACAGGTTCCGCACGGCTCCTTGTAGGCCCCGTGCCCCAGGACGAGGTTGCCGGCCTTGTCCTTCATGTCGTTGATTTGCCTGGAATGCATATTGCCACCCGACAGCGCGGCCTTGGCGTCCTCGACTGTCTTGATCTTGGTCCCGTCCGGGTCCAGCGCGTGCAGCCGGTCGCTGATCAGAGACACTTCCGCGCACTTGCCGTGTCCGATACCGGTCGGGCCGATCTTGCCGTCCTGGGAGTCCTTCAGGATGTCGTCCAGCGCTTGCTTCACGGTTGGATGTGTCTTGGGCAGGGTCTGTCCCGCCCGCTTCGTGGTGCTGGTGGCGGCGGTGATGATGCCGTTGTGTTCGAAGCTGCCGGCGCAGCCGCTCACCAGTTTGTCCTCTCCCGGCACCGGCGGTTTGGGCTTGACCTTGTTCTTCTGGTCCTCGGCCGCCTTCTTCGTGTCAGCCTCGGTCTTCTGCGCGGCGTCGGCCAGCTTCTGGGACTCGTTCTTCAGTACCGAGATCCGGTCCGCGCTGTCGAGGTGGGTGACGTCGACAGCGGGGAGCCGGTGGTGCTTCATCTCTCCAGCGCTCTTGCCGTGCCAGCTGGGCTGCGGGTCCATCGGACGGCCCTGCGGGTGGCTGCCGCCGCCCGCGCCGCCGCCGGGGTGCCCGCCGCCGAAGCCGCCGCCGGGGGGCCCGCCGGGATTTCGGCCGGGGTGCCCGCTGCCCCCCGGGGGCTCGCCGGGCGTGTGCGGCTTGTGAACCGGCTCGTGCTTGCCGTCGCTCAGGATCTTGGTGAGCGCCGACGCATGCTCCGCATCGGTCTTGGCGGTGTTCTCCACCACCTTCTTCGCGCCGTTGGCAGTGTCGTGGTAAAGGCCGCGCACCGCCTTGCCGGCGTCCTCGGTGAGCGCCTTGCCGAGCTTCTTCGCGCCGCCTTCGAGTGCCTGGACGATCGGGTTCGTCATACGAAGGTCACCCCCGCCAACTTGGTGCGCAGCTCGTCGGCGTGGCCGGCGACCGCTTGCGCGTGCTGGGCCATCGTCTCCGCATGCCGCGTCAACACCGCTGGGTCGACCCGAAAGTGGGCGCCAGCGCCGACGCCTCCGACGGGGACGCCGAGCGCGTCGGCGGCCGCCTGGTAGACCAGTCCGCTCACCGCCTTGCCGACCACGTCCACCAGCGGGTCGATCGCCTTCTCGATCACCTCGCCGATGATGTGCTGCACCAGCTGCTGTTCGAGATAGTCCACGGCGGCCTCGGCCGCCTTGATGACCAAGATCTCGGCGGCCTCGGCCGCGCCGAAGGTGACCACGGCGGCCGCCTGGTCCGCAACGAAGGTGGCTGCCAGGACAACCAGTTCGGCAATCGCTGCGGTCTTCATGCCGACGATTACGTCCGCCGCCACATCGAGCGCCGTGGCGACCACGTGGCAGGCGTCGATCAGTTCGGTCATGTGATTGCCGGACATGTGCGTCCAAGCCGCGAGCAACGCCTCGTAGGACTGCCCTTCGTAGGCCTCGGACATCTGCCGCACCGTCGCCGTCGACGCCTGGTGCGTGCCGTCCACGTTGTCGGCGAAGTCCCGGATGTGCGAAGCCAGCTCACGAACGTGGTCCTCGTTGACGTTCGGCCAGTTCACACCGATGAACTGGAGGAACGACACCACCTCGTCGGGCAGCTCGATCGCCATGGCGCCCCCTATGAATTCCACGACAAAATGACAGTAACAGTCGTTTGGTTGGGAAGCGAAAGGGGCCCGCGGGGAGTTGCTCCTGTTGAGGGGAGCTGGCGGAATCCCGTTCAGACGGCAGACGCCGACGGGTGACGGTTGACTCTGCGGGTACCGGTGATCATCCGGCCTGATCGGGCGGCATGTCGGTACTCGTGAAGAGTTCTGGCGAGTCGATCTCGTCGGCAGACCTCCAGGTGTGTGAATCGGTGCTGGTTCGGGTAGTCGGTGGAGCGGGGCAGCTTGGCCCCGGACTCGGTGCGGCCATCCGAGCGGGGCCGTCAGTCGGCGCTTCACCGAACCAGTGCATCGGGTGCGCGGATCCGTGTCCGGTGTCGCGGGGCGCCCAATGGCGTTCGAGGGAAGGCCAAGTGCCCGGATCGTGCGGCGGCGGCTGCGCGTCTAGGGTGGTGACCGTGGTAGCTGCCGATGATGTCCGTCGTATCGCGTTGTCCCTCCCACAGATCGTGGAGAAGGAGGCGTGGAGCATGCCGACGTTCCGGGTCGCCGGAAGATGTTCATTACGGTCCCTGACGATCAGACATCATTCGCCGTTCGGTGTCCCGAGCATGACCGCTGGGGGTCAAGGGGTCGCAGGTTCAAATCCTGTCGTCCCGACCAGCATTTCCGCAGGTCGGAGGCCGTTCCTATCGAAATGATAGGAACGGCCTTTTCCTTTGGTGGTCGCAATGTGGTCGTGAACGCTCGTTCACATCGCCTCGCTGAGCGCGTTTCCGCAGGCCTGGCCCCTCCGACCTGGTCGTGACGGGGCATTTGTTCATTCATCTGGGAATCCGCGTGCCGTCGATCGCGGACTGGTCGCCTCTTCGGCGCTGAAATGGGCCAGGATTCGCGGGAAATAGGCATGCCGACAGAACCTGCGGCGTCATCTGCTTCGACAGGCCGCACGTTTATCGGGTGTCAGCTATGAGCCGGGAATCCCGGTTGCTTGTCGGCCCTGGTGGCCGGAGCGGCCAGGAGCGCCGAGCCGCCTGCAGCGGTGGGGCCGTCAGGCCGCGTGGCTGAACAGCGGGTTCGGCAAGCCGACTTCGTGGGCAGGGGCGTCGGGGCCGGACTGGGTGCGGGCTTCGACGAGGTGGAGCCTTGCCTCGATGGTGTTCACGGCGGCCCGGGCGACGTCCCAGGTCAGGTGGCTGTAGATGTTCGCGGTGGTCGACAGCGTGGAGTGCCGCAGCGTCTTGGAGATGACGGCCATGGAGACGTTGCCCTCCAGGGCGAGGATGGCGGCGAGGTGGCGCAGGTCGTGGATGGTGACGTGGGGCAGTGCGGCCTGTTCGCGCAGCTCGTGGAAGCGCCGGCGGACGGCGGCCGGGTGGAGGGGCTTGCCGTCGGGGCCCTGGAAGACGTGGCCGTTGACGGTGGCGGTGCTCCGGTCCATGGCGCGCTGGAGGGCGGCGGCGACGCGCTCGGACAGGGGCACCCAGTTGCGGCTCTTCCTGGTCTTCGGCGCGGTCAGGACGAGTTCGTGGTTGTCGACCGCGGACAGGGTGTGGCGGATGTACATGACGCGGTCGTCCAGCCGCACGCACGGGCGCTGGAGGCCGAGCGCCTCGCCCTTGCGCAGGCCGGTGCCGATGATGACCTCGAACAGGTCGGCGAAGGCGGGGTCGACGTTTCGGCAGTGGGAGAGGAAGGCGACGGCCTGCTCCGCGGTCCACGGGACGCGTTCGTCGGGGCGGGGCCTGCGCATGGGCAGGGGCTGGGCGGCGTTGAAGGGAAGGCGGTGGGTGCGCACGGCCGTGCCCAGGGCGCTGGAGAGCGTGGCGAGGCAGTGGTAGACGGCCTGGCGTCCGCGGCCGGCTTCGAGCTGCTCGTGGGCGTAGGCGGAGATATGGTCGTGGGCGAGCTCCTCCAGGCGCAGCTTGCCGAAGACGGGTATCAACTCGCAGAGCACGTAGGTGCGGTAGCGGGCGTAGGTGGTGGGTTTGAGGAGGAACTCCATGCCCTTGAGCCACTTGGTGAGGTAGGCGGCGACCGTCTCGTGCGGGTCTGCGTCGAACCCCAGCTGCCGGCCTTCGAGGAAGCGTCGCAGCGCGCTCTCGGCGGCGAAGTCGTCCTCGAAACCGCCGCGCCGCACGGTGCGCCTGCGGCCGCTGAGGGAGGGAATGTCGACGGCGAAGGTCCACGTGCCGTGCCCCTCCTCGGCCAAACGCGGGCACCCGGCGCCGAGCTGGCGCCGGTCGGCGTCCCGGCACCCGCAGCGGCGGTACACCCGGCCTGGCCGTCCTGACTTGCGCACTTCCTGTTCCTCCTGAGGCGATTGGTGCTCGATCGGCTCGCGGAGGCTAGCGGGGTGACCGCCCATCGGGTCGTCTGCGACCACCATGCGATCACCAACACCGAATTGGGGTTCTGACCTGGGGCTCGCGGTGAGGACCCGGGTGTGCCGCTCACGGGCGGGAGCCTGTGACGCCTGCACGGACGATGCAAACGATCAAAGATCGTCACTTTGCGTAACTGTCTCAACGGCCCAGCCTGGCGGTCGGGTGCGGCTGAAAGGGGGGGTATTGAGTTTAGAAGTTCATATTCGTGATATTCGTGATAAAGGGCACCGGCGGGTGTTCGGTACGGCCGTCGGACGTTTCTCATCCCTTGCTGTGGCTACTCAGTGTCACTGAATGGGGTGAGGTGAGGCCGAGGCGGTGCCGCCGATACTGGGGCGCCCCGCGGGGCCCGACCGGCCCGGGGGATGACAGGACTACGACCGGTCCGCGGATGGGTGGGTGCGGCAGGCGGTCAGATGAGCCGGTCGCGGTGGGCGGATGCGGCGTCGCGGACGAGTTGGGCGAAGTGGCCGTGGCTGCGGTCGCGGGGCTGTCCAACCTGCCCGTCGCCCAAGGCCTCGTCGTCGAATTCGTCCTCGTCTTCGCTGTACTCCTCGTGGAGGAGCCAGCAGCCGTGGATGCCGGCGAGGAGGTCTTCGAGGAGGTCGGGGGCGGGGCGCCGGGGGTCGAGCGGGGTCAGGCGCAGGCCGGTGTCCTCGGGGTCGGTGTCCGGGCCGATGTGTTCGGCGAGGTCGTCGAGATCTTCGAGGTGCTCGCGCAGGCCGGCGGGGTCGGGGAGGAGGCCGTCGGCGACGTGGAGGGCGTGGCGTACGAGGCCGGTGACCGCGTCGTAGGGGGAGATGCCGGCTTCGAGGAGGCCGAGGACGTGGGTGGGGGTCTCGTGGGGGAGGGCTTCGATGTTGTCGGCTTCGAGGAGCACGCTGGTGGGGGAGTGGCCGGTGGCTTCGGCGGTGACCTCGGCTGCGGCCGCGAGCCAGTGGGCGGTGGCGACGGCTGCGGCGGTGGGGTCGATCTCGGAGAACAGCGCGGCGGGGCCGAAGGGGTCCTGTTCGAGGAGGCGGTCGGCGGCGGCGACCTGGACGGGGGAGGCGCCTTCGCGGCTGAGGAGGACGGCCTGGCGGGCGCGGCCGGTGAGGTCGCCGAGCTCGGCGCTCTCCACGGCGGCGAGCTCGATGGCGGTTTCGGCGAGGACGGCGTCCGTGAGCGTCCGGTCGTCCAGGGCGTGCAGGGCGCGGCCGGCGCGGTGGGCGGATTCGACCAGGGGGCTGTAGGAGACGTCGAGCATGCCGTCCTGGGGAAGGTTGGGCCGGGCGATGGCGCCGGGGACCTCGTCGAAGGCCTTGCGTTCCTCCTCCCGGCGCCAGCCCTCGGAGCCGGACTCCTGGGAGGCGGCGGCGCTGGCCGAGTGGGTGTAGGTGCGCCACGCGGCCTCGGACAGCTGCCTGAGCGCGCGGGCAAGGCGCCTCAGCGCGCCAGTGTCCGTGCCGACGGGGAGGCCGGCGATGCGGGTGGCGAGGTCACCGTCACCGGTTCCCCAGGTGACGATCAGCTCGCGCCGGTCGGGGTCGACGCTGTAACGGGTCACGGATTCGTACCTCCGGGACTGACGCGGTGCCACATCGCACCATCGCGCCCCATTCTTGCCGCACGGCAGGGCGCCGGCAGACGCGAGAGAGGGGCGGTTGAAGCCGCTCGGTTGTGGCGGGCGCTGATCGCCGCGGCGCATGAACTCGCTGCAATGGTCACCGCTTTGGCACGGGGAGATCCGGTACGGAGGTGCTCCGGACCGTTGGGGCAGGCGGGGTCGGGTCTGTGCCGGTGCGTCGGTCGGGCAGAGGCTGTTTCTGCTGTCAGGATCCGAGAGCCCCGCCGGGCAACTCCCCCAGGAGCCGGGAGGCGGCCCGCGCACATTTCACCCTGCGGTGTTCGCGTTCAAGGTTGTTTCGCCGTACGGGCGCTGGGCGGGGAAGCCGCGGGGCGTCGGCTTCGCCGCTCGGTCTTGGGATGACTCAACTGTCCAGCAGCTCGAACGCGTTGGCGGGGTGTGCCGGCTTGTCCGGCCCCGTGTCGTGGGAGCGTCTGCGTGATGTGTCCTGGTCACCGCCCGGTCGTCCGTCGACGGAACCCGGACCGCCCACCGGCACCATGCCTCCGCCCCCGCGACCCGCCTGGTACCCTGCCACCTTCAACACCTACGCCGCCGGCCGCATCCCCGAACCGCCGTTCGGCGCCGCGGCCCTGCACCCGGTCACGGACAGCGCCGGCCGATGTCACCGAAGGCTTGGAAGGGCATCCCGGCACGCAGAAGGTCGAAGGAGTCCAGCACACTGCCGCCGGCCGCCGGGTCGGGCCACCGGCCCGGGTCGACCACAGGGACACCGAAGTACGCCTGGCCCCACCCGTCCTGCCACGTCGGGTCGACGACCGTGCCGTCGGCGGCCGCACACCAGGCATGTGCGAGCGGCACCACGCTGGCGCCCCCGAGGCCGGCGGCGGCGAAGCCCTCGACGTAGACCAGACCCGGGTGTCGCCGAGCTGTCGTGGACGCGTTGCCGTAGCAGAGCTTCTCGGTCATGGGGGCGATGCCGGTGGGCAGGTCGGCCGGTTCGAAGAAGCGGCCGTGCTGGAGAAGGAGATGGTACGCGGACCGGTATGCCCAGCTCACGGCGCCAGGGGCGGAGTGCTCGTACAGCTCGGCGTGGGCCCGAAGGTAGCCGAGAAGATCGGCTTCGACTGTCGTAAGTTCCGGTGGCCTGGTCATGCCTGTTCTCCGTCGTCCACAATCCGTGCCGCGGCCCGGGGAAGGACCGGACGTGACGTGCCCGGATCCCAGGTCACGGTGAATCCGAACCGGGGCCACAATTCACCCCACGCCACGACGACCCTGTGCTCCTGGTGCTCATCGGCCGTCCCCACCGCCGGGAGCATCGGCAGAGCGGGTCAGTTCCATTCGAGAGCTGCCCGGCTCCCAGGTGATGGTATAGCCGTAGCCAGGGGCTTTCTCCACCGCCCATCGGAACTGCTCCACCACGTCGGAGTTACCCTCCACGTCACCCCTCATGAGGGTGTAGCCGCCTTCGACCTGGTACTCCACATCGATCCTGTGGGCGGCCTTGACGGACAGGTTGCCCATCCGGCCGCCGACGGCACGGAAGGTGAAGCCGGCCTGGTCGTCGCAGCCGACGGCCAGCCCCATCTCGCGGAACAAGCGCTCGGCCTGAACGAGCGTGATCTTCCGCGGTGATCCTCCGCGCGCCGCTGGCCTTCGGGCGGCGGCACGAGGAGCGGCGGTGGCCGGCAGGAGAGGTGTCGCGGGCTCCGGGCAGAGGAGGGTCCCGCCTGCCTCCCGGATCAGGGCAGCCGGCGTGTCGGCAGGGTACTCGGGGTGGTCGGCCCACTCCTGTGCCTGCTCCACCAGGAATCGGACATGCTCGGCGGCCAGGTCCACCCGCCCGGCGGCGATCGCCGTGTCAACAGCGCCGTGTGCGTAGGCGGCAGAGCGAAGCAGGTCACCAGGGCTTGAGCGCAGGTTCTCGCCCATGACCTGGACCCGGTCGAATGCTCGCTGGTTGATGAAGTCCGCAAGCTGGTTCACGTTCTTGCGTAGGGCGGTCGCGGCTTCGTCCGGTCCGAAGCCGTCGGAGGGAGCCGCTATCGGAGTCACGTGACCAGTCCTCAGGAGAAGTCGTGGGCGTAGAAGGCCCGCGGGCCATCGAGATCGTAGCCCTCCAGGATCCGGGCCCGGGATCGCTTCCCCACCACCGGTCCTTGTGAGTTCGCGCCTTCACCGAGTCGATGAGCGTCTGCAGGTCCTGATAGCCGGGAAGGCCGCCGTGATGACTCTGTACGACGGCGGCGATCGGACGCCCGGCCTGCGACGCGGCCAGCCACGCGCCGGCCTCCTTGTGCGGAATGCCGACCTTCCGGCCGCGGGCCTCGGCGGCGTGCAGACCGTGCTGCCAGGAACAGGACCCCTTGCCGACGTCGTGCACCAATGCCAGGTACTCGGCCAGCTCGCCAGCGTCGAAGGCAGTTGCGAACTGCCGTGCCAGCACGGCGGATCCGCGCAGGTGCTCCTCCAGAGTGTGTCGCCGGCCTGATAGGTTCCGGCTGTGCGCCCACAGCGGCGTCACACTGCTGCTTGAGTCCTCCATGCCGATCAGATTCCCCATGGCCGGACCATACGGTCGTCGGCCGACAGGCAACGGACACGGCTCGGAACCCGAAGTGCACACGCGACACGCGCTTCGCACCGAAGCGAAATGCCCGGATCAAGTGCATTCGGGTCCTTGGAGTACCTCATGGCCGTGCGGTGGAGCACCAGTTATCGCTGGTCAGGCGGCGTGGCGGTCGCCCTCCCGGGCGGCCGAGGATCGTAACGAAACCCAAATGACACGCGTGCTCACTGGCGCTGGTGTGGCGGCTGCCTTTCAGGGAGACCGAGAATCGCAACATCATCTCGATGGAGGCGTCGGCCTCCTCATGGGTGATGGCGGTCTTCCTGTGGGGCGGCTGAGGATCGCAACTGTTACGAGGGAGTCGCGGAGACCGCCAACGCCACGCGTGGCGTTGGCGGTCTGGGGCGAAACCTGTTCGACATCAACGTCGCGGGCGAGCGCATCACCGGTAGCGGGTGCCGGGACCTGCCCGCCCTGCGCGCCGAGGTCCCGGCCTCCCGCGCGTACCTGTTCGACACCCCCGCGGCCTGAGCGCCGCCGTCCGCGGCGGCGTGCTCGGCCGCTCGCCGGGTGGCCGCCACCGGGTCAACTGCCCTCCGGCGACGGCGCATCGGGGCAAGCGATGCGGTACATGCGGTAGCCGGGGCTGTCCAGTAGCCCGGCGTCCACCAGGGACTCGGCGATGTGTTCCGCCTCCTCCCGGTCGGTGCCCAGCAGCCTGCCGACCAGCTCGATCGGGAGGGTCGGCGCTCCGCTGCCGGCGAGCGAGTCCAGGGCGAGGGCGAGGCGGGGCGGCAGCTGCCGGCGGCGATCGGTCGCCGGCCCGGGCCGTGCCGGGAGTGCCAGCTGGGTGGCGCCGGGCAGGACGAAGGCCCGGCTGCGGGCCGTGACCACGGCGGCGCAGCCGGGCGAGCCGGGCAGCAAGGGGGCGACCTGCGCCGCGTCCGCGGCGTCGTCCAGGATGATCAGGATGCGCCGTCCGCCGAGCATGGACCGGTACAGGGCGGCCCGTTGCTCCGTCTCGGCGGGGACGTCCTCGGGCGGGACCCCGAGGGAGCGGAGGAGTCGGGCGAGGACGTCGCCCTCGGGGAGCCGTGTGGGGTGCGACCCGCGAAGGTCGACGGACAGCCGTCCGTCGGGGAAGTCGGCGGCGACCCGGTGCGCCACCCGCGTCGCCAGCGTCGTCTTGCCGGTTCCGCCGGCTCCGGTGATCACGGCGACCGGCACCCGGTGGCGCCGGGGGTCGGTGAGCGTCCGTTCCAGCTCGACCGTCGCCCCCTCCCGGCCGGTGGGCCCTCCGCCCGCGGCCGGTGACCGGGGCGTGGCGGGCGGGCCGGAACGGGCCGCTCGCCCGCCGGTGGCCAACCCGTCGCGGATGCGGGTGAGTTCGCGCCCGGGCGGGACGCCGAGTTCCGCGGCGAGCAGCCGGCGGGTGTCGCCGTACACCTTCAGGGCCTCGGCCTGCCGCCCGCAGCTGTCGAGGGCACGCATCAGCAGACCCTGGAGGTGCTCGTCGAGCGGGTGCTCCCGGGCGAGCGCGGACAGCTCCGGCAGGACCCGGCCGTGCATGCCCAGGTCGAGGGCGCAATCGAAGTACTGCTCCTGGGCCTCCAACCGCAGGCGGACGAGCCTGGTCCGCTCGCGCTCGGCGTGGGGGCCGGGCACGCCGGTGAACGGCTCTCCGCCCCACAGGGCGAGGGCCTCGCCCAGGGAGCGGTGGGCCGAGGCGAGGTCGCCGTGGGCGCGGGCTTCGCGGGCGACGCCCAGCAGCCGTTCGAAGACCGTGACGTCCAGCGCATCGTCCGGCACCCGGAGTGCGTAGCCGTCCCCGTCCGAGCGCAGGAGGGTGCTCGGCTCCCGCGGCGCACGGTCCGGCTCCAGCAGTGCGCGCAGCGCCCAGGCGTAGGTGCGTACGGAGCGCAGCGCACGGGCCGGGGCGTCCTGCCCCCAGACGCCGGCGACCAGTTCGCGCGCGGTGACGGTCCGTCCGCCGCGCAGCAGCAGCACGGCGAGCAGTGCCTGTTGCTGCGGCGGGCCCGGGCGTACCGGCTGGTCCCCCAGCCGTACGCCCGTGGCCCCCAGCAGCCGGAATCCGGGCTTCATCGCTCCCCGTCGCTAGATGTTCGGCTCACCCTTCCAGAAGACGGTGACGACGACCCACTGTCCCCTGTTGGCGCCGATGATGACCTCCAGTTGACCACCGGCCATGCCG
Source organism: Kitasatospora sp. NPDC001175 (assembly GCF_053598215.1). Lineage (NCBI taxonomy): Bacteria > Bacillati > Actinomycetota > Actinomycetes > Kitasatosporales > Streptomycetaceae > Kitasatospora > Kitasatospora sp. NPDC001175. The sequence continues at coordinate 27,365 of NZ_JBSFJU010000065.1, read as the reverse complement.
AGCGAGTAGTGCCAGTTGCCGTTTGACTGGCACCAGGCGTCCTTGGCATTGATGCGGACGGCGTTCCGGAGCTCGTCCTCGCTCACGCCGCGCTCGTTCATCCGCTGCTCGGCGTGCTGGCTGATCCGGTCGAACGAGCCGGGAGCGTGGTCGGAGCCGCAGTCGGCGAAGGTGGGCTCGTGCCCGCCCCGGGTGGGCGGGTTCACGAGCGCGACCTGCCCGGTGGGCTGAGCCGCGAACGCCGGTACGGCCAGTGCCGGCCCGGCGACCGCCGCAACAGCGGCGGTGACGGCGCTGACGGCCATGAGGCGAAGACGCTTCGAACTGTTCACGATGACTCCACTGTCCGTTCGGTGCATGCACGGCCCATCGGCCGCCGTGATCAAGGTGACCGGTGCCGGTCCACGGGCGATCAGCGGGCGGTTAACGGGGTCCGCGGCCGACGCTAACCGGGCGCTCATCGGCGATGGATCGGGCCGTCGCAAGGTGGTGTCCGAGCCCGGCACTCCGGTGGTCCTCGTCCGGGGACCGCCGACGGCGGCCCTACGCACTCCAGGCCGGACCGCGCTCCAGGCCCGGCCGCACCTGCGGCCGAACCGCACTCCCGGGGAGGGGGAAGACGATGAACATGGAAGAGATACACGCCTACTGCCTCGCCGACCCGGTGTTCTTCGAGGCACCGCAGCGCCTCCGGGACGGGGGCTCCCGCTGGACACCGCCGCCGGTCGGCGGTGGCACCCGCCGGGAGACTGACGAGGACGTGTGGACGCGGGTCTCCTTCGGCCGGCCGTTGCCCTTACAGGGGTGGAAGATTCACGTGTCGGCCGCGGTGCCCGCCGCCCAGGAGGTCCTGGACGCGGCCGCCGCCGTCTGCACCGCCCGCCGCGCCGCCTTCAAGTACCTGCGCAGCGCCCAGTTGCTGTCGGCGTTCAATTCCAAGTACTCCCACCGGGGTTCCTCGGGGAAGTTCATCACCGTCTACCCCGCGGACGACGGCGAGTTGAAGGCCCTGCTGGACGAGCTCACGGCCGCGCTGGACGGACAGCAGGGCCCCTACATCCTGTCCGACCTGCGGTGGAGCGAGCGCAGCCCGGTGTTCGTGCGCTACGGGGCCTTCGCCGCGCAGTGGGCCCCCGTCGGGGGCGACGCCCCGGTACCGGCCATCGCCCGGCCGGACGGCACGCCGGTGCACGATCCGCGCACCGCCGCGTTCACCCCGCCCGACTGGGCACCGGTGCCCGACTTCGTCCGGGAACGCATCGACCGGTTCGCCGAGATCAGCCACGTGGACCTGCCGTACGAGATCGTCCGGCCGCTGCACTTCTCCAACGGAGGTGGGGTCTACCTGGCCAAGGACCGGGCCGGCGGGGACCTGGTCGTCCTGAAGGAGGCCCGGCCGCTGGCTGGACTCGACGCGGAGGGGCTCGACGCGGTGGCCCGGCTCCAGCGGGAACACCGGATGCTCACCGCGCTGGCCGGCACCGGCCTCGTACCGCGCGTGCTGGGCTACCGGACCTACTGGGAGCACCACTTCCTGATCCAGGAGTACATCGACGGCGAGCCGCTGGCGAAGGCCGGGGTGCTGCGCCAGCCGCTGGTGCGTCCGGACGCCGATCCGGCCGCGTACGAGGAGTACACCCGCTGGGCGCTGGACGTCCTCGACAGGGTCGCCGCGGCGACGGCCGTCGTCCACCGGGCCGGGATCGTCTTCGGCGACCTCCACCCCAACAACGTCATCGTGCGCCCGGACGGCTCCGTCACCTTCATCGACCTGGAGGCCGCCCACCGGGTGGGCGAGCCGCGCACGGGCCTGCTGGGCGCACCGGGGTTCGCCGCACCCGCCCATGTCACCGGCACCGACATCGACGCCTACGGACTGGCCGCCCTGCGGTTGGGGCAGTTCATCCCGCTGGGAGCGCTGGCAGGCCTCGATCCGGCCAAGCCCGCCCAGCTCGCGCGGTGGGCGCACGAACGCTTCCCGTTGCCCGTCGGCCACGCCCGGGACGCCGCGGCGGCCATGGCGGCCATCGCCGGGACCACCGTACCAGCAGCGGTCCGCGCGGCCGGTCCCGCCGACGCGGACGGGGAGGACAACCGGGCACGGCTCGTCGCGGCGCTCGTCGCCTCGGCCACCCCGGAGCGGACCGACCGGCTCTTCCCCAACGCCCCCGAGGGGTCGCAGGAGGGCGGCGGCACCAGCCTGTCCCACGGAGCCGCGGGCGTCCTGTACGCCCTCCACGCGACGGGCCACGCCGTCGACCCGGCCTGGACCGACTGGCTCACGGCCGCGACCCTGCGCAACCTCGCCACCGCACCGGTCGGCCTGTTCAACGGCTCCTGTGGGGCGGCCACCGTCCTGGACCTCCTCGGACGGCGCGACGAAGCCGCGGACATCATGGGCCGGATCCTCGGCCGCACCATCGAGCCGACCGGCCTCGGCCTGCTGACCGGCCTGCCCGGCACCGGCCTGACCGTCCTCGGGTTCCACCGCCGCAGCGGTGACGGCGGCCACCTCGACCACGCCGCCCGGATCGCCGACCGGATCGAAGCCGCCCTCGCCCGCCCGAGCGGCGCCCGCCCGGGCGCGGGCCTCACGACCGGGGCGGCCGGATCCGCTCTGTTCCTCGTCCGCCTGCACGAACGCACCGGCGAACCGGGCTACCTCGACCTGGCCGAGAAGGCGCTGCGCCTGGACCTCGCGCAGTGCGAGGACGTCGGCGGCTCCCTCCAGGTCAACGACGGCTGGCGGTCCGTCATCTACCTCGGCACCGGCACCACCGGCATCGGGCTCGCCCTCTCCGCCTACCTCGAGCACCGCGCCGATCCCGGCTTCACCGACGCCCTCCGGGCGATCCGCAAGGCGGCGCACTGCGGGTTCACCGTCTTCCCCGGCCTCCTCAACGGCCGTGCCGGCCTGCTGTACTTCCTGGCGGCCGCCGGGCAGGACGGCGCGGACGACACCGCGCTCCAGGGCCACCTGCGCGAGCTGTGGCGCCACTCCGTCCCCCACGGCGAAGGCCTCGGCTTCCCCGGGGACCACCTGGTCCGGCTGTCGATGGACCTCGCCACCGGGTCGGCCGGCGTGCTCCTGGCGATGGATGCCGCCCACCGCCGCACCGACCTTCTTCTCCCCCTGCTCGGCGGAACGGCCCCGGCCACCGCCGCCTCCTGAGCCCGCTGCGCCTCGACCGGCGCGGCGCAACCCCCACCCACCCGAAGGAGGTGACCACCATGTCCATCCTCAACCTCCAGCAGCTCCAGGGTTCCGAGGACAACGAGCCGTTCCTGGCCAGCGCCCTCAGCTGGGCGTGCCACGGCACCACCATCTGAGCGGGTGACCTGCGCACCCCTCGGCGGCGGTCCGACACCGCGGACCGTCGGCCCCCAGGAGTCCGCCGGCCTCACCAGGCCCGGCGAAATCCCCGACCAACAGAAGGAGTTGTACCCATGTCGATCCTCAGCCTCCAGCAGCTCGACGCCCACGAGGACAACGAGGTGCTGCTCGCGAGCACCGCCAGCTTCCAGTGCCACAACACCAGCTTCGTGGGCTGACGCACCGTACTCACCGGAGACGGTGAGATCGGTCACGAAGTACGACAGGCCGCGGGGTCCAGCCCCGCGGTCTGTCTTCCCATTCCGGCCGCCGGCAGGCCGACTTGGGGCGCCGCACGCTCCCTCCGGAATCCCGACTTTCCGTCAGCTCCCGATCGCACACGGTCCCGATCCGGAACGGCGACTTGTTAAGGTTTCCGTCCCGGCCGTCCGCCATCGCCGGGTACCGGGGGAACGAGGGAGTCGACACCGATGACCGGCATGCCGTCCGGGCCGTGCTACACCGTGCTGGGAACGGTCGAGGTGCTGCGGGGTGAGGACCCGCTTCCCGTCGGCCCTCCCCAACAGCGTGCGCTGCTGGCCATGTTGCTGCTGCGGCGCAACACGACGGTGGGGCTCGACGAACTGATCGACGGCCTGTGGGGCGAGGAGCCGCCCCGCGCCGCGGCAGGCACGGTACGGCTCTACGTCCACCGGCTGCGCCACGCGCTCGGGCCCGTGATCGCCACCCATGGAAAGTCCTACGCCTTGCGCGTCGCACCCGGCGCCCTGGACCTCGACGCGTTCGAGGAGCAGGTGGCCCGGGCCCGCGCCCGGCTCACCACCGACGGGCCGGGCGCCGCGGCAGAGTTGCTGGCGCGCGCGCTGACCTGGTGGCGGGGCGTCCCCCTGGCGGGGCTGCCGGGCCCGCACGCCCGCATCCACCGCGAGCGCCTATCCGAGCTGCGCCTGGCCGTTCTGCTGGAGCGGATCGAACTCGACCTGCAACTGGGGCACCATGCCCGGCTGATCCCCGAGCTGACCGCGCTGTGCGAGGAACACCCCGGCGACGGCCGGCTGGACCTGCTGCTCAACACCGCGCGAGCGCACAGCGGCCGGAACGGAACCGTACGGACCGCGGCCGACTCCCCGCCTTCGCGGCGAGCACCAGAGAAGGCTGACGCGCTCGCTGCGGCTCTGCCACCTCCGGCGCAACTTCCCTACGTGCCAGGTGACTTCACCGGACGCGACGAGGAGATGCGGACGCTGGTGGAGGCGCTGACGCCGACCAGCGCCGAGGGCCTGATGATCGCTGCCGTCAGCGGCATGGGAGGCGTCGGAAAAACCACGCTCGCCGTCCACGCGGCCCAGCGGCTGCGCGGGCACTTTCCCGACGGACAGCTCTACGCCAACCTCCGGGGCATGCGGGAGGACCCGGCCGACCCTGCCGTCGTCCTGGCCGGCTTCCTTCGGGCGCTCGGTGTGGCGGACTCAGCGATCCCCGACGACCAGGAGGGGCGTGCGGCGCTCTATCGGACCAGGCTGGCGGGGCGCCGGATCCTGCTGGTGCTCGACGACGCCCGGAACTACCTCCAGATCGAGGCGCTGCTGCCGGGCTCACCGGACTGTGCGGTGCTGGTGACCAGCCGCACCACGATCCCGGAACTGCCGGCCGCACCGCAGCTGCGGCTCGACGTGCTGCCCACCAACAAGGCGCTGGCCCTGTTCCGCCGGATCGCCGGACTCGAACGTGTCGCAGCGGAGCCGGAAGCGGCCGCGGCACTGGCCACCCGGTGCGGAGGGCTGCCGCTGGCGCTGCGGCTCGCCGGATCCCGCCTGGTGGCCCGGCCCGCGTGGTCGCTGTCCGACATGGTCCGCCTGCTCGACGGGTCCCGCTGGGCCATGGACGCGCCCGCCGGCGGCGCGGACGGGCTGGCCACCTGCTTCCGGCACAGCTACGACCTGCTCGGCGACGAGGAGGCCCGGCTGTTCCGGCTCATGGCGATACCGCGGCAGCCGACCACTGACACCGAAGGCGCGGCAGCGCTCGCCGGGCTGCCTCCGGCCGAGACCGGGCGATGTCTGGAGCGGCTGGCCGACCTCGGACTGCTCGAAACACCGGTCCCCGACACCTACCGCTTCCACGACCTGCTCCGGGAATTCGCGGCGGCGCGGTCGGAGGAGCAGGACCGGCCCGAGGAACGGGCGGCGGCCCTCACCCGGCTGCTGGACCACTTCCTGACCCTGGCCTGCGCCGCCTACGCTCGGCACCGTCCGGGCCATCCGCTCGCTGGCCTGCTGCTGCCCGCCGCGCCGCCCGGCCCGTCGCACACCGCCCCCGACGACGGACCGCCCCGGGGCCTGCCCGAGCCCTCGACCCTGCTCGCCGTCGCCGAACAGGTGCTGGAAGCCGCGCCCGCGGCAATCGGTCCGGTCGCCAATCTGGTGCTCGCCCTCGAACCGCTCCTGGACCGCTCGTTCCGGTGGGACTGCCTGGTCTCCCCGGCCCGCAGGATCCTGGACGTCGCCGAGGAGCAGGGGCACCTGCGGGCGGCGGGACGCATCGGGCACGCGCTCGGAAGCGCCCTGACCATGGTGGGCCGCTTCGACGAGGCCGAGAAGACGCTCCACCAGGCGGAACAGGCGATGCTCATGGTCGGGGACGAGGCCGTGCGCACCGAGGCGCTCACCCGGCAGGCCCTGGTGTGGCAGTGCCGGGGTGACTGGGAACGGGCCGAGGCCGGATTCCGCCGGGCGATCGCCGTCGGCGAGGACTGCGGCAACACCTGGGGAGTCGGCAACTCGATGCTGAACAGCGTCAGTTCGCTGCTGCGGCTGGGCCGGCTGGACGACGCGGCGACGACCTGTCGGGCCGCCCTGGAGAGCGTCCGGGCGTCGAAGGACCACTTCGGGCACGCCCACGCCCTGTACCAGCTGGGAGTGGTGACCCGGCACCTCGGGGAGTTCGAGGAGGCCGTCGCCCGGCACCGGCAGAGTGCGGAACTCGGGGCCCGCAACGGGTACCCCGCGTTCGAGGTCCTGAACGGGGTGTCGGAGACCGCCGCCCTCCTGGCCGCGAACCGGGCCTCGGACGCCGCGGAGTGCGGCGAGCGGGCCGTGGCCGCTGCCCGCCGGCTCGGCTGGCGGGCAGCGGAGGCCCGTGCGCTCCGCCTGGTGGGCACCGCGTTCGAGGCGGCCGGTGAACGGGACCTGGCGCGGCAACGGCTGATGGAGGCGGTGGAACTCCTGACCTCGATCGGCCTGCCGGAGTCCGCCCAGGCCAAGGAGATCCTGGCCGGACTGTGACGGCGCGGCCGCGCGGGCCCCGGGGGTGCGTCAGGTCCCCGCCGCCCGGGGCGCGGCGGCGGCCCGGGCGTGGGTGGCGCCGCGGATCGGTGAGGGACCGCAGGCCCAGACCATGACCCGGCCGCCGGCCCGCGCCAGCGGGTGGTCCCAGACCGTACGGACCAACGAGGGCCGCCGGACAGCGAGTTCGGCCCGGGCCCAGGGTGGCAGCAGACCGATCGACGCGTTCGTCAGCACCCGGACGGCAGCGCGCTCGCGGCGGCTGCGGCCGAAGCCGCGCAGCAGGCGGAGCACTTCCAGCGCGGGCGGCGTGACCCGCAACTCCGGCCGGATCCCGGCGAGATAGGCCGCGACCTCGGCCCGGGACCGGCGCACCTCCCGGGCGCCCAGCCGTTCGGCGACGCACGCGGCCTCGGCCACGTAGCGGTCGCACTCGGCGGGGGGCAGCGGGGTTGCCCTTGCCGAAAACCTCATCCGCCCTGCTCAGGCTGCATGTTGGTACTCGTGGAGGAGTCTGCCAAGTCGGTCGGTTCGGCGTATATCGAGGCGAGCGATTTGCTCCGGGTTGTTGATTGGCTTGGGAAGGGCGCAGAGGGGTCGGGCGTTCGCGATGCCCTGGTGCGGCCGGTGCTCGTTGTAGAACTTCTCGAACTCGCGCAGGGCGTGGAGTAGATGCCGCTGGTTCCAGATCAGAGTGCGGTCCAGTAGCTCTCGGCGGCAGGTCTGTATCCATCGTTCCATGAGGGAGTTCATGCGCGGCATACGGATGCCGCTGAGCACGACCTTGATGCCCGCGTCCTGCAGGACGGCATCGAACAGTTCGGGGAACTTCCCGTCCCGGTCCCGGATCAGGAACTGTGCCCGGCAGCCAACGTCCTCGAGGTCCATGACGAGGTTCTTCGCCGCCTGCGCCACCCAGGATGTGGTCGGATGCGCGGTCGCGCCCAGGATCCGGACCCGGCGGCTGGCGTGCTCGATCACCGCGAGCACGTACAGTCGGGCCCCGGACAGGGTGACCGTCTCGAAGAAGTCGCACGCCAGCAGTGCGGCCGCTTGCGAGCGCAGGAAGTCGGCCCAGGTGCTGGACGTGCGCTCGGGTGCCGGCGGGATACCGGCCTCCTTCAGGATCTCCCAGACTGTGGACGCGGCCACCTTCACGCCGAGGACGAGCAGCTCGCCGTGCAGGCGCCGGTAGCCCCATCCCGGGTTCTCGGCGGCCAGGCGCAGGACCAGGGCGCGGATGGAGCACACGGTGCGCGGTCGGCCCCCACGCTTCGGCCGGGACCGGGCGGCGCGACGGCGGGCGACCAGGTCGCGGTGCCAGCGCAGCACGGTGTCGGGCCGCACCAGCAAGCGCATCCGACGCAGCACCTGCGTCGGCAAACCCTGGAGGAGTGCTGCCAGGAATGCCCGGTCGTTTGGTTCGAAGCGGACCCGCTGTCCGTTCAGCTGCCGCTCCAGCACGGTGATCTGATGGCGCAGGGCAAGGATCTCCACGTCCTTGGCACGGTCGCTCATCGGCAGTAGTCGCAGCATTGCGAACGCGTTCGTCACACCCAGGTACGCCAGTCGTAGCAGCACGGTCGGTCATCATGCCGCGGAGCTCGTCGGCTCTGCCAGAGCGCAGACCCGACCGACGAGGTCGACACTTGTGCACCCTCACACGGTGCTTCTCACCAGGGCGGATGAGGTTCTCGGCAAGGGCAGCCGAGCGCGTCATCCATCCGGTCAGCAGCCTCGCGCAGCGTGGTCTCCATGATGTGCGCGTAGGTGTCGAGGGTCATGCTGATGGTGCTGTGTCCGAGGGTCTCCATGATGGTCCGGACGGCGACCCCCTCGGCGAGCATGAGCGAGGCGCACGTGTGCCGGAGGTCGTGGACCCGGATCGGCCGCAGCTTCGCCTTCGCGCAGAGCGCGGCGAGGCTGCGGTTCAGGTTCCGGGGGTCGAGTGCGGTTCCGGTCAGCGTGGTGAATACCAACCCGTCGGGCTGGATGTCGAGCGGCTGCCAGTCCATCCCGGCCTCCGCCCGTTCCTGAACCTGCTGTTCCCGGCGTTCCCGGAGGCGAGCGACGCAGGACGCCAGCAGGGCGATGGTCCGCAGCAAGCGCGCTGTCTTCGGAGTGCCGAACACCAGACGGCCCTTGACCCGCTGGAGGTTTCGACGCACGCGAAGCTGCCGGGAGTTCAGATCGACGTCCGACCACGTGAGCCCGAGCGCCTCACCACGGCGCAACCCAGTCGACACCAGCAGCAGCCACAGGGCGAGCACCGATTCGCAGCCGGCCTGCCCGGCGGCGGCGTGCAGCAGCGCGGCGCGCTCGGCGTCGGCACCCTTGAGCCGCTCCCAGCTCAGGCCTCGCTGGGTGTACTCGTGGTCGAGCAGATACACCAGCCGGTGCGGCGGGTCGAGGCCCCGTGTCGCGTAGCGCTGCCTGGCGGGCGTGCTGAAGTGCCGGCCCAGGCAGTGCGCCAGCTCGGTCAGCGGACCGGTATCCTGCGCCGAAGTCCCGGGCTTGGCAACCGTGCTGCACATGCACTGCAACCGGATCTTCGCCTCCGATCCCCGGCGGCTCGAGTTCCTGACCCATGAACCGTGCGAGCGGTTGGGTGGCGGGCCGCGGCGTTCGCCGACTGCGCCACTCGTGTGAAGCCGGTGGCATCGCGGCTGTCTGCGTGGTCAGGGCCGCGGCCGCGGCGGAGCGGCTGTGGGCTGGGGAATCCGGCTGATAACCGAGCCGATCAGCGTGCCGATGGAAACCCCGAACATGGCGGACACAGCTGCGAGCACGGCGTGTGCCCCGTTGCCGACCTCAATCTGTGCGGTGTTGAGCAGGCCGAAGGAGCCGGGTACCACGACCCAGAACGCGGGAAGGTACAGCACCTGCCAGGATGAGCCGCCCCATAGCCAATGCGCGACGGTGGCCGCAGCCGCGGCGGCGACCGCGCCGGCCAGGCCGCCCACTGCCGCGCCGTTGGCGGAGCCCACCGTCACCTGGACGGCGGCCGCCACCGCGATCACCGCGACGATCCACGGGATGGCCGGCGGCGGCGTGTTGACGTTGATCACGAGCCCGGCCACGGCGAGCGCCAGTCCCAGGCAGATCACCCACCAACTGGGTGTGGCCACCTGGGTGTCGGCCAGCGCGGAGACGGGAACGCCGGTGACGGTGGCGGCGGCCACCACGCCGGTGAGGAAGAGCGCCAGTTGCACGGAGCCGGACACCAACCTGGCCGTTCCGGCGCTGGCCGCACCCGCAGCGATCTCCGACAGTCCGGTCACCAGAAGAGCGCCCGGCAGCAGGACCGCCAGGGTGGCGACGATCGTGCGCAGCGGACCGTCCAGCAGTGAGACCCGGGCTGCTCCCAGTACGAGAACGGAGACGAGGAAGCCGGCGGTGACCGGCAGCAGTGGCCGCAGCAGCGGCAGCCGGCGAGCCGTCATGGTGAGGCCCGCCACGAGCAGCGAGCCGATCGCGGCGGCGAGGACGTTCGACGCCACTGGTTGCAGGTAGAGACAGAGCCCCACCCCGACCGGCACCATCCCGAGGTCCGCGACCCAGGCGGGCCAGCGCGCCGGTGCCCGGCGGATCGCGTCCAGGTCGCGCAGCGCACGGTGCCCTTCGAGTCCGCCCGCGCGCAGCCGGTGCACCACGTCGAGGAGGTCGGCCGTCTGATCGAACCGCAGTGCGGGGCCGACGGGCTCGAACGCGGTTGCGTCGTCCGCGCTCAGCGCGACGAACAGCCCGGTGGTCAGGGCGGCGACCCGCACATCGGGCGCTCCCAGCGTCCGTCCGAGCCTGCGCAACTCCTCCTCCACATCGTGGACGGGCAGGCCGCCGCTCAACAGGCCTGCACCGAGTTCGAGCAGGAGGCGGCGCCGCGGGTCGGCCGGGGAGTCGGGACCCCGGTCTGGCGGAACTGTGCTGAACATGGCGCGTACGGTCGCGTGCAACCTTTTTCCGTTTTCTACGTGTACGGGGCCGCCGTGGTGGCGATGCGGCGGCTGTGAAGCATGCGCATCGGTCACAACTGGCCGATGCTCGACCGGTACGCCCGGGGCAGGGCCACCGGCACCGGTGACTGACCACCAAGACAGGGCGAGAGCCCGACTGCTGTCAGAAGTCCGTCATGAAGATCTCCTCGTGATCCGGGACGCGCTGTGTGTGTCGCTCAGCCTGGATGACGGCCCCGGCCAGGCCGATGTTCAGAGGGAAGCCGCGACGAAGATCACTGCGCCGACGCTGAACCGGGCCTCGCTGGCTGCGATCAGTCGCCGTAGGCGTGGTGCGCCCACGCAGTCGGCGGCGGGAGGGCAGGGCCGTCCGTCCCAGTCGTTCGACGGCCTGGTGCAGATCGCGGGTGGGGAAGCCGAGCCGGGTGCGCCACGGGACCAGCAGAGCCGCGGCCCGAGCGGCGCGCAGCATCCCGGTCGCCACCGTTGCGGGCCGACCGGGCCGGCCGTAGAGGTCGTGGGCCCACGAGGGCATGAGCGAGTAGCCGAGGCGGGAGGCCGCGCTCCAGATGGGGCGCAGCGCACGGTGCGGCCCGTGCAGCGGTGGGCGGGAGACGAAGCGGTGGATGTCCAGTGCCTCGGCGGAGGCGGTCAGCACGGGCCGCATGCCCGCCAGGTAGTCCTCCAGGTCGGCGACCGACCCGGGGGCATCGCCGGGGGCGAGCCCTACCAGTGCCGCGATGCGCCGCTGTTCGCGGACGTAGTCGTCCGCTTGCCGGGCACGCAGCGGCAGGCCGCCTCGTTGGACGGCGTGCAGGTTGGACCTGACCAGCGCGCAGTGGACCCACAGCAGGAGGTCCGGGTCGTCAAGCCGGTGCAGCGCGCCGCTGCGCGGATCGTGGATGCGCAGCCGCTCGTGCACGGCCCGCACCCGGGCGCCGGCCTGTTCCGCCCGGGCACAGGTGCCCCAGGTGGTGGCGACGATGAAGGAGCCGGTGCCGAAGAGCCGGCCGAAGGGGTCCGTCTCGAACGAGGAGTTCTGGACGATGCCGAGCGCCGCGAGGGGATGCAGCGCCTGCAGGTGGAGTGCGCTGATCCCACCGGCCCACATCGCGGGATCGGCGTGCAGGTGCCAGGTCACCGAGGACGGGCCGAAGAGCGCACAGTCGGCGGTGTCCCGGCTGGTTGGGGTGGCAAGGGTCTTCACGGCCGGCCTTTACTGCTCTGCCCGGGCAGGGATTTCCTGCACCCGCCGTCTTACGGACGTGTGCAGACACTGGTTCACCGCGACGAATCGCCGGTCACCGCGGGGTCGATCTCCTCAGATCAGCAGCAACTCTTCCTCCCCTGGTCAGGTACTTCAGTGCTCGAACGGCTCCGGCCGCGAGAGTGCTCACCTGCCGGCGGCTACGGCACCGAGTCTCTCCGACTCGGTAGCTCCCATCAGGCGGCGTGCGGCAGTCCGCCCGGAGGCCGGCGCCAGTGGGCGGTGGGGTCCGCAGGCCAGGTACCGCCGACACCTTCACCGTTGGTCTGCCCTGCGGTGGTGTCCTTGCTGAAGCGATAGACCGGCCAACCCCCGATGGTGACCTGACGGGTTCCGTCGGCGCGGTCCACGATTCCGATCTCCGAGGTGGGCACGCCGTCGACGAAGATCCGCGAACCGGGCTGCACCAGGACCGGCGGCCAGGTCGTGGCGCAGGCGTCGTTGCAGTTGGACTTGGACGGTCGCGGTGTCCTTGTCGAACCGGTACAGCGTGAAGCCCGCGCCGTCGTGCACGATCGGGCTGAGCCCGCCGGCCGAACCGGCCGTCAGCTGCACCCACTTCATCGCCTCGGGGCTGTTGCGCGGCCCGTTGTACATGTCACCGGTGTTCGGCGGCGCGTCGTGCCGCTTGGCGGTGCCGTTCTGGTAGTCCAGCTGGGTGTTGGTGTCCGTACCCTGCGGGGACTGGCCGGCCTTGCCGCCCTCCGGCGTCACGGCGAACCAAGTGCCGCCCACGCCTTGGCCGTTGGCCTGGCCGGGTGCGGTGTCGTTCTTGAAGCGGTACACCGGCCAGCCGCCGATCGTGATCTGGAGGGCGCCGTCGTCCCGCTTGACGACGCCGATGTCCGCCCGGGACACGCCGTCCAGGAAGATCCGCGAGCCCGGCTGGACGAGGACCGGCGGCCAGGTGGTGGCGCAGGCGTCGTTGCAGTTGGACTTGGACGGCTTCGTGGTGTCCTTGTCGAACCGGTAGAGCGTGAAGCCGGCGGCGTTGTGGACGACCGGGTTGAGCACGCCCGCCGCCCCGGCGCTGAGCTGCACCCACTTCATCGCGGCCGGCGAGTTCGCGGGGCCGTCGGCGAAGTCGCCAGTGCCGGCGGGGGCGTTGTTCTCCTGCGCCGTACCCGGCACGTAGTTGACGGGGCTGGACGCCGTCGCGCTGTCGGCCGGCTGGGGCTTCGCGGCCGTTCCGCTCGGAGTCCGTCACTGCCGCCGCGCCCACTGCCAGGGCTGCCGCGAGTACCGCTGCGCGTGCTCGGATCATGTCGTTCCCTCGGTAGTCCGTCGGCCGCCTGTTGCCGTGGCAGCCGTCCGGCGACTTGACGGAACCGGTCCGCGAATTCCTCAACCGCGCCCCAACTCCGGCATGTGAGGTAGGTCACCCGGGGGTTCGGCCAACTGTGGTGGGCAGGAACGCCGTTGGGGCGCGGTCTCCCTCGGGGTGAGCCTGCTGGTCGCCGGCCTCGCCGTGGTCGTCCCGCGCGGTTGGCGGCCCGGACGGCTCTCCGGGCAATGAGCCCCTCCACTGCTTGAACCCGAGCCGGTGCACCGCCGTAAGGGTGGGCATGCGCCAGCCGGGAGAGCCCGACCGAGCGGATGCTGGATCAGAAACACGGAGGCTGCACAGATGTCAACGGAAGTCCGTCGAACCAGCGGGGAAGAGGTGTCGCGCAGCCTGCCGCCGGTGGCACCGGAACGGGTGCTCGCCGGGCTGGCCCTGGCCGTGCCGGTGGTCACGATGCTGTGGGTCTCCTCCTACGCCAAGCTGACGCCGGCGTTCGGCGGGATGCCGTTCTTCTACTGGTACCAGATCACCTGGATCCCGGTGTCGGCCGTGTTCACCGGTGCGGCGTACCTGCTGCTCGGGCGGGACGAGAAGCAGCGCAAGGCTGTCCGGGGCGGTGATGTGTGATGAGCAATCACGTCAATGTGCCGGCGCTCGTGGTGTTCGTGCTGTTCTTCCTGCTGGTGACGGTGCTCGGCTTCCTGGCCGCGCGCTGGCGCAAGGCGGACAACGCGCTGCACCTGCACGAGTGGGGCCTGGGCGGGCGTTCCTTCGGGACGTGGGTCACCTGGTTCCTGCTCGGCGGTGACCTGTACACCGCGTACACCTTCATAGCCGTGCCGGCGGCGATCTACGGCACGGGTGCGGCGGGCTTCTTCGCGGTGCCGTACACGATCATCGCGTACCCGCTCGTGTTCCTGTTCCTGCCCCGGCTGTGGTCGGTGGCCCGGGTGCACGGCTATGTGACCCCGGCGGACTTCGTGCGCGGGCGGTACGGCTCCAAGGCGCTGTCGCTGGCGGTGGCGGTGACCGGCATCCTGGCGACCATGCCGTACATCGCGCTCCAACTGGTCGGCATCCAGGCGGTGCTGGACGTGCTCGGGGTCGGCGGCAGCGGGAACTGGTTCATGAAGGACCTGCCGCTGTTCCTCGCCTTCGCCGTCCTCGCCGCGTACACCTACTCCTCGGGTCTGCGGGCGCCGGCGCTGATCGCCTTCGTCAAGGACACCCTGGTGTACATCGTGATCACCGTCGCGGTGGTCTACCTCCCGATGAAGCTGGGCGGCTACGGGCACATCTTCGACGCGGCGGCGACCAAGTTCAGCACGGTCAGCCCCATCACCCACAAGCCGACCGGCTCGATGGTGACCGGCCCGAACGCCCAGTGGGCGTATGCCACGCTGGCGCTCGGCTCCGCGATGGCGCTGTTCATGTACCCGCACAACGTCACCGGCGTGCTGGCCGCCAAGTCGCGCAAGACCGTGCGCCGGAACATGGCGCTCCTGCCCGCCTACTCGCTGATGCTCGGCTTGCTGGCGCTGCTCGGCTTCATGGCGATCGCGGCCGGCGTGGGCAAGGACGTCAAGGGCTACAACGCCCAGCTCGCGGTGCCGCAGCTGTTCGACCAACTGTTCCCGGGCTGGTTCACCGGCGTGGCCTTCGCGGCGATCGGCATCGGCGCGCTGGTCCCCGCGGCGATCATGTCGATCGCCGCGGCCAACCTGTTCACCCGGAACATCTACAAGGAGTTCCTGAAGCCGAACGCCACGCCCGAGCAGGAGACCAAGGTCGCCAAGATCGCCTCGCTGCTGGTCAAGGTCGGCGCGCTGGCCTTTGTGCTCGGCATGGACAAGCAGTTCGCGATCAACCTCCAGCTGCTGGGCGGCCTGTGGATCCTGCAGACCCTGCCGGCCGTCGCCGTGGGCCTGTTCACCCGGTGGTTCCACCACTGGGCGCTGCTGGCCGGCTGGGCGGTCGGCATGGCCTACGGCACCTGGCAGGCGTACGGGATCGCCACGCCCGCCACCAAGCACTTCGGCGGCAGCACCACGCTGATCCCACTGATCGGCCAGAACGGCTACATCGGCCTGACCGCCTTCGTGCTCAACCTCCTGGTCGCCGCCGTGCTCACCGTCCTGTTCCGCCTCGCGCGGACTCCGCAGGGCACCGACGAGACCAGCCCGGAGGACTACCGGGCCGAAGCGGAGACTCCCGAGTCGACGCCGGGTCCGGTCCCGGCCATGGCCGACTGACCCGCTGCGGCGGGCCGGGTGCGGTGCCCGCACGGCTCCACTCCCCGGCCCGCCGGACTCGGCAGAACCCGGTCCGGACGCGATTGAACTTCCGTGCCACCGCACCCGTCATGCGGGTCGGCGACACCCCGAAAGCGAAGAGAGACCATGTCCGCGACCCCGGCCCAGCGCGCCGTGCCCACCGAGAAGTGCCCCCACCGCTCCGGCGCGGCCGATGGGCCGCAGCTCACCGACCTGCTCGAGAACCCGCGCGGCTTCGTGGCCGCCGTCCGCTCCGCCGAGGAGGTCGTCGCGATCCGCCTCGGGTCTCGGAAGCTGCACCTCGTGACCTCCCCGGACCTGGTCGAACAGATCCTGGTGGACGAGGCCACGAAGTTCGACGCCGGGTCGGCTCCTGACGGACCGGGCCCGGCTTTCGGCCACGGGCTCGCGGCGTGCCCCGGATCCGTCCGCGCGGCCCGCCGCCGGGTGATCGAGCCGGCCTTCCACTGGTCCCGGCTCGCCGACCATGCGCGGATCGCCGCCGATACAGCGGCGGAGGCGGCGGGCTCCTGGACCGACCGGACCGAGCTGGACATCCCGCGCGAGATGACGCACCTCTCGCTGGCCACCATCACCCGGTCGCTCGTCGCCGGGCCGGCTGGGCTCGAACTGACCCGGGCACTGCGCGAAACACTCCCGGCCATGCTCGACGACCTCCCCGGGCTCGCCTCCGCCGAGCCGCCGCTCCGGCCGACGCCCGACGCGGTCCGCACGGCCCTCGCCGAAGCACTCGACCACCGCCGCAGCTCTCCTGAGCACCACACCGACGCACTGTCCCTGCTGCTCGCCGCTCAGGGCGAGGCCGGCGGCTCAGCCCTGACGGACGACGAGATCGCCGAGGAACTGACCGGCCTTGTCCTGGCCGGCACGGAGGCGCCGGCCGCCGTGCTGTCCTGGGTGCTCCACGAGGTGTCGCGCCGGCCGGACATCGAGGAACGGATCCTTGCCGAGATCGCCGAGGTGCTGGGCGACCGGCCGCCCACCGCCGCCGACTTCACAGCCCTGCTGTACACCAGGCAGGTGGTCGGCGAGGCACTGCGCTGCTACGCGCGGCCGTTCCTGCTCCGCCGCGCGTCCGAACCGGTGCTGCTCGGCGATCGGCGACTGGCGCCCGGCGACGAGATCCTCATCAGCCCGTACGCACTGCACCACGACCCGGGCCTGTTCCCCGAGCCGGACTGCTTCGACCCGTACCGGTACAACGGCCCCGCCGCACGGCGCATGTTGATCCCGTTCGGCTCGGACGACCACGGGTGCGTCGGCGCGGGGTCCGCCTGGCAGGGGACGACCATCGCACTGGTCGCCCTGCTCTCCCGCTGGCGCTTCCTGCCGGTGTCGGACCAGCCGGTACAGCCGGTGCTCGGCCGCACCGTCCGCCCGAACCGGCTCGTACTGGCCGTCAGCTGCAGGCCCCGCCCGCCCTCTTCCGGCGCCGGTGCGGTGGTGAACGCCCCGCAGTAGGCCCGCCGCATCCATGCCCGGTGTCTCGGAGGGAGGATCCCTTCTCAGCCTTGAGGCGGGCTTCGACCGGCCACTGGCCGGCGGCCGGACAATGTCAGTGCGCGGTCGAACGTGGACGCGTCGGCGGCGACCGGGACGGGCTCCGCGAAGCCGCCGTACTGGCGGAATGCGTCGGCCCACTGCTCGACCTGGCCGAGCACGGCAGCAGCCGTCGTCTCGTCAAGCTGGTAGACCTGGCCGGAGCCCTGTGCGGCCTCCCGACCGTGCAGGGCGTAGTCGAGCAGGATCATCCCGGCAATCGCCGTCGCCGGGGCTGCCGAGTCGCCCAGCGGCATGTCCCGCCGCCAGACCGCCGGTTCGGACCACGCGCCAAGCACCTTGTCGACCTGCTCGGCATGGGCAGCGGTCCAGTCGGGCTCGGCGGTGAAGTCACGTTCGTACCACTCGGCCGGAACCGCGCCGCCCTCGGCGCGCAGCGCGAAGTTGTGGGCGGTTCACAGGATCACGTGGTTCACGACCGTGCGCAGGTCCCACCCGGCCGAGGGGGTCGGGGCGCCAAGCATGGCCGGGGCGTCCTCGATGCCTTGGACGACGCGAACGGTCTCGGCGGCGGCGTTGCACAGCGAGGTGTACAGGTCGGGCAGCTCGGGCCTGGCGCAGACAGGTCCGCAGGCCGGCGGCGGGGTCTGCACCCGCCGCCTGGTCGGGGCGGGCCAGGTGCATGGGGTCAAGTTCCTCCCGGGCGGCTTCCGCGCCTTCGCCGCAGGTTCGGTCCAGGATCTCACCGACCAGGTCCTGTCCGCCGACCGTACCTTCGGTCCGGAGGCTGCGGAGCTCTGGCCGCGCGTCCTCGTCTGAGCGGAGACGGACGCGATGGTCGCCCTCGTCGAGTCCTTCCTGCGGACCCGTGTCTCTGCCCGGCCGGACCTGCAGCCGGTACAAGTAGCCGTGATGGTCCGGAAGATGACGGACGACCACAGCCTGCTCCGGGTCGACCAGGCCACCGCCCGCTTCAAGCTTGCGCCGCGCCCGTCTGCACGAGGTGGCGCAGCGCACCAACAGCGGTGAGGTCGACCGGGCGGAGCTCGCCGCCGATCTCGGATACGCCGACCAGTCCCGCCTCACCCGGGACTTCACCGCTGTGGTCGGCGTGCCGCCCTCACGCTACTGCCGCGGCGAGAGGGGATCCGCCCGTGGCGCATCGCCCAGCCATCTGCGCTCGCGCCTGGGAGGCCGGTGGGCGCGCGGTGCGACCGTCCATCACCTTGACGACGCCCTTGGTGCTGACGGGAGGCCGGTGGGCGCGCGGTGCGACCCGGGGGTTGACGAGGTAGTCGCTCCATATGTGGGCGGCAGTGCGGAAGGACGCCGAGGTCCAGGCCTTGTCGAGCGCGACCTCGGCCGTGAGAAACGGCCATCGGGGGCTTCACGCGAATATCCGAACCGCTATCGACGCGGACCCGCCGAGCGCGTACACGAGGGCGCAGTAGGTGGTGAACGGGAACTTCCGGTACTGCCGACGGACCTTCAGGAAGAACGCGCTTGCGATCAAAAACATCCCGGCGGAGTACACCAGGCCGACGGGGGCCCGGTCGAACCCGGCGTACGCCAGGATGGTCACCGCGTACACCGCCGCGTTGACCACGAGGGCTGCCTGGGAGCTCCTGGCAGACGACTCGTCCGGGTTCCTGCTCTCGGTGATCAGCAGGCTCGTGTTCATCAGCAGGGCGCCGACGAAGAACATCGCGTTGCCGGTGTAGAAGTCGTTGAAGAACAGGCCGCCGCAGAGATCGCCGGTGAAGGCGTTGGGATCGCAGTACTCGCTGAAGGCGGCCGAGGCGACTTCGTGCAGGCCGTTTCCGGTGGCATAGAAGTACACGCCGGTGACGAAGAGGAGGAAGAGCCATTTCCCCTCCCTCGACCGCAGGGCCGAGAAGTCGCGGGAGACCTCCCTGAAGATCAGCGCCGGAACGATCACCGTGACGAGGATCAATGTGGTCATCTGCAGCAGCTCGTGCAGGCGCAGGAATCCGTATGGCTGCAGTATGACTTTGGTGGTGAAGGAGAAGCGCTCGACGGCGACGAGTACGACGGACAGGGAGGTGAGCGTGAACAGCAGATTCATCCTGCTCATGGCGCGCACGGCATCGAGACCTTCCGGGCTGGGGAGGCGACTTCGGGGTTCGCGCAGGCTTACGCACCGCTGAGGCCTCCCGTTCAGTCACCCGCCGACGCGACCTGCGGACCGTTACCGGGCCTGTCCAGTTGACGGCTCTGTCCCGCTACAAATCAGGTCGTGAGGGCACAGCCGATGCGGCTCTCGTACACCGCCTCTCACGCGCCTCTCACGGACGTCTTGCCCCCCAGTCCTCCTGGTCACTGTCGACGCAGACCGCATCACGGCTCTGCGTCTGGCCCAGGCAAGCGAGAGCGGTGGCGATGTACTGCTCATGCGGTACGGCTACACCGACGGCCACCTCGCCAGCGTCTACAACTCCTCCGGCAAGCCGATGCGCTTCGCCAACGACTCCACCGGCCGAATCCTGTCCTGGACCGACCGCAACAACTCCAATACCTGTACACCTACGATCAGTTCGACCGCGTCATCGACGAGGGCGGCGCCGACGGCACCCTGCGCTTCCACTTCACCTACGGCGACCCCGACCCGGCAACCGGCCTCAAGACCCACACCGAGACCAACGTCCACGGCCACACCACCACCTACACCGTCAACGGCCACGCCCAGATCACCGCCATCACCGATCCTCACCACTCACTTCGAACGTGGAAGTCGCCCCCGGCCAGCGTCCGGCCTCCAGGGGCCCACCGTGCGGGGCGAGACGCTCCCGCATGCCGATCCGCCCGTACCCCGGCCGGGTGCCGTGTCCGCTGCCGGGTACGTCGCCCCACGGTCCTGGGCCCCGACGCTGGTCCCGTTCCGGGAGCACGGTCCTGATCGGCAGCCTTTCTGGTCCTCCGCTCCCAGGTCCGTTCTCGTTCCCCGCTCCGACGATTCGCGCCGGGCACGCTGATGAGCTGGACATCAGACAGCCCAGCCCCGAAGGAGTTCTTTCATGTTCCGGGTTTCCCACCCGAGGCTCCGGACCACCGGTGGATACGCGACGGTCCTGGCCGCACTCACCGTGAGCGTCGCCACCTTGAGCACCCCCGCGGCGCCGGCCGCCGCCCCTGACCCCGTCCAGCAGGGCGTGAACGCACTGGTGCGCACCAACGCGCCCGCCGCGTTGGCGAGTGTCACGGACCGCGACGGCCGCACCCGTACCTACACCGCGGGGGTCGGCGACCTGGCCACCGGCGCGAAGGTGCCCAAGGACGGTCAGGTGCGGATCGGCAGCAACACCAAGACGTTCACCGCGGTGGTCGTGCTGCAACTCGTCGGCGAAGGGAAGATCGGCCTCGACGCCACGGTCGACACCTATCTGCCGGGCCTCGTCCGCGGGGACGGGATCGACGGACGCCGCATCACCGTCCGTCAGCTCCTGCAGCACACCAGCGGACTTCCCAACTACCTCAAGTACATCGACTTCGCCGCCGATCAGCACCGCTACTTCGACGCCCGCGACCTCCTTGATATCGCCCTCCAGCACAAGGCCGACTTCTCCCCAGGGACGAAATGGGAGTACAGCAACACGAACTACATTCTGGCCGGCCTGATCGTCCAGGAGGTCACCGGCCGACCCCTCGCCGAGGAGATAGACCAGCGCATCATCAAGAGCATCGGGCTGCGCCACACCTACTTCCCCGCCCCGGGTGACACGGCCATCCGAGAACCCCATCCCGAGGGCTACTTCAGGGCTTCGGCCGGCGCGCCGTTGCGCGACGTCACGGATTTGGACCCCTCCATGGGCTGGTCGGCAGGTCAGATGATCTCCACCGACTCCGACCTCAACCGGTTCTTCACCGCGCTCCTGGCCGCCGCCTCCTCCCGGCGGCCCAGCTCGCCGAGATGCGCACCACCCTCCCCGCTGAATCCCTGGGCCCCGGCGCCCGCTACGGACTGGGCATTGTGAGCAGGCCACTGTCGTGCGGCGGGGTCTACTGGGGTCACGGCGGTGACATCCCGGGATACGAGACCCAGGTCGGAGCCACCGACGACGGTCGCACCGCCAGCGTCGCGGTGACCAGCATGTCGCCCGACGGGGCAGCCTCGATGCGCGTGGAGGGTGTCGTGGACAACGCCCTGTGCCACTGAACCAGGCGGTCGGGCAAACCTGAGGTGCGGCCCGAGCAGGACGATGGAAGTCGTAGCCGCCGTCTACCAGGTGCTCGGCGGGCAGCAGGCGGCGCCGTTCTGCCTCTCACGGATTGGGCATCATGAGGTGGCATCAGGCGTCATGCGGGCCTGGGGTCAAGGGATCGCAGGTTCGAATCCGGCCCCCGGCCGTGTCCGTGACCGCGTTCATTCCGCCGCCTACGTCGTGCTCCTGCTGCTCGTACTGATCGTGATGGTGGCCATGGGAGTCCGACGCCACGGCCATGCAGCCGGTTCCGGGCCCCGGGCAGCAATGCGCGCGATTCTGTTCAGAGTTGTTGACTGTTGCTCATTCTGGCTCCATGTTTGACATGTCCGAACATGTCTCCCCGTCAACTCGTACTGGACGCACAGCCGTGGGTCGTGAGCGCCTGCTCGATCTCTTGTTGGAGGCTCTGGTGTCGGAAGCCCATTCCTCGCGCAGATCACTGCTGCGCGGCGCAGCCGCCCTCGGGGCGCTGCTGGCGGTGCCGGCACTGCCGACGTTCACTCCACGTGCCGCAGCGGCAACCCCGTCCACCGCGAGGGCGGCGGGTCTGGTGCCGGCCGACCAGGCGACAGCGCTCTGGTACGCCTCACCGGGCACCGAGTCCGCTCTGACGGCGACGGGCCTGCCGGTCGGCAACGGTCGGATCGGCGCCCTGCTCACCGGCGATCCCGGGTACGAGGCCTACCACGTGACCGACGTGACCTTCTGGGAGGGCACGGCCAACGCATCCCTCGACTCCGGCGGGCAGTTTCCCTACACCGCCGCCGACTTCGGCACGCAGCAGCTGCTCGCCAAGGCGTACTTGAGCATTCCCGCCCACTCGGGCTCCGCAGTCAGCGGCTACCGGCGGCAGCTGGACCTGAGCAACGGCCTTGCATCGGTGTCCTACCAGGCCGGCGGTGTCAGCTACCGCCGTGACGTCTGGGCGAGCCATCCGGACGACGTGATCGTCATCCACCTGAGCCAGAGTGGCGGCGGCAGCTACACCGGTACCCTCAGCCTGAACGGAACCCACGCCGAACGCACCACCGTGAACCCCGGATCGGCCAGGGCGTCGTTCACCGGCACGCTCGCCAACGGCCTGGCCTACGCGGCACTGGTCCACGCGACCGGCACCGCCGGCGCGACCAGCGCCTCGGGGACGGCGGTGACCTTCACCAACTGCACCGACGTCCTGCTCGTCATCAGCGGCGGCACGGACTACTCCCCGACAGCAGCGGGGTTCATGGACCCGACCATCGCGCCGGCGAAGGTGGCAGCGAACCAGGCATCCCGGGCCGTCGGCCTCGGCGCGTCCGCACTGCTCGGAACCCACCTGGCCGACTACCAGCGGCTGCAGCAGGCGATGACGCTCGACCTCGGCCGCTCGACCGCCGCGCAGCGAGCTCTGCCGACCGACCAGCGGCTGACCGCAGCGTACGCCTCCGGCGCGGCATCGGACCCGGAACTGCACGCCGCCTACGTGCAGTTCGGCCGGTACCTGATGATCAGCGGCTCCCGCACCAGCCTGCCGATCAACCTCCAGGGACCGTGGCAGCTGGACAACTCGCCCGACTGGATGAGCGACTACCACACCGACATCAACGTGCAGATGGTCTACTGGCTCCCGGACCGGGCCGGTCTGCCGTCCTGCTACCAGGCCTTCGCCGACTACTGCGTCAACCAGCTACCGCAGTGGGAGGAGCACACTCGGGCACTGTTCGACTCCTCCGCCAACGGGTTCCGCAACTCCTCGGGCCTGACCGCGGGTTGGACCGTCGCGATCTCCGCCAACATCTACGGCGGCCTCGGCTGGTGGTGGCACCCGGCGGGCAACGCCTGGCTGTGCAACGAGCTGTACGCCCACTACGAGTACTCGCAGGACTCCGCGTACCTCGCGAAGATCTACCCGTTGCTCAAGGGTGCGTGCCAGTTCTGGGAGGCGCGGCTGACCACCACCAGCTACACGGATGCGGCCGGAGTGAGCCACACCGTGCTGGTCGACGACGCGGACTGGTCACCCGAGCACGGCCCGACGAACGCGATCGGCATCACCTATGCGCAGGAGCTGGTCTGGCAGCTGTTCCGGAACTACCAGGCCGCGGCCGCCACCCTCGGCCAGGACGCGGCCTATGCCGCGACCATCGGCGGGCTGCGGAGTCGGCTCTACCTGCCGCAGGTCAGCAACCTGACCGGGTGGCTGGAGGAGTGGATGACACCGCAGGACCTGGACACCTCCGACATCACCCACCGCCACCTGTCGCCGCTGGCCGGGCTGTTCCCGGGGGACCGGATCACCGCCGACCAGAGCCCGGCGGAGCTGCTCACCGGTGTCACGGACCTCCTGACCGCGCGCGGCATGACCAGCTACGGCTGGGGTGTTGCCTGGCGCTCGATCTGCTGGTCACGGCTGAAGAACCCGGCGAACGCCTACCAGTGCTTCGTCAACGGCCTCACTCCCTCGGTGAACGGCTCGACCGGGACCGCAGGGAACTTCTTCGACATCTACGGCGGGCAGGTCTTCCAGATCGACGCCAACATGGGCCTGCCCGCCGCCGTGATCGAGATGCTGGTCTACTGTCGGCCCGGCCTGCTTCAGTTGCTCCCGGCGCTGCCGTCGGCCTGGTCGGCTTCCGGCGGTGTCAGCGGAGTCGGCGTCCGCGGCGGATTCACCGTCGACCTCGCCTGGAGTGCGGGGCAGGTGACCTCGTTCACCCTGCACAACATCGGCCCGGCCAGTGCCACCACCACGGTGGCATCGGGCGCGTGGAGCAGGCAGGTGACCCTCCCGCCCGGACAGTCGGCGACGTTCGACAGGTTCGTACTGGTCAACCGCGGCAGCGGCAAGGCCATCGACGACCCCGCGGCCTCGGGCGCCGCCGGGACAGGGCTGATCCAGTACTCGCCCGATGGCGGGTCCAACCAGTCGTGGACGCTGCAACCCGCCGGGCCGGGTGTCTTCACCCTCGTCAACGGAGCCTCCGGCCTGGCGATGGACGTGTTCGGCGGCTCGACGTCGGACGGCGCCGCGATCATCCAGTGGACCCCGACCGGGGCGACCAACCAGCAGTGGACGCTGAAGGACGTCGGCGACGGATACGTCAACCTGGTGAGCGCCCGAAGCCAGAAACTGGTCGGCGTCGTCGGTTCCTCGACGGCCGACCTCGCCGGCCTTGAGCAGGAAACCAGCACCGGTGCCGCCAACCAGCAGTGGCAACTGATCCTCGCCTGAGCCCGACCGGGCCCGGGACCTGGTGGCCTGAGCGCCGCTCGTCCAGTGGCAGGCGACCGCCCCCGACCACCGCCGCTGCTGTCCGATCCCGATCGCCACGCGGAGGACCCGCGCCGGACGTCCCCGTTTTGCATGCGATCTCCACCTCCACGGGGGCACCGAGCTGTTGTTGCAGTTCCTCGACGGAGTCGATCACGGCGG
This sequence comes from Kitasatospora sp. NPDC001175, assembly GCF_053598215.1. Lineage (NCBI taxonomy): Bacteria > Bacillati > Actinomycetota > Actinomycetes > Kitasatosporales > Streptomycetaceae > Kitasatospora > Kitasatospora sp. NPDC001175. The sequence goes on along the minus strand of NZ_JBSFJU010000065.1, from coordinate 2,813 downwards.
TCAGCTGTCTTCGGAGGCCGTGTCGACGGTTGCCCTCGCGGGCCTTTGCTGCCCTCGACCCGGGGTGTTGGGCGACGGCTTCAGCGTGTCGAGAATCGCCAGGCCCTGTCCGACGATTCCTGCCACGATCTGGCTGACCCCCTCGGTTCCGTTGAGGACGGTCAGGTTCGCTCCGGCGAGGCCGCGGGCGGCCGAGTCGGCCAGTGCGGGCAGGGATTCGATGACCCGGTTGGCGGCGATGAGCTCCTGGTTACCGCCCTTGAGTGAGGCGGCGCGCGCGTTGTTGGCGTCGGCCTGTGCCTGTGCCGTGGTCCGTTCGGCATAGGCGCTCGCGTCGGCCTGGACCTTGACCGCCTCCCCCTCCGCAGTGGCGAGGGTGGTCCGCCGGTAGGCCTCGCCCTCCGCCTGGAACTTGGCCTGGTCGCGCTGGGCTTCGGCGAGGGTGCGCTGCCGGTACGCCTCCGCGTCGGCCGGGCGCCGCACCTCGGCCTCCAGTCGTTGGGCAGCCAGGTCGGCCTGCCGCTGGGCCAGTGCGGTCTGCTCCTCGATGACCTCCTGCGAGGCCCGGGCCTCGGCCAGCGGTCCGGCCTGGGCCGCCCGAGCGTTGGCCTGTTCGATCTCGGCCTGGAAACCGGCGCGCTTGATCGCTGTGTCCCGCTCGTACTCAGCCCGCAGAGCGGCTGCCTGCTGCTCGCGCTCGGTGGCCTCCTGATCGGCCTTGGCTTGGGCGATGCGGGCCAGGCTGGCGACGACGGCGGCGTGTGGGGCGGCGAGATTGGTGATGTAGCCGGAGGCGTCCTCGATCTCCTGGATCTGCAGCGCGTCCACGACGATACCCAGCTTCTCCATCTCGCTGTGGCTGCCTTCCTTGACCTCCTGGGCCACCCGGTCCCTCTCGCGGATGATCTGCTCCACCGTCAGCCCGCCGATGATGGACCGCAGGTGGCCCGCGAAGATCCGGCCGACGAGTTCTTCCATCCGATTCTGCTCGGACAGGAACCGGCGGGCCGCATTGGCGATCGACGCGAAGTCGTCGCCGACCTTGAACACGGCGACGGCCCGGACGTTGAGTCGGATGCCCTGCTGGGTTACGCAGTCCTCCGTGATCTCGGCCTCCCGGAGCGCCAGGGAGAGGATGCGAGCCTTCTGCTTGACCGGCAGGACGAAGCTGCCGTGCCCGGTGACGATCCGGAACTGGGTGTCCTGTGCCTGCCGTTTGGAGCCGGAGATCAGCAGTGCCTCGTTCGGTGCGGGAACATGCCAGAACAACATGTGCGGACTCCTGCCATGTCGGATTACGGGGATGCGAAAGGGACGACGACAACGGAACGCGCGGACGTCCACTCCACGACGATGACGCGCGTGTGCCGGGCGATCGGTTCGTCGGCCCAGGCCGCGTACGCCTCGCTTCCGCCGCGTACCGGCAGCAGGACCTCACCCGGACCACCGAGAGGGATGGAAACGGTCACTCGTCCGATGGCTCCGATCGGGTTCTGGTCCGTGTCATCAGACGCGCCCATCCGGTGTTCCTGCCCTCTACTGCAGCGCAACCCCCCAAATTCAATATAGCGATCAAGATGCGGCTTTCCGGCCAGGCATCAGCGACACCGCAGCCAGGCGTGGGACTCCCGCTCTTCTCCGGCGATGATCATCGCGGATGCCGTACGCCTTCCGGACCGGTTCTACGACCGCTGCCAGGTGCGTCACGGACCGTAGGCAGGCCGAGACCACGGAGCGGAGTACGGTGGGGATACCGGGGGTGGTCTGGATGTCCGCGACCGGCGCGTCCCCCTCGGCGATCAGCGGGCTCCTTCGGGGCCTGTGGATGGGCGGCGGGCCATGGCGGTTGACTCCGACACCTCGTTCCCGGGGTTCCTGCCGGACAGGTTCCGTCAGTCGGCGAAGCCGGGTTCGGTATTGCTGCGGCTGGAGACGACGCGCTCGCGCGAGGGAGCGCTCGACGGCGCGTGGTGGCCGCGCTCCCGTGACATCGGCGCCGAGCTGCCCGGCCTGGTCACCGCGCTGACCGAGCACCTGGGGCCCATCGCGAGCGTCGGTCTGGACGCGGACGCGTGGGACGACGTCCCGGCCCGGCTGGTCATCGACGGCCGGTCCGTCCACATCGACCGGTACCCGGTCGGCGATGACACAGTGATCATCACGCGAGGTGATCGCGATCATTTCAGCCTGCTCGTCATCCCTCCGCAGGCGAGTCTGGAGGCGGCACATGCGGCGATGGCGCAGGCGGTTCAAGCCGGTGGCACCGACTCGGCACGGCAGATCCTCATTGCCACCGGCATCAGCTCCGAGCCTCCCGGCGAACCGTCCTGACCAGTGGGCCCCACGAGCTGCACGCCACCGGGAAGGGCGGTAACGACATGTCCGTCTACGTGAAACTCTCGACCGAGGCCCGGTCACCGGCGGAGCCGTCCACGGGGCCGCTGGACATGCAGTACCAGGACAAACCCGGCGGCACCACGTACGAGTACGACCTGCACCCGAGCGGAGCGCTGCGGATCGTGCGCGTCTTCCAGGACACTCCGCACGTGGTCGAGGCGTACTTCGGCCCCACCGCGTGGCTCCAGGTCGTGGGCACCTACCGGCGAAGCGGTTCCGAGTACTGATCCGCAGGCCGCACCGGTGCACCCGCCGCGCGCCGTATGGCGGGTGCGTCGGATGCGTCAGCGGGTGGGGCGTCGGCCTCCGCGCCGGAACCGGACTGCGGAGACGGCCAGCGCGAGGATCAGCACGGCGACGCCGATGAACAGCAGGTAGAGCAGGCCCTTGGCGACGGCGCCGATGATGCCGAGCAC
>NZ_JBSFJU010000064.1:0-45772 GCF_053598215.1 Kitasatospora sp. NPDC001175 | reverse complement strand
AGCGGCGCCAGGCGCTCCCACTGGGCATCCGTCAGATCACTCCTACACCCCATAGTCGTATCAACGACTCAACTGATCGCCAGGACACTGCCTAGTCGGCGCGGGCGGGCTGACTTGTCGAACTGAGACCGGGCTCGGCCGGGGCGCTGCTTGCCGGAGGGCGCCGTGACCAACGGCCGACCGCCGATGTCGAAGCCGAACTGGAGGCCGCGTTCAGTCCGCTGGATCCGGCCGGGCTGCTGCTGTCGATCAGCGGGCTCGCCTCTCTTGCCTACGGGCTGATCCACGCGGGGGAGGTGGCTTCCTGGCGCCCCGCGGAAGTCTGGCTACCGACCACCGCGGGACTGATATGAGCCGGTGCCGGAGTAGGTCTGACAGCCCGGTCTCGACGGTAGGTGAAAACCGACTCATCCATCGTCGAGACCAACGAGATGAACTGCCACTCCTGGCCCGACCACGTCCGGCGCACCACCGGCGCCAGCAGCTGACCACATCCCAACCGTGCCGCTGAGAAGCGTGCGCACGACCGGCCGCGGTTCGAGGGCGTGTCTGGCAGTTCAGGACGGGCGGCAATCCGGTGCATGTGCCGGTAAAGGCCAGCCAAAGTGCAGGAATTGTAGGGGGATGGACCGCAGTGTGGTCTCTGGACCGGCGAAGGGTCGCCGGGTTGGCTAATCTTCGGATGATCAACATCTGTTGATCACGCAATCCGTCAGTCATGGGGGTCACAGTCATGTCCGCGCCACCACCCTACCCGCAGCAGCCGTACCCGCAGAATCCCTACCCGCAGCAGCCATATCCGCACCAGCCGTATCCGCAACAGCCGTACGGACACGCGCCGTCGCCGCAGCCGCCGTACAACGGTCAGCAGGCGCCAGGCGGGCCGCAGGGCCCGCAGCGGAAGAGCCCGCTGCACGTAATGCTCTCCATCGGCATCGTCCTGGCGGTCTTCGGCGGCGGCGCCTGGTACGTGTGGAAATACAACACTGATCCCAACGGCGGCAAGGCCAAGGCGGAGGCTTCCCGCTCCGCGCAGGCGGAGGAGGCCAGGACGCACGACCCGAGCATCGGAGACTGCGTCAAGATCCAGGATCCGGACGGCAAGCCGCTGCCGACCGTCGTCGACTGCAACGCCGCCGACGCCGAGTACAAGATGGCCCGCAAGCTGTACGGCCCGGACAAGCACTGCGGGAACGATTTCGACTACGGCATCCAGGTCACGTACAACCGGGGCACCGACTACACGATGTGCTTCACCAAGGTCCGCCGTTAGGCGTAGCCTCGGCCGACCGCCCGCAGAAGCGGCGGTGGCTCAGACGGCGCCGGGCCCGGCCACCGAGGAGACCGGCAGTCCTGCCGGCGGCTGCTCCCCTGCCTGGTGGTGGTCCGTGGTCGGCGAGAGGCCGGTGTCCGCTGCGATCGAGGTGGCGGGCGCCGGCACCTGTTCCGGAACCTGTCGGGTCGCTCAGGTTGATGGCCCATCCGTAGCGGGCCCGTCACCTGTGGTGAGTGCCTGAGCGTCTTGCCGGCTGTTGCCCAGGTCCGGCCGGTGTCGCCAGCGGCGTGTGGTCGGTATCAATCGGTTCCGGGCTGTAGCGTGCCCCACCACCTGCCGCAAGGCCGGACGCCGCCCGCCGCGTCCATCAGCTCCCACGGGACCGCTCATCGACTCTCAGGCTCGGGGGACTCCGGTTTGTGCGCCAAGAAGCTGGCTATCGTCCGCTTCATCCCCTCGCCGGGCTCCTGCACCAGTCGCGCAGTGACGACGAGCCCGGCGTGGCCCAGCAGTTCGGCGATCCGGTCTGCCGGCAGCAGGTACGACTCGAAGGACACGGGGTGGTTGCCGTAGGCCTGCGTCAGCCGCAGATGCTCACCGCTTCCCACATAGCCGACGAGCAGAAGATGTCCGCCGGGTGCCAGGGTGCGGTGGAACTCGGCGAACACGACCGGCAGCAACTCCGGCGGCGTGTGGTGGGTGGAGTAGTAGGCCAGGACGCCACCGAGCTCTTCGGTGCCGATCTCCAGCGCGGTCATCGATCCCACAGTGAACCGCAGGGCCGGGTAGGCCGCTTGGGCCAGTTCGATCATTTTCGGTGAGACGTCGATACCGAACGCCGGCACCCCCAGTCCAGCCAGGTGGGCCGTCACCTTGCCGGGACCGCAGCCCAAGTCCGCGACTGGCCCTCGGTCGGCGGCCTGTACGAGTTCCGCGAACGCGGCCAGCATCGCGCGCGACAGCGGATCCAGCTCGGCGGGGGACTTGACGCGTGCGACGTAGTCGGCGGCGACGGTGTCGTACGACTCCCGGATCGCGGCGAGGTAGGAGAGCTCTGTCACGCGGCCAATGTAGACGGGAGCACCGACAGGACCCCGGTGAGAGCCGGCTCCCAGGTGCGGTGCGCCCGGAGGCCCGGAACGAGGCCGCTGTCCGGCGGCGAATCAGCCCTTCGAGGTCACACCCTGGCCGGCGCCTTCCGTCTGGAGCGGTACTCCGCTGCGAAGGCGGTGAGGATGGGGAGGGCGACCGCCGTAAGCCCCAGCCCGAGCACTGCCGGGGCGACGTAACCGGGAGCGCTGTCGGCGGTGAAGCTGCCGCCGCCCTTGTCGAGGTGGCAGACGAGGCGGATGGGCAGGTACTCGATGCGATATCCGTCGACATGGGCCGCCTGGTCGACCCCTCCGGCTCTGACGCATGCCGGAGCCGGGCTGGAGTCCGCGCCGCCGCCCTCGGCCTCCATGAGCGGACCGACGACGTGGAGAGCGCCCCACACGTACACGGCGGCAGCGGCCGCTCCCGCGAGGGTGGCCAGGCCGTGAGAGGTTCTGCCCACGCTGGAGTGCCCGGTACGTCGTCGGGTCAGGGTGGCGCAGCCGAGGCAGATGAGCCCGACGGCGACGATCCCGCCGGCCAAGATGATCAGTAAAAGGATCATCACTTCAATGTAGTTGAACTCCGATGCAGTTGAACGCCATACCGAGCTGACGGAGCTGCCGGCAGCTTGGACGCCGGCGCGTCCCCCTCGCTCACCACGCCCGCAGCTGATCGTGGAGGGACCGGGCCACATGCGCCATCACGGCTTCCGCCGTCGGCTGCGCGGCCGCGGGCACGGTGGACTCCGTCAGGGCCGCGACGGCGTAGCGCGAGCCGTCCTCGTGCTCGACCACCCCGATCTCGTGGCGCAGATTGAGCAGCGTGCCGGTCTTGGACGACCAGCGTGAGGCGTCCGAGCGGAAGTCGGGCGCGAGCCGGTGCCGGATGATGTTCTCGCTCATCAGTGAACGTACGTGCGTGGCGACGGCGGCAGGGATCCGGGTGGGAACCCACAGGGCCTGGAGGAGGTCGACGCAGGCTCGGGCGGTCCCGGAGTTCGCGCGGCTGACGTCCAGTTGGGAGACCGGGTGCCCGCGCCGCGCGGTGCGGGAGCCGATGGCCAAGGACTGGGCGAACTGCACCTCGCGCGCCTCGAACCGTTCCGCCGGGGTCCGGGTGAGTTCGCGCATCAGGTGGCGGACGGTGATCCCGGTGATACCGGCGTTCGCCAGGGCGTGGTTGACCTCAGCGGGTGGCACGAGGCCGAACAGGACGTCCGCCGCGGTGTTGTCGCTGAGCGCGGTGCTGAGATAGAGCAGGTCCTCGACGGCGATCCGGGCGGGGTGGCGGAACCTGCTGAGTCCCACCGGACCTGCCGAGGTGATGCGCCCCGGCGGCACGTCGATCACGGCGGCCCCGTCGATCCGCCCGTCCTGGATACGCTCCAGCACGGCTGTTGCGAGCGGCACCTTGACCAGCGACGCGATCGGCAGCTCGACGTCCGGGTCGATGCCGAGCTCGTCACCGGTGGCCAGGTCCCGGACCAGGAACGATCCGGACAGCCCGGCGTCCTCGAGCATGGAGCGCAGCTCCCGGACGGCCCGCTGTGCGTTCATGGATGCTCCCGTCCGTCGACCGGTACCCCGAGGCAGCGCGCGATCGGCTCCCACAGCTCCTTGCTCACACGCCGTACGTCGTCGCCGCTGCCGGCGCGCAGCTCGTAGCCGCGAGCGACCGGCGTACCCGCCAACGCCCGCCAGTACAGCCCCAGTTCGTCCGCCTGAGCGGACGAGCAGAGCAGCAGGGCGCCAGTACGCATGGTCTCCGACACCGCCGCGGTGAGCGAGGCCGCGACCGAGATCTGCGCGGGCAGGAGGGCGGCGCGGTGGCCGAGTTGCTCCAGCCGGTCCCGGACGTGGGGCAGGTCGTCCTCCGGCTGGATCCAGATCCGCTGGAACGGGCGCCGCGGTTGCCGGTGGCGGAGCGTCTCGATGCGCAGCGGCCGCGGATCGGTCCTGACCGCGGTGGCCACCCCGAGTGGTACGGCCCAGGTGGCCTCGTGCGGAGGAACCGCGACCAGCGCCAGACGTACCTCGTGGGCGTTGAGCAGTTCCATCCGCGGGGCAGGGCCGGCGGCACGCAGGCCGAGGACCACGCCCAGTTCGCGGGCGGCCGCGTCCAGCACGGCCAACTGCCGGATCGGACAGGTCTCGGGGACCGCGAAGGCCATCGGTCTGAGTCTGGCCTGCTCGGCGTCGCACTCCAGCGCGTCCGCGAGTTCCACCAGCCGCTTCGCGGACGGCAGCAGGTCCCGCCCGAACGGGGTCAGCACGGCGCGGCGGCCGGAGCGGTCGAACAGGAGGCCACCCAGGTGCCTCTCAAGAGCGGCGATCCGTCGGCTCGCGACCGGCTGCGGCACTCCGGCCGCCTCGGCGCCCAGGGTGAAGCTCCCCCGCTCGCCGACGCGCACGAACACCCGACACGCTCCGACCAAGTCCACCTCGGCATCGTATGCCGAAAACGCATGGAAGGTCACAGATCCGTCTTTGATTGCATGAGACGTGGGGCGGCAGGCTGTCGGCCATGCCTTTCATGAAGACCGGTGGCGCCCGGCTCGCCGTAGCCCTGCTCGCGGCCGCCCTCCTGACCGGATGCGCCCCGAACGACAGCCACACTCCCGCGCCATCCCGCACCGCTGCCACGACCCCGGCGGCCGAATCCTTCAAGCAGCTCGAGCAGCGCTTCGGTGCCCGGCTGGGGGTCTACGTGCTGGACACCGGCTCCGGCCGGGAGGTGACCTATCGCGCGGACGAGCGGTTCGCCTTCGCCTCCACCTCCAAGGCCCTGGCCGTCGGCGCCCTGCTGCGCCACAGCTCCGACGCGGACCTGGACCAGGTGGTGGCCTACCGCTCCGAGGACCTGCAGAAGTGGGCGCCGATCACCTCGAAGCACGTTGACACGGGGATGCGACTGCGCGAACTGGCCGCCGCCTCCCTGCAGTACAGCGACAACACGGCGGCCAACCTGGTCATGGACCGACTCGGCGGCCCCGACGCGCTGCAACAGGAACTGCGCGGCCTCGGCGACACGACCACCGACGTCAACCGCACCGAGCCGACCCTCAACGAGGCAACCCCGGGCGACCCCCGGGACACCAGCACGCCCCGCGTGCTCGCCGCCGACCTGCGCCGCTTCGTCCTCGGCGACATCCTTCCCGACGCCCGGCGGCAGCTGCTCACGGACTGGCTGCTGGGCAACACGACCGGTGCCCCCTACATCCGCGCGGGCGTGCCAGCGGGTTGGAAGGTCGGGGACAAGACCGGGAACGGCGGGTACGGCACCCGCAACGACATCGCGGTCGCCTGGCCGGACGGCGGCGGCAGCCCCGTCGTCATCGCCGTCCTGTCCGACCGCGGCAGGGCCGACGCCACTTCCGACGACGCCCTGATCGCGCGGGCCACGAAGGCAGCCCTGAGCACCCTCCGCTGATCACGGCTGATCGGTCGTCCGCCGTCCGCCACGAGGCCGACCATCTCGCCGACCGCCGGCTCCCGCTGGAACTCCCGGATAGGCTGCGAGGTTCGAACTCGACCATCGAGGGAGATCCGAGCATGGGGGGAGTGGTGGTCGATGGATGACGTGACCGCGCGCTACCTGGAGCTGTGCCGCGAGGGCGGGAGCGGGCTGTGCGACGCGGTGACGGGGGCGGACCTGCCGGTCTCGCTGTGCGACGCGCGGTTGCTGGCCCGGCCGCTGTTCGTGGCGGAGCCGGCCTTGCGGGCGGCGGCGGACGACCTGCTCTCCCTGTTCGGCACCATGGCCTCGCTGCCCGACCGCCTGTTCGACGGTGACCTCGGGCGCTACTGGTCGGCGCTGGGGGGCGACCCCCGTCTTGTTCCCCTACTGCGGCGCTACACGCCGGGCGGGCCGACGGCCCGATTCGGACGGGCCGATCTCTACCGGACCGAGCGGGGATTCGCACTGCTGGAGTTCAACGTCGGCGGGGGCGTGGGAGGCTTCGAGCTGGGCGAACTGCCGCACGCTCTGCGGGCCGTGGATGCCTTCGCCGACTTCGCGGAGCAGTACGGGCTGGGCCATGTGCGCACCGCGGAGCGGGTCGCGGCCACGCTGTGCGCGGTGGCGCCGCGCCCGTCGCCCGTGGTGGCGTTGGTGTTCGCCCCCGGGATGCTGGCCCCCTACCGGCAGCCGCTGGCGCCCACCGTCGCCGTCCTGGAGGGACAGGGCCTGGACGTGGTCCTGGGCGAGCTGGGCGAGGTGAGGGAGAACGGTGGGAGGCTGTTCGTCGGCCGGGCCCGGGTGGACGTGGTGCTGCGGTTCTTCGCGGTCGACGACACCATCGGGTTCGAGGAGCACATCGAAGCCGTCATGCGCGCCCATGAGGCCGGCGGCGCGGTGCTGTGGACGGGGTTGGACAGCACCCTGTTCACCAACAAGGGCGCCCTCGCATTGATCTCGGATCCACGGTGCGACGCCCTGCTGTCCCCGCAGGAGCGCCAGGTGCGCGACCGGATCCTGCCCTGGACCAGGATGCTGACCAGCGAGCTGGTCGACCAGTGCATGGCGGAGCAAGAGGAGCTGATCCTCAAACCCTGCCGGGGCCTTGCGGGCGCGGGGGTCGTCACGGGATGGAACCGTCCCGAACGGGACTGGCGCGCTGCCCTGCGCCGGCATGCCGGTCAGGGGTTCGTGGTCCAGCGCAGGGTCGTACCCCGCCTGGAGGCGGTGGTGGACCCCGTGACCGGTGGAGATCAGGAGTGGATCGCGGTCTGGGGCCTGTTCGTCACGCCGGACGGTTACGGCGGCAACGCGGTGCGCGCCCAACCCGCTGCGGGCGGCGGCGTCATCGGCTACAGCACCAGCACCGCCACCCGCGCGACCGTCGCGTTCAGCCACCCCTGCCCCGGTCAGCCGACGGCGTCCGCCTCGGCGGCCGTGGTGCCGTGAAGGAAGCCGTCCTGCCCGGTCCAGTACGGGGCACGCAGGGCCTTCTTGTCGACCTTGCCGATGGGGGTGAGCGGCAGCGCGTCGACGAACTCGAAGCTGGCCGGCACGTAGACGGGCCGCTCCAGTTCGGCCAGCACGTACTTGCCGAGCTCTTCGGGCTCGACCCGGGCACCGGGGGCGGTGACGACGATGGCGTGCGCGGCCTGCCCGTACAGATGGTGCGGAACGGGGATCACGGCGGCGGCCCGCACCGCGGGGTGGGCGCCCAGAGCGTTCTCCACCAGCGGTGAGTAGATCGTGGAACCGGCCTCCCCGGTGATGATCACGTCGTTGCGGCGGTCGAGGAGGAAGACGTAGCCCTCCTCGTCCTGGTACCCGATGTCGCCGGTGCGCAGCCAGCCGCCGGGGTGGAAGGCCGCCGCGGTGAGTTCCGGCTGATTGACGTAGCCCGCCATGATCCGGGGGCCGCGCGCGCAGATCTCGCCGGACTCTCCCGGCGTCACTGACAGGCCCTGCTCGTCGCGGACGGAGACCTCCGTGTCGGGGAACGGCTTCCCGGCCGCGCGCAGCAGCCTGCCGTCGTCGAGCACATGGTCCGGTGAGGTGAGTGCGGCGATGCCGAACGCCTCGGTCTGGGCGTAGAGCTGCCACAGCACCGGCCCGAACCGCTCGACGGCCTGCTGGGCCCGGTCGGCGGTGATCGGGCTGGCACCGTACATGATCCGGCGCAGCTTCGAGCAGTCGACGCCGGCCAGGTCCGGGTGGTCGAGCAGCCGGTACAGCATCGGCGGCATCGTCATCATCGCGGTGATCCCGCCGCCGGCCAGCGCTTCGATGACGGCCTCGGGGGTGAAGCGGTCCAGGAGGGTGATCGTGCTGCCCTGGGCCAGGCTGGTCAGCGCGTACAGGCCGCCGACGTGGCAGATCTGGCTGGTCACCAGCAGGTTCACCGGCTCGGGCAGGAACGGATGGGCAAGGATCGTCTCGTACATCCGGTGCCGGTGCAGCACGCACTTCGTAAGCCCGGTCGTTCCGCCCGAGCACAGCACCGTCTCCACCTGCTCGGCGCCCGCCCAGCCCTCACGGTCGTCCGGATCCGCCTGTCGGGCCGCGGTCATCGCGTCGAACCCCGGCCCGCCCGGCCCCAGCGACCCCACGCGAGCACCGGCGAAGGCCGCCGTCACCGCCTCGGCGCACGGCTGCGAGATCCGGTCGTCCAGGAACAGAACGTCGGCCGGCACGTTCGCCGCGATGCTGGCGTACTCTGCCGGCCCCCGGTCCGCCGGCATCGACAGGAACCGTGCCCCCACCAGATGCGCCGCGAACGGCACGCACACCGCCTCCGCCCGGTTCCCGCTGGCCAACGCCACCGTCGTCCCCGCCCCCAGACCCAGCGACCGGAACACCGCCGCCAGGCGCCGGATCGTCCCGGCCAACTCGGCGTAGGACAGCCGCACATCCCGGCACACCACAGCCTGCCGCTCCCCGAAACCCGGGAAGACCTCCTCCACGAGCCATGCGGCATAGCTGCGCTCCGGAACTTCGCCTGTCCTGCCCGTGAGCGCTGAACGGTTGACCATCGGGGCTCCTTGATCTGTCGAGCCGCCGGCCGCAGTAGGGTCGGCGCCCTTGCGAGATGCGGACCGTGCGCGACCGGAAGGTCACACACAGTCCTACTATTCATCCCACAGGTGATCTTCCGTGGCGATGTTCACCTCCGGCGGAAGGACTCCGGCCGGCCAGCCCCTCGTCGGCCGACGCCGGGGAGGAGCGTGAGGCTCCGCAGGCCGACTTCGGCGAAACTCCGCCGCTCCCGGCGAGAGTCGGCTGCTGTGGCGGGCCTGATCGGCCCCGGGGACAATAAGGATCATGAGCTCTCTCGGTCGCGCGAGCTCTCCCGGCGAGATGCGGAGTTGGATTCGGATGTGAAGCTCTTCGGTGGTCCGGTCGAGTCCGCCGCGTCGCTCGCGCCCGGCCCCCGCGCGGGTGAGAAGGGGCTCAAGACCGGCGCGCTGGGACTGTTCTCCTCGGTCGCCATGGGTTTGGCCTCCACCGCTCCGGCGTACAGTCTGGCGGCAACGCTCGGCCTGATCGTGGCAGGGGTCGGTCTCCAGGCCCCGATCATCACGATGCTCGCTTTCGTCCCGATGCTGCTGATCGCGTACGCCTACCGGGAACTCAACGCGAGCGACGCCGACTGCGGGACCACCTTCACCTGGGCCTCCCGCGCCTTCGGCCCGCGCATCGGCTGGATGGGCGGCTGGGGCATCATCGTCGCCGACGTCATCGTCATGGCGAACCTCTCGAAGATCGCCGGCATCTACGGCTTCCGGCTGCTGGGGTTCGCCTCGCTCGCCGAGAGCCGGCTGTGGACCACTGTCGCGGGGGTCGTCTGGATCGCCGTGATGACCGCGGTCTGCTACGCCGGCATCGAGGTGTCCGCGGCCCTCCAGCGCTGGATGGTGTGCGTCGAGATGGCGGTGCTGATCCTGTTCGCGGTCACCGCCCTGGTCAGGGTCTACGCCGACGGCCCGCCAACGGCGATCCACGTCTCCGCCTCCTGGTTCAACCCGCTGCACGTGTCGTCGGTCAAGGCGCTGACCACGGGCATCCTCGCTGCCGTCTTCGTCTACTGGGGCTGGGACACCGCCGTCGCGGTCAACGAGGAGACCTCCGACAGCAGGCACACCCCCGGACGGGCGGCCGTCGTCTCCACCGTGCTGCTGCTGGGCATCTACGCCCTGGTGGCCACCTCGGCCCAGGCGTTCGCCGGAATCGGCACCGAGGGCGCCGGCCTGGGCAACAAGGCCAACTCCGGGGACGTGCTCTCCGGCCTGGGCGGCGCCGTCTTCGGCACCCGGGGCCCCGGCTGGTTCTTCACCGAGCTGCTCATCTTCATGGTGCTGACCTCTGCGGTCGCCTCCACCCAGACCACGATCCTGCCGCTGGCCCGGACCGTCTTCTCGATGGCCGCCCACAAGGCCGTCCCCTCGGGCTTCGCCCGGGTGCACCGCAGGTTCCTCACCCCGACCTGGTCGACCGTCGGCATGGGCCTGGTCTCCGTCGCCTTCCTGGTCATGCTGACCGTGATCAGCCGGGACGTGCTGGCCGACTCCATCGACTCGGTCGGCCTCGCGATCGCCTTCTACTACGGCCTCACCGGATTCGCCTGCGTCTGGTACTACCGCAGGCTGCTCACCCGCAGCCCCCGTGACCTGCTGTTCAAGGGCCTGCTCCCGGGGCTGGGCGGGCTCATGATGTTCAGCCTGTTCTGCTACGCAGCCTTCGACGTCTACGCCGACCCGAACTACGGCGCGACCTCCTTCGACCTTCCGTTCATCGGACGGATCGGCGGAGTGACCGTCGTGGGCCTCGGCGCCCTGGTGGTCGGTGTCGTCCTGATGCTGGTCATCACGCGGGAGCACACCGCCGCCCTCAGGCTGCAACGCGGCCTGCTGCCCCACCGCCTGCCGCCGCTGACCGGGGTCGAGACGGCCAGCCGCTACGTGCCCGCCGACAGCCGCGCCGGGGTGGGCGGCGACTGGTTCGACGTCATCCCGCTGTCGAGCACCCGGGTCGGCCTGGTGGTCGGGGACGTGCTCGGCCACGGCCTGCGCGCCGCCGCCACCATGGGCCGCCTGCGCACGAGCGTGCACGTCCTGGCCCGGCTCGACCTCGCCCCGGACGAACTGCTCGCTCACCTGGACGACGTGGTCGGGCAGACCGCCGAGGAGCAGAGCGCCGAGGAGCGGGCGCATGGCCACGGCGGGGGCAGACCGGGGACCGGCGGCGACGAGGCTCTCGGGGTCACCTGCCTGTACGCGGTGTACGACCCGGTGTCCGGGTGGTGCAGCATGGCGCGCGCGGGCCACTCGCCGCCCGCCGTCGTCGACCCGGCCAGCGGCGACGTCAGCTATCCGGGCCTTCCGGCGGGGCCGGCCCTGGGCCTGGGCGGGGCGCCCTTCCAGAGCGCGGAGTTCCAACTGCCAGCCGGGAGCCTGCTCGCCCTGTTCACCGACGGTCTCGTCCAGGCCCGGGACCACGACACCGACACGGGGCTCCGCCTGCTCGCCGGAGTCCTCACCCGGTACCGGCGCCCCCTGGAGGAGCTCTGCGACCGTACCGTGGCGGCACTGCTGCCCGGGCCGGTGGACGACGACGCGGCCCTGCTCCTGGTCCGTACCCGGATGCTCGGCCGGCACCAGGTGGCGGTGTGGGAGCTGGACTCCGACCCCGCCACGGTGGCGACTGCCCGGGCCGCCGCGAGCGGGCAGCTGTACGAGTGGGGGCTCGAGGAACTGTCGTTCACAACCGAGTTGATCGTCAGCGAGCTGGTCACCAACGCCATCCGCTACGCCTCCGCCGGGCCGATCCACGTTCGGCTGATCCGTGACCGCAGCCTCGTCTGCGAGGTCTCCGACACCGGCCACACCTCGCCCCACCTGCGCAACGCCGCCACGGACGACGAGGGCGGCCGGGGCCTGTTCATCATCGCCCAGCTCACCCGGCGCTGGGGCACCCGCTACACCGCCACCGGCAAGACCATCTGGGCCGACCAGCCCCTGCCGAGCATGGAGTGAGGCCGGCCCGGGCGAGCCGGGCCCACTGCTGCCCGGCACCGCCGGGCGGCGGTGTGACAAAGTGGGGTAAAGCGCACCGGCGCAGGTGGGGGAAGCAGGGAGGTGGCCCTGTCATGTCAATACAGTCTGATCGTCTCGGTCCGACCACCACACACCCCGCACTCCTGCACTCGCACAGCGAGGTGTACACGGACCTGTTCGGACAGGCTCCGGTGATCTTCGCCGCGCTGAGCGGCCCGAGGCATGTGCTGCAGGCGGCGAACCCGGCTTTCTTCGACGCCTTCACGGGGGGCCGGCCGGCCATCGGCCGGCCGGTCGGGGAGTTGGTTCCGGAACTGGCCCAGCAGGGCTTCCTCGAGCGGCTCGACGAGGTGTACCGCACCGGCACCGCGTACCGGAACCGGGGCGGGCGACTCGTGCTCGGCGGACCGGTGGCCAGCCGGGAGGAGTTCTTCGACGTCACCTGTGAGCCCCGCCGGGATGCGGTCGGCCGGGTCGACGGGCTGGTGGTGATCGCGGTGGAGACCACCGCGCACCACCACGCGCAGCTGCTGGCTGCCGAGCAGCGCGTCCTGCTGGAGCAGATAGCCCGTGACGCCCCGTTGGGCGAGATCCTGGGCGGCATGGCGCGGGCGATCGAGGAGCTGTCCCCGGACATGATCGTCTCGGTGCTGCTCGTCGATTCCGACGGCCGTCACCTGCGTCACGGTGCCGCCCCGCGCCTGCCCGACTTCTACAACGAAGCGGTCGACGGGATCGCCATCCGTGACGGCACGGGCTCCTGCGGTACGGCCGCCTACCTGCAGGTACCCGTGATCGCCAGCGACATCGCCACCGATCCCCGTTGGGAGGGTTACCAGGATCTGGCGGAGCGAGCCGGGGTCGCAGCGTGCTGGTCGACGCCGATCCACGGCCTGGACGGACGGCTGCTGGGCACCTTCGCGATCTACCACCGCACCCCAAGGACGCCCGAGGACAAGGATCTGGCGCTCAGCGCGGCCTTCGCGCGCATCGCCGCCCTGGCGATCGAGCGCCATCACGCGGTGGAGACGAGCCGTGCCGCCCAGGCGCGGGAGAAGGCGGCCCGTGAGGATCTGGCCTTCGTCCTGGAGGCCAGTACCGCGATCGCGTGCGAGCCGCACTACTCCGACTGCCTGGAGCGACTGTCCCGGTTGACCGTGCCGGCCTTGGCACCGCTGTGCGCCGTTCACGTGGTCGAGCACGGCCAGATCCGGCGGATCGCCGTCGCCGCCGCCAGCCGAGCCGAGGAGGACCTGCTCGACCGCCCCGAACTGCGGGTCGAGATCGACGACGCGGTCTCCCGCGTGCTGGCCCGTGGCGCCACCGAGACCGGCCGGGCCGGCTCCCGTCCGGGCGGCCTGCCTGCGCGGCTCGGCATCACCGGCTACGTGTGCGTGCCGCTGGCCACCCACGGCCGCATCTTCGGTGCACTGACCCTCGTGGCCACCGAGCAGCCGCTGGACGACCACACCGTCGCCCTGGCGGAGGAGCTCGCCCGCCGGGCCGCTTCCAGCGCCGACAACGCCCGCCAGTTCACCGACCGCGTCCGACTCGCCCGCGACCTGCAGGCCGGCCTGCTGCCTCCCGAACTGCCCGAGATCCCCGGCGCCGTGCTCGCGGCCTCCTACCACCCCGCCGGCGAAGGACTCGACGTCGGCGGCGACTTCTACGACGTCTTCCCGCTTCCCGACGACCGCTGGGCGCTCATGATCGGCGACGTGTGCGGACGCGGCGCCCTGGCCGCCACCACCACCGGCATGGTCCGTCACAGCGCACGCACCGCCGCCCGCCTCCTCAACGACCCGGCGGCGGTGGTCGCCGCCATCAACGACGCTCTGACGGATCACGCGGTCGGCGACGACTGCTTCGTCTCACTCGTCTACGGCGAACTGCGACACACCTCGTCCCACCTGGCGCTGGACCTGATCCGGGCCGGCCACGTGCCCCCACTCGTGCGCCGAGCCGACGGTACGGTCGAGGAACTCACCCAGCCGGGCCTGCTCCTGGGCGTGGGCCCCGACTGCGACCCGTCTTCCTGCAGCGTCGAGCTGTACTCGGGTGACAGCCTGATCCTGGTCACCGACGGCATCACCGAGGCCCGTTCCCGCAGCGGCGAGCTCTTCGGGGAGGAACGCCTGGCCGATGCCCTCGGCGGACTCAGGACCTCGTCCCCCACCGCCGGGAGGCTCCTCGAGTCGGTCTCGGCCGCGGTCGCCGCTTTCGCCGGTGACGCCACGCACGACGACCAGGCCGTGCTGGTCCTCACCGCCTGCTGACCGTGGAACCGCTTGCGGGGCGGGAGCGTTCGCGAAAGGACGGGCTGCCGGGAGAGTGCCGATGGGTGCCCCGGCGGATGCCGGGGCACCCATCGCGCTCCACGGCCCGGGCGCCCCGGATGTCAGCCGTGCCACAACTCGGCCACCGAGGCGGCCAGCGCGGTGGCCTGGGCGTGGCCCGCGCGGGCGGCGGCCGGGCGGCGTGTGTCGTCGGCCGGGTTGCGGCCCATCGCGCGACGAGCGGCACGGTCCGGGGAGAGCAGGATGACCTGCGCCCCGTCGCCGGACAGTTCCGCGGCCTGCTGCTGCGCGCTCGGATGCGGGCCGACCGCGTGGGGGATCGGCACGACCGCCAGCACCCGGCGGTACCCGCGAATCGTGGAACGGTCCCCGGTTGTTTGCCCGACGATGGCACCCGTACCGGGGAGTGTTCCCCGTTAACGGTGTCGAGGCGACCAAGGGGCCGTGCTGGGCGGGGCGCCGACGGTGCGGTGCAGCGATGCGCTGTGCAAGCGGCAGGTGTCGGTGAGAGGACGGCCAGCGAGGTCTTCGCCGGACACGGGCTGGACGCCCGCTTGAAACACCCGATGCGGTTTGCCGCGGCCGGCGGAAGGCCGAGCACATGCATGAGAACCGCACCGAAGACCGCACCGTGCTCCCCGCTCCGGCCGGGTTCCGCCGTCGTGTGAGTCCGCGTTGTACAGTCCGATCCATGACTGGCGACTGGCAAGCAGACAGGATCGGCAGCGCGCTACGAGGGGAGAACCCCACCGTGCTCCGGCGCCTCGACGCCGGGTTCGCCGTGATCGGAGACGTTCAGTTCCTGCCCGGTTACTCGGTCCTGCTGACCGACACGCCCGGTGCGCAGCGGCTGTCAGACCTGCCCCGGCCGAAGCGGATGGCGTTCCTGGGCGACATGGAACGGCTCGGCGAAGCCGTCGAACGCGCCTGCACACGGCTGGATCCGGCATTCCGCCGGGTGAACCTGGAGATCCTCGGCAACACCGACCCCTTCCTCCACGCCCACGTGTGGCCGCGGTACGAGTGGGAGCCTTCGGACGTTGTGGGTAGGCCGGTATGGCTGTACCCGCGGCAGAACTGGCACGGTGAGGAGTTCACGCTCGGCCGGCAGCACGATGGGCTACGGGAGGCGATCGGAGCCGAGCTGGATCTTCTGACCCAGGTGGCGCGGGCTGAGCCGATGCCAGGGCAGACACCGAGACCGCCGCGAGACTACCGATCTTGGTGACAGCCATGTAGCAGCCAAGCTCCGGCTGCGGGCCTTCCATGAGACGGACGGCCCAGGTGGGAATTCCGGTCGCACTGCATCGGCGGGTCTTTCGACCGCGGGCGGTCGCCGCTCCATCAGTCCTCCACGCCCTCAGGGGGAGGAACCTCCTCCAGCAGCTGCGGCCCGTTGTTCCGCACGCTGTTGACGGCGGTCGAAACCGGCCGGGCGATGAGATTGCCGCCGGCAGGCTGGGCGAGCAGGTCCCGCAGAAGGTCGGTGTCCTGGTGCTCGGGGTTCAGCCAGTCGTCGGTGGCGTCCGGTGCGACGGCGAGCGGCATGCGGGGGTGGATCCGGCCGGCGGCGTCGGTGGCCTCGGTCGTGATGATCGTGGTCGTGGCGAGCCAGGCCTCGGGGTGGTCCTCGGGTAGGTCACGGTTGCGCCAGAACTCGAACAGCCCCGCCATCGGCATGAGAGAACCGTCCTCCGGCGCAATGAAGTACGGCTGCTTGCGGGGCCGCCCGCCGGCCGGAGCGGCAATGGTCTCCCACTCGTAGAAGCCGTCCGCGGGAAGCAGGCACCGTCGGGCGGCGAACGCCTTGCGGAAGGACGGCTTCTCGTGGACCGTTTCCACCCTGGCGTTGATCAACTTGCTGCCGGTCGACGGATCCTTCGCCCACGACGGCACCAGCCCCCACCGCAGCGCACGCAGTTGCCGAACCGGCTCCGGCCCCTCGTCGCGAACCGGCCGCTCCAGCACCGCCCACACGCGGTCAGTCGGCGCCACGTTCCAGCTGGGCGCCAGCGTCTCCACCGGCGTCCACCGCGTCACACCGAACAGCTCGACGAGGTCCTGAGGAGTGGAAGTGGACACGAATCGACCGCACATGACTTCACCGTGCCACACGATCAGCCCGCCACGGAGCGGCGACGCGCTTGTCGGCTCTCCGCTGCCGCCGGTGATGTCACCGGCGAGGACCGGCATCGGCAGGTGTTCGGGGGCGATGATGCTGATGTGACAGCGAGAAGGCGGGCACCGGTCGATGAGGGGTCGCGGCGGCCCTCGGAGAGAAGGGGGCAAGCGGGATGACTACGAAGTCACTGGCGGACGTCCGGACGTGCAACTGCTTCCGATAGATTGATCACAGTCCGTCAGAAGACAGCGAACAACGACGTGTGAGGGAGTTCGCATGGCCGTCATCCATCGCACCACCATGACGCCCACCAAGCTGGAGCTGCTCGTCGAGTGGCTGCCGAAGCAGAGCTGGTACGTGGGTGACGGGGGAAGGCCGGAGCTGGTCAAGGCCGGTGGGTTCCGGTTGGACGATCCGGATGGTGCGGTCGGGATCGAGTTCATGGTCGTCGTGGACGCTTCTGCGCAGGAGCCGGTGGCGTACCTGGTGCCGATGGGCTATCGCGGTGGGGCGCTGGAGAACGTCCCCGGCGAGGCGCTGATCGGTACCTCTGAGCATGGGGTGCTCGGGACCCGGTGGATCTACGACGGCGTCAACGATCCGGTGGTGATGGCGCAGTTGCGAGCGCTGCTGAGTGGCGAGGCGATGACGCAGCACCAGGACGAGAGCGACACCCTGGACCCGACCGTCACCGTGTACGGAGCCGGCCCTGACGGTCAGTTCGATGTGCAGGTCAACCGCGTCCTGCAGCCGGCGGAGGCAGCGGAGGGGGCGGCCGGACGCGTGGTCGCCGGGTGGACCTGGCCGGACGGGACGGCTGTGCGGGGCGTGTTCGCGACCGTCGCCCGGCGGTGAGCTCCGCGGCTCACCGCCGGCGGGGCACCAACTCGGTGACGTCACGCACCTGGACCCTGGGACTCGCCGGCACACGGGGTGTCGTCCCGGCCGGCCGCTGACGGCTCTCGGCCGTCAGCCGGGCCACCGGCCAGGTCGTTCAGGCCGTCGTGAATTGGCGCCGTGCACAAGGTGGCGAGCAGGCTCATGCACCCGTCACCGGGGTGGCGAGCAGGATCACGCACCCGTCGCCGGGGCGGCGAGCCGCTCGAGCCACCACTCCACGGTGGCCTTGAGCTGCTCCTCGACCGGGGT
The DNA here is from genome assembly GCF_053598215.1 of Kitasatospora sp. NPDC001175. Lineage (NCBI taxonomy): Bacteria > Bacillati > Actinomycetota > Actinomycetes > Kitasatosporales > Streptomycetaceae > Kitasatospora > Kitasatospora sp. NPDC001175. The sequence continues at coordinate 28,327 of NZ_JBSFJU010000064.1, read as the reverse complement.
GGCGCACACGGTGAACGCGGACTCGTAAGCGGACGAATCCAGCACGAACGGCCGGTCGAACTGATAACGGACTTCTCGCAGTTCGCGGATCAGCGGTGAGAAGAGCGACGCCAGGCCCAGTACCGCCGGCGACAGCCGCCGCACCGCTACCGGGCCCGTCTTCGCATCGGCGGCAACCCGGTTGACCATCTCCCGGATCGACGCGGCGGGGGCCGTGGGCACGTGCCAGGCCCGTCCCCAGGCCCGTTCCTCGCCCGCGACCTCGACCAACGCCCTTGCCACATCGGGGAGATACGACCAGCTGTGCGGCGCGTCCGGGTCGCCGAGCACCGTGACGGGCTTGCCGTTCAGCAGACGCGGCATGACGCGTGCGGCCAGGTGGCCTCCGTCGGTCACGCCGGGGCCGAAGAAGTCCGACGCACGTACCTCGACCGCCCTGATACGGCCCGCCTCGTGCAAGGTCCGCGCCTGCTCCCAGAGCGCCGCCCGTACCCGTTCCTTCGGGCCGGTCGCCGCGAGGGGCAGGTCCTCGGTGATGGGACGGTCCACCGGGCCGTAGCCGTAGAGGTTCCCGAGCATGACCAGGACGGCCCCGGTCGCCTCGGCCGCCGCACAGATCGACGAGGCCAGCGGCGGCCACTCGGTCGCCCAGCGGTGGAGGGGCGGCGCACCGCAGCTGTGGATCGCGGTAGCGCCGCGCGCGACCTCGGTCAGCCGCTCGGAGGCCGTCGCGTCCAGCGCCACGTGCTCGATGCCGGGCTCCGGGGGGCGGCCCGACCTGGTGACCACGCGTACCGAATGCCCCAGTTCGGCCAGCAGCCGAGCGGTGGCCGCCCCAGCGGGCCCGTATCCGACAACCACATGAAAGCTCACCCCCACAGAGTAGCCGGGCCGTTGAAGCTGGTAACACGGGCATGATGAGCGGTGGTTGAGTCGACGCGGCAGATCAAAGACGGAACCGGCGGGACGGAAGCCGCGGCGTCCGGCCGGTTGGGGTGAGCCGATGAGCGGCCCGGAACCTCCTTACCGACCCCGGTTGAGAGTCTGCCGATCCGAATCGGTCCGCTGCACGCCACCGTGACCCGGCCGGGCGGGCCCTGTTGGCCGCCCGGCCGCGGTCGGTCAGCTCTCGCCGGGCGCCCTGGGAGAGCTGCGTCCGGTTCAGAGCGTGCGGTCGAACAGGGCGAGCAGCTCGCGCCAGTGGCGCTGCTCCGCGGCGGGGTTGTGCGCGGTGGTGTCCGCCTGGCTGAAGCCGTGGTGAGCGCCCTCGTACACCTCGCTGCGGTAGCGGACACCGGCGGCGTCCAGGGCCTTCTCAAGGCGTGCGATCTGCTCGGGCGGCATGGAGGAGTCCTGGTCGGCGTGCCCGAAGTACAGCTCGGCGGTGATCCGGTCAGCCACCAGGTGCGGGCTGTCCGGGGCTTCGGTGGCCAGGCGGCCGCCGTGGAAGCCGGCCGCGGCCGCGACCCGCTCCGGATGCGCGCCGGCGGTCCGCAACGCCAGCCGGGCGCCCATGCAGTAGCCGGTGATGCCCACCGGCCCCGCCGCGACCAGCGGGGAGGCGGCCAGCCAGTCGAGGTAGGACTCGGCATCGGCCGTCACCAGGTCCGGGGTGAGCGAGTCGATCATCGGGCCGAGGTGTTCGAAGAGGTCGGGCCGCTGGGAGGTGTCGATGAAGTCCGGCAGGTCGACCACCGGCGCGCGTCCGTGCCGGTAGAGCACGTTCGGGACCAGGACGGTGTAGCCGGCGGCGGCGATGCGCTCCGCCATCTGCCTCAGCCAAGGGCGCAGGCCGAAGGCGTCCATGTAGAGCAGGACTCCGGGATGCGGGGCGTTGTCGTCCGGGTGGACCAGGTAGGCGTCGGCCAGGCCGTCCTTGGTCGGCACGTCCAGGGAAGTCGTGCGTACTGGCGTCATGAGTGGGAGTTGCTCCTCTGTCTTCCGGTCCTGCTCGATCCCGGAGGCAGGACCTTCGTGTGCTGAGCGATCCGGATCAGCATGTCATCTTTCTGACGTTCCGCCATATGGATTAAGACCGATCGGCACTGGGGAGCGTGGGAGAAGGAACGGGCCCTATTGCCGATCGGTTTATAAGTGGATGCCGTCTCGTGGTGAGGATCGACGGGACGTTCCGGGCGGCTGAAAGCCGGTCGTCCGGCCGACGCGGGGGAGTGAGGGCCGGGCGGTGAGGGGTCAGTCGGAGGGTGTGGTCGTGGCGGCGGCGAGTGTCGCGCGGAGCTGTCGGCGGAGGAGTTCGTCGGAGCGGATGATCTCGCTCTCGCTGCCTTCGCTGACGATCCGCCGGTCCCGTTCGGCGAGGGCGGTGAGCCGGCGGTGCTGGCTGCCGGTCAGGGCTGCCGTGTCCAGGGCCTGCAGGGCTTCGCAGGCGCCCTGCACATCGGCCTCCGTCTCGGCGGAGCGCAGGGCGGCTTCGGCGAGTGCCGAGTGGTCGAGGGTGGCGGGGTCGGCGACGGCGAGGAGGGCGAGCACCGCGGCGGGGGCCTGCTTCGGTTCGCCGAGTTGCCCGGGTGAGCCGGGGAGTCAGGGCCCGTCCGGCCGTCCGTCCCGCAGTGCGGCATCGATCAGGGCACAGGCCACGGCCCGGCCGGCCGCCGTGCCCCGCAGCAGCAACGCCTCGGCGATCGCATACAGCGGGGACGCTCGCCTGACGGGCTTTCCGCGGCGGCTCGGCCCGTCCGCGCCCCCGGCGGCGTGACCCCGGCTCGTCAGGGCTCGGGCGACTCGTCCGCGTCCGCGATCCGCCGGGCCACCTCCGTCAGTGCAGGCCCCAGGGGCAGGCAGAGCTTGGCGGCGGCCAGGTCGTCCCCGCGGGTGGCGCCCTGGTTCACGATCGCCACCGGCATGCCCGCGCGAGCGGCGTGGCGGACGAAACGCAGGCCCGACATGACCGTCAGGGACGAGCCGAGGACCACCAGCGCCCGCCCGGCGTCGACCAGCGTGTAGCAGCGCTGGACCCGGTCCCCGGGCACACTCTCGCCGAAGAACACCACGTCGGGCTTGAGGACGCCGCCGCACTCCCGGCACGGCGCGACCCGGAAGGAGTCCACCAGCTCCTGCGGCAGCTCCGCGTCCCCGTCCGGGCACAGGGCGGCCTCCGCGTCCCGGAAGTCGCCGTTCAACTCATCGAGGCGCCGGTCGAGTGCCTCGCGCGCACTGGTGCGCCGGCAGCCGAGGCAGACCACCCGGTCGAGCCCGCCGTGCAGTTCCACGGCCTCGCGCGTGCCGGCCGCGCGGTGCAGGCCGTCCACGTTCTGGGTGATCACCGCCGCTATGTGGCCCGAGTGGCGAAGCCGCTCGACCGCGCGGTGCCCGGCGTTGGGCTCGGCCCGGGCGATCGTGCGCCAGCCGGCGTGGCTGCGCGCCCAGTACCGGCGCCGGGCCGCCTCGCTTCCCGTGAACTCCTGGTACGTCATCGGCGGGCGGCGGCGCCGGCTGCCGGTGGCACCCCGGTAGTCGGGAATGCCCGACTCCGTGGACAGCCCCGCGCCGCTCAGCACCACCACACCCCGCCCGGCCACCAGCCGTACGAGCGTCTCCAGGCCGGCCGCGTCGGTTGCCGGGCCGTCGAGCGTTGCAGGCGCACCCATGCCTGCCAGCGTAGACCGATCCGCCCCGACCGGAGGTGCCGGACCACAGGTCTGCCGTCCGGCCCGGCCTTCGCTCGGTGTGCAGCGCCGTGACGGTCCGAGTGCGAGCCGCCCAGGCCGCCGGCGCGAGGCAGCCGAGGACGGCGATGACCAGACCGCCGAGGCCCAGCAGGACGAGCTCGGGAGCCGGGTAGACGTCGAGGGCCGCACTCGGGAAGTCGAGGCCGGCGCGGTGGCCCATGGCGGGTCCCGTCACGGCGTGCAGGGCGAGGCCGAGCGGGAGCCCGATGCCGCCGCCGATCAGGCCGACGACCGCGACCGAGGTGAGGACCATGCCGACGGTCTGCCGCGGCGTCATGCCGAGCGCCTTGGCCACACCGATGTCGCGGGCCCGTTCACCTTTGTTCTCCCCGGATGCTCCGGCCTTCAGGTCGGGGAGATGGGGGTCCCCCCCGCCCGGAGGGTGGGGGAGGGTCCTTGGGTCGGAACCGCGAAGCGGCGGAGCGATCTTCGGAGGTTTGGACGTGAGCTGTTGTCAGTGACCTTCGGTAGGTTGACCATGTGCACCTTCGGTACTCCTGCCGTGTCTACCCGACGCTAGGTCAGCGTGCCGCGCTGGCCCGGGCGTTCGGGTGTGCGCGGGTGGTGCACAACGACGCCCTTGCGGCGCGGAGGTCGTCGAGCAGGTGGAAGAACTGGAACACCATGCCGATCCTGGCCCGGGTGAGTCGCGGCGGGCGGGTAGTGCGGCGCGGAGCCGTGCCGCGAGTTCGGCGTTGCTCAGCCCACCTGTCGGAGGCGACGGTCAAGACCCACGTCGCCCGCATCCTCGGCAAGCTCAGGCTGCGCGACCGTGCACAGGCGGTGATCGTCGCCTACGAAACCGGACTGGTCAGCGTCGGCACGGTGCGCCCGGTGTGACCCGGTTGTGCTGCGGGGCTTCAACTCGCCCACTTGTCAGGGGACATCACGCAGGAACACCGAACCGGGCTGCCCGGTCGACCAGTTCGGACCGCCGGGCTACCGGCGAGCCGCTTTTGGTCGACCGGCCCGTTCCGACCGGTGGTGACCTGCAGCGGGACAGGCACCCCGGCGAGTGGTGGGCCGTGCACGATCTCCTCCAACGCGGTCCGGCGCGCCAGCTACCCTCGCAGCATGACGATGCACAGGACCGCCCAAGTGAGTGTCGACGCGATGATCGAGGATCTCAGGACACTCGTCGAAATAGAATCCCCATCGCGCGATCTCGACGCCCTGGCGGCATCGGCCAAGACCGTCGCCGCCGTCATCGAGAGCCGCCTCGGCGGGCAGGCCGTCCTCGTCGAGAGCGAAGCCGGGCCGCACGTCCACTGGTCAGCCGGTGGCGACCCCAAGGTACTGATCCTCGGCCACCATGACACGGTGTTCCCGCTCGGCACCCTCGCACGCCGCCCGTTCACGGTCGAGGACGGGCACGCGACCGGCCCCGGGGTCTTCGACATGCTCGGCGGTCTGGTACAGGCCGTTCACGGCCTGGCGACGCTCGATGACCGGTCAGGCGTGGAGATCCTGGTGACCGCCGACGAAGAGGTCGGCTCCCGCTCCTCGCTGGCTCTCATCGAAGAACGAGCCCTTGCCTGCGGTGCGGTACTCGTGCTCGAGGGTGCCGCCGACGGCGGAGCCCTGAAGACCGGCCGCAAGGGCACCGGCACCTTCCAGGTCTCCATCGCGGGCCGGGCGTCGCACGCCGGCCTCGAGCCCGCGGCCGGGGTCAACGCCCTGATCGAGGCGGCCCACCAGGTACTGGACATCGCCGCGCTCGGCCGACCCGAGATCGGCACGACGGTCACCCCGACCGTCGCGTCCGCAGGAACCCTGGACAACGTCGTTCCCGCAGAGGCGACCGTCATCGTCGACGTCCGGGTCGAGTCGGCCGACGAGAAGGCACGGATCGAAGCGGCGTTCGCGGCACTGGCTCCCCATCTCGACGAGGCGCGGATCACGGTTCAGGGATCCGTCAGCCGGCCCCCGATGCCCGGGTCGGCGTCGGCCGGACTCTTCGCGGTGGCACGGCAGTTGCTTCCCGGCCTCGAAGGCAGGTCGGTCGGCGGTGGCAGCGACGGCAACTTCACGGCCGCACTGGGCGTGCCGACCCTCGACGGCCTCGGAGCGGTCGGGGGAGGGGCCCACGCCGACCACGAGTACCTGGTGGTCGAAACCATGGCCGAGCGGGCGAACCTCGTCGCCGGACTGGTGAACGCGATTCAGAACGCATAGGACAACGAGGACGCGAAGAGCCTGCGTACCGCAGACCGGCGAGCACCGGCCGCGGTTGTCGACCGGCAGGACTTCGGTCGTGCCACCGCTATCGTTCGTCGTCGTGGACGCTGCTGATCTCGACCGCCGGGCCCGCACCTACGACGGGTGGATCGCGCCATGGGCGGTCTCGATGCTGGTCGAGCACGGCCACCTCGACGAGGTCCGGCTACGGGCGCACAACGGGGACTGGTACTGCGCCAAAGCATGGTCGCAGGCTCTGCTCGAACAGGACCGGTGCGATGCCGCGCTCGACGTGCTCACCCCGTTCGCCGAGGCCGGCTGGCGGGTCGCGGCCGGCACGGTCGCCGGCCTCCTCGACGACGGGGAGGCACGGACGAGGCGACCGCCCTGGTCCGCCCGTACGCGGAGTCCGGTGAGCGGCTCCACAGCGGTGCGTCGCCCGGCGGACGCGCTGGCAATGCATGGGTGCCTCGGACCGGTTCAGCCGTACGCCACGTGGTGCGGCTCGTCGGCGGGGAACTCGCGGTCCACGGCTCACCGCTCGGACGGCGCCTCCATGCGGACCCGCCCGCCGATCTCGATCACCCCGTCGGCACCCGGCCTCGTCAGGATCTGCGATCCCCTGCCCTGGGTGATCTCCAAGGCCCGGCCGAGCCGGTGGGTGAGCAGCAGCGCGGCCGCTCCGGTCGCTTCGTCCTCGTCGATGCCGTCCCCGCGCCCGGGGAAGGCCCGGGCCCGGATCCGGCCTGCGGCCTCGTCCTGCCAGGCCCAGGCGTAGATCCATTCCCCTGGCTCGGGGACCGTCAGGGCGTCGATCTCGTCGGGGGAGGAGTACTGGCGCAGTGTGCGGGGCGGGGCCCATTCCGGCCGCGCGGTGATCCAGGTGAACTCGGGCTCGTGGCGGGCGGTGACGCTGCCGACGGGGAGGTCGAAGGCTTCCAGACCGAGCAGCCAGGCCGTGCCGACCAGGGGGTGGCCGGCGAAGGGGAGCCGTGCTCCGGGGGTGTAGATGTCGACCCTCCCGTGCTCCGGGTCGTCGACGAACACGGTCTCGCTGAAGCCGAGTTGCCTGGCGACCGCCTGCCTGGACGCCTGGTCGGGGACCGAGTGGCCGTCGCGGAGCACCCCCAGGGGGTTGCCGTACCGACCGTCGGGGCCGGTGAAGACGCGGAGTACGAGTACGTCAATGTCAGCGTTCACCTGGGCATTCAAGCACGTGGCGGAGCGGCCTCGTCCGGGTGATCGCCCGGCAGCAGGTGCACAGGGGAGGGGCTTCCTGCACAGCTCGGTGATGTCGGGTCAACCGAGCGTCAGTCAGGATTCGACGAAGGCCGTCACCCCGTTCAGCGTGCCGAGCAGGATGCGCGGCCCGGAGAGCGTCGGCGCGGCGAAGTCCGGCACGGATCCGACGGTGAGCTGTCGGCGGACCTGGCCGCTCGCCGGGTCGAGCGCATTCAGCAGCCCGTGCCCGTGGTCGACGGCCCAGACCGCGCCGCCGCCGACCACCGGCGAACCGGCCCCGTGCAGTGGCACCCGCCAGCCGGCCTTGATCGAGCCGTCGGCCGCCACCGAGAACCGGGCCAGGGCATCCGCGCACGGCAGGTAGACGGTGTCGCCGTCGACCGCCGCCGCGCCGAAGCCCCGGCAGGCCTGCGCTTGCGCCACCTGGCCGCCGACCCCGCCCAGGCGGTCCGCGACCAGGGTGTAGGCGATGCCGCTCTTGCCGGCGATGAAGACATGCCGTCCGACCAGCGCCGGGGCGAGCGAGCCGAGATCGAGGTCCTGCGCGTTGTCCTGCGCCCAGTCGGCCGGGGCGAAGAACAACGTTCCTCCGCTGTGACCGACGGCGTTCACCGGGGTGGGGCGGGCCAGTCGGCCGGAAGCGTGTAGTGCCAGCCCGGGCGCCAGGCCGGTGGTGCTGCTACCAGGGTTTCCAGTGATGCGCCGGTGAGCAGGCAGTCCAGGGCCCATCGGTTGGCCGAGTGGGCGATCACCAGGATACGGCGGCCATCCCAGCAGGAGGCCAGGTCGTGGAGGAACGCGTCGGTAGCCGCGAGGACCTGGCGGTAGCTCTGGCCACCGGGGAAGGGAACGTCGATCCGTCGAGCCCGTTGGGCAGCGATGAGCGAGATCGATGTCCCGTTGAGGTCGCCGTAGTCGCACTCGCGCAGTCGAATGTCCTGGTGGATCTCGGGCCCGCCCTCGGGGAACGCGATCCGGGCTGTCTCGACGGCGCGGTGAAGGTCGGAGGTGAACACGGCCGCCAGTCCATCGGCGCGGCGGCGCTCGCCGAGCTCACCGGCCTGGCGACGGCCCAGTTCCGAGAGCCGGCCCGGGAGCCAGCCAGTGCCGATGCCCGCCTCGTTGTCGGTGGTCGTGGCGTGTGTCTCGTAGATGATCTCCACTGCCATCAAGGCTCCAGATGTCTCGGTAGGTCAGGCCGCTTCGGTGAGCGGGCGGCCTCCCCGACGGATGCGCCTTCGAGGCGTATACGGGTCGCGTCTTGCGCCGGCCTGCGTGGACCTCGCGGCGGCAGGCGTCGGTGCTGCGCCGGCGACAGCAGAGGCCCCCGGGCCACGAGGGTCCGGGGGCCGGCGCTCCGGCAGAGGCTAGCGAAGGAAGGGGAAGCCGTACGAGGTGACGTAGCCCGGGGCGGGCGTGCCCACGCCGGTCACGTCGTCGTAGCCGCGGACCGCGTGCAGAGTGCTGTCCTTGCCGAGGCTGCGCACGGAGGTCACCAGGCCGCCGGAGGCGTCGACGCCGTTGGCGAAGTCGACTCGCGCCACCGCGAGGTCACGGCCGGCGCCCAGCGGCTGGTCCGTCACGTCGTGGTAGAGCGGGGAGTTGTAGCGGGCGTAGATCGACGGGTTGGCGAAGCCGATCGGGAAGTGGCGGGCCTGCTGCGCCAGCGCCTGGATGCCCGCGATCACCGGTGCGGCCAGCGAGGTGCCGCCGATGCGGTACTCGTCGTACTTGACCGAGCCGTCGGGCCAGGACTGGGTCTGACCCACCAGGAAGCCGGTGTTGGGGTCGGCGACGGCCGCGATGTCCGGCACGGTACGCATCCGGGTGGGGCCGTTGGCCTTCGCCAGTGCGTCGGGGACGATGCCGCGCTGGTAGAACGGCTGCTTCACGGTGGAGCTGGTGCCGCCACCCGCGCCGCCGTTGAACGCACCGGGGAGGTTCGCCCAGCTCTTGCCGTCCGCCGCGAGGAGCGCCTTCTGGGTGCCCCAGCCGGTCTCGAACTGGTACTTGTCGCCCTTGCCGACGGCCAGCGAGGTGCCGCCGACCGCGGTCACCCAGGCCGAGTTGCCCGGGCTCTCGATCTGCTTCTTGCCGGAGCTGGCGACCTCGTCGCCGTCGTCGCCGGAGGAGAAGTAGAAGCCGATGCCCTCGACGGCGCCGAGCTTGAACGTCTGGTCGTAGGCGGCCGCGCCGTCCGGTGTCTCACTGCCCTCGAGGTCGGCCCAGGAGTTGGAGACGATGTCGGCGAGCCGGTTGTCGACGACCTTGTTGAGGGCGTCCAGCAGGTCGGGGTCGTTGCAGGAGGCACCGCCGACGTACACGATGTCCGCGTCCGGCGCGAGGGCGTGCACGGCCTCGACGTCCAGGGACTCCTCGCCGTACCAGCCGGATGCGCCGCAGTCGTCCACGCTGGTGTAGGAGGCCGGAAGCACCTCGGTGTACTGGCCCTTGCGGTAGGCCCGGTCGCCGTTGTGCTTGGCGTACTCGGCCGCGTCGTTCGCCATGGTCGGGGAGGCGTACGCATCGGTGATCGCGACGGTCACGCCCTTGCCGGTGTAGTTGCCCGCGCCGTACGCCGCCCGCAACTGCTTGCCGGTGTATCCGTGAATCGCGTACGGGAGCTTCGTGCCGTACGCGTCCGGCAGCGTGCCGGCGACGTTCGAGCCGTAGTAGGTCGAGTAAGGGCCCGAGTTGCGGAAGCCGGCGCCGGGGCCGGGCAGGGTGTCCCGTGGTGTCGCCCGGTGCGGCGCGTTGTCCAGGCCGGTCACCGTGAGCACCGCGTCGGCCAGCGTGCCGGGAGCGGAGACGGCCTGCTGGGGCGCCCGGTAAGTCCGGCCCTCCTTCCGGTAGTCGTGCAGCGAGGTGGCGAAGGCCGTCCGCGCGGCAGCAGCGTTACCGGAGACGGATATGTAGTGCCGGTTGGTGCCGGTGACGGTCAGACCCGACGACCGCAGCCACTTGGTGACCGCCTCGATCTGTGCCTGTGTCGCGCCGAAACGCTCCTGCGCCTGCTGGGGCGTCAGGTACTTGCCGTACGAGGCCGACTGCGGGTCGGAGACGGCCGTGGCGTACGCGTCCAGGGCCTTCGGGTCCCGCCCTGCCAGGTAGACGCGGGCGTTGATCTGAGCGGAGTCCGGGGTGGCGCCCTGGTCGGCGGCACCGGTGGCCCAGGCGGGCTTGGTGCCCTCCAACGCGGCCCGCCCACTCGGGACGGACTCGGCCTGAGCGGACGGCATGCCGATGACGAGCGCGCCGGCGAGCAGCGACAAGGTTGCCACCACGCTCACCCCAACACGCCGCTGGGCATGGCTGACTGTCATGTAACCCCCTGCGATGGAATTATTCGCGAGTGCACAAGTGCGCCGTTTGTATCGGTGTGTACCCATCGGTGTCCCCATGCGGACCCGGATGCACACGTTGTCTGTCCGGCTTGGCAGGGGCAGAGCATAGCGGCGGTGCGCAATGACCGATAGAGCGCAGTAGGCAACTCCGGAACTATCGCGGATCAGTGACGGCATGTTGCCGATGCCGCCTCCGGTGCGCAGTGCGGTGGCGCGGGGGCGGAGTCCGAACCGGAGGCCCAGTAGTGGGAGGGTGAGGACGGGGGCGTCCACGGCACACGCCTCGGTGCGGTCTGTGGCGACGCACCACCGTCAGGTCACGGGGCGGAGGAGAAGTGCCGTGCTCACAAGCGCAACCGCCCGCGGCCGGGTCGGGTGACTCGGTCGCGGGCGGGTAGCCGAGAGCGTCAACCCTTCAATCCCGCTCAGAGCTTAATTAATTGATGGTCAGTCAGGATTGAGGTCTGGTCTGCACGGCAGCGCGCAGGGACGAGTTGACCGGGGCGCGACGGGGCGCCGGCGGGACCCTCGTGCCGGCCCGCCGGCGGTCCTGGCCCCGCTGCGCTGCGGCACGGCCTCGTCGTAGGCCCGGTGTCCCCGCTCTGGTGTCAGGTCCACTGCTCGGAGGGCTTGACGCCGGGCAGGGGCTTGCCGATGAGGGCGATGGGGATGAAGAAGTTGACCTGACCGATGGCGATGGCGAGGGTCGCGAGGGCCTTGTCGTCGTAGTGCCCGGCGATGCGGGCGTAGAGCTCGTCGGGGACCCTTTCGCCGTCGGCGGCGGGCTGGAGTACGGCCTCGACGAGAGCTAGGGCGGCGGTCTCGGCACCGGTGAAGTAGGGGGCGTCCTGCCAGGAGGCGACCGCGGTGATGCGTTCCTCGGACTGTCCGGCGTTGCGCAGGCTGTTGGTGTGCATGACGGTCAGGTAGGTGTTGCCGACGATCTGGCCGGCGCGCAGCTGGACGAGGTCGATGGTGGTCTGCGGTACGGAGCCGTTGCCGACGGCCTTGAAGAGGGCGCCGGCCACGGCTCCCATCTCGGGGACGAGCTTGAGCGGGTTGGGCATCCTCGAACCGGTCGCGTTCCGGGCCGTGGTCGGGGTGCTGGTGGGCTGGGCGTCCATGGTGGGTGTTCCTTCCGGGTCTCTTGCGTTGCTTTCACTGCTCTGACCCGGCGGGGTGGACGGATGTGACAGTCGGACGGAAGTATTTTCTGAGGCGCGGAGTCGGGCGGGATCCCGGTCCGGCGGGCGCCAGGGGTCGGCCACCGCGGTTCTGATGGATCCGAGGCCGTCAGGATCGCCCGCCGTACCCCGAGCGGCGGGGGCGGACGCGGCGGCTATCCGCGAGCGGCAGGGCCGGGGGTGCTCAGGGAGCCGATCGGCAGGCCGGTACGGGACGGGGTCGCGCCGCGGAGGAGGTCGGCGGTGTGTTCGATGATCTGGGGAAGCAGGGCGTAGAGGGTGACGCCCGGGCACTCGGTGAAGCAGGCGTCGCGGTGGCCGGAGATGGCGTTGAACGGATGGCGGGTGCCGGCGGGGAAGCGGCTCTCGCTGTTCGTGGACGTCAGTTCGACGCGGGTTCGCGGATCGACGCCGTACGCGCCCAGCTGCCACGCGGCCAGACGGGCGATGGCCTCCAGCACCGCCGGGGGTACATGGGCGCCGGCCGGAAAGGTGCCGATCGCCGCGACGCCGACCGTCTCATGGTTGAAGCCCTGCGTATGAGCGCCGGTCACCGCCTGGTCGACGCCGCTCAGACGGCCCTCGTAGATCACGCCGTAGCGGTCGACCAGGAAGTGGTAGCCGATGTCGTCCCAGCCCCGGCGCGTGCGGTGGTCCCGGTAGATCGACCGGACGATCTCGGGCACGTCCTTGGGACCGTACGAGTCACCGTTGGCGGTGTGATGGATGAACAACGCCCGGACCGTGTGGTCGTGCTGCGGCTCGGGCGGGCTCGGCGCCTGGCCGGGCTGCCACAGCGACCGCGCCACGATCGAGGGTGGCGGCGGCTTCCAGAGGTCAGGTAGGGCGGTGGAGACCGGACCCCGTGACAACACCGGCTGGATCGAGGCCGCCGCAGGGTCGGCTTGCGCTGGTGCGGGGGGCGCGGGGGCGGCCGGTCCCGGTCGACGCTGCGGACTCCTCGCGGCGGTCAAGGTGACCGCCGCGCCCGCCGCGGCTCCCTGCGCAACGCGATGTAATAACTGGCGGCGGTCGATCTCCATGCCGCGAGACTAAGAGGATCGGCGGCGAGTCGCATGTCGTCCCGTGGCGCCCCGGCGCGGGCTGGGGAGCATTCCGGTGCAGGTCAGGAGGTGGAGTGGTCCGGTGGGGCCGCAGGCAACGGCACGTGGGCCGGGGTCGGTGTGGAGGCTGTCGATGATCTCGACGAGGCGGATCAGCTGCCCGGCGGGTGCCCCCGGACCCCGGGGAGTCGGCGCGCCGGTGAGACAACGGTGATCGTCCACCCGGATGCGGATTCCATTTTCTGCACGAACCGCTTCGCAGTGCGTACGGACCGACTAGGCTGCTTCGGGGCGGTGGATGAGAGTGCTCAAGCTCCGGCTTGCGTGCTCGATCCAGGGTGCTATCAGGCATTACGGCCTGTCAGGCCCAAGAGATGGCAGGAGCGGTGACGGTGGCGATGCGGGCGGTTCCGCTGGTGGGCGGGCCGGTGGAGTTACGGGGCGCACTGGATCTGGAGATCACGCAGGCGGGGGTGATGCCGCGTCGGTTGCCCGCATGGACCAAGGAGCAGTATCAGGACCCGTCGGCGTACGGGGTGACGGTGATGCCCTCGGGGGTGCGGCTGGTGTTCCGCACCGATGCGCGCGAGCTGGAGTTCGAGGTTCTCACCTCCACCGGACAGCTCGACACCGACCCCGAACCCCGCCCGACCGGGATGCTGGAACTGCTGGTGGACGGTGTGCCCGCCGGGCGTCGGCAAGCGCCGGTGGGCAACGTCCTGCGGATGTCGGCCCACGGGGCCGTGCAGCGACTGACCCCTGGCGAGACGGGGACGGTACGGTTCGCCGGGCTGCCAGCCGGTATGAAGGACGTCGAGCTGTGGCTGCCGCAGCAGACCCCTACGGAACTGGTGGCACTGCGCGCCGACGGCGATGTGCTGGCGCCGCTGCCGGACGGACGGCGCCGCTGGGTGCACCACGGCAGTTCCATCAGCCATTGCATCGATGCCGACGGCCCGACCGGCACCTGGCCGGTGGTGGCGGCCGCGCTCGGCGGAGTGGAGGTGATCAACCTCAGCCAGGCGGGCAACGCACTGCTTGACCCCTATGTCGCCCGGACGATCCGCGACATGCCAGCCGACCTGATCAGCCTCAAGGTTGGCATCAACATCGTCGGCATGGCCGCCTTCCGCAAGCGGACGTTCGGCCCGGCGGTCCACGGATTCCTGGACACGATCCGCGACGGTCACCCGGACACCCCGCTGCTGCTGGTGTCCCCGGTGGGCTGTCCGGCACTCGAGGAGACTCCCGGGCCGACCGTGCTCGGCCTGGACGGGAGGATCGCAGCCCTCGGCGACCCGGCCGACCTGGCCGGTGGGGCGCTGTCGCTCGAGGTGGTCCGTGCCGAGCTGGCGCGGATCGTGGCGGCGCGCCAGGCACGCGACCCCCACCTCCACTACCTCGACGGACGCGAGCTGCTCGGACTGGACGAGGCGGACGACCTGGCTGACGGCCTTCACCCCACCGCCGCCGCGTACCGTCGGATGGGCAAGCGCTTCGCCACCCGCGCCTTCGCGGACGACGGTCCCTTCAGCTGAGTTGCGGGGGCTCCGCGCCCACACGAGACGCAGAGCCCGAGCATTCACCCCCAGCTGCACGACCCGAGGTCGATTCCCTTACCTCACTGGGTACTTCGCAGACCGAGGCGACTCACCAGGCTGCGGCACCAGGGACTCCTGGCTGTTCGAGGCGGCTGCGACACCCACCGAGCTGCCAGGAGGCCCTGCCTTCCCGCGTCGACCGCTCCACGAGCAACGGTGACGATGTGGCGTGGCAGTCGGCAATGCCGCCGAGTAGCGCCGCGCCGAGGCTGGTGAGGGTGTGGACAACGGCGCCGCCGATCCGCTCCTTGGCCGTGAGGTGCGCGGCGCTCAGCACGCTGGCGTGCTGGCTGGCGGACGGCGCCGCCGGCGGCGGCAAGGCCGATCCGCTCAGCGTGCTCGCAGCCTCGGTCGCATCAGCGTGACAGGCTTGTCTGCCATGGATGCGAAAGCACTGCTGGTCGTGGATGGCGCCAACGTCGTGGGATCGGTTCCCGACGGTTGGTGGCGCGACCGCAGGGGCGCGGCGGAACGGCTGCGCGACGCGCTGGCCACGGTGGCCGAGCGGGGCCTACCGGACCGGACCGACGTCCCGGTGTGGGCACGGACCCGGCCTCTGGAAGTGGTGCTCGTGGTGGAGGGCGCTGCCCGCGGCCTGGTCGGTCTGCCACAGGTCCGGGTCGTCGAGGCGCCCGGAAACGGCGACGACCGGATCGTCGACGTCGTACGGCAAGCCAAGGCCGACGACCCGCAGCGCGCCTGCCTGGTCGTGACCGCCGACCGCGGCCTTCGGGCCCGCGTCATCGCCCTCGGTGCCGAGGTCGTCGGCCCCCGCGCCGTCCGTCCGGCCTGACGGACGGCGGCTTCCGCGAGAGCCCCACCGGCTGAGGGCGTGACGGTGCTGCGGTCCCAGCCGTCGACCTGGACCTGCGGTTGCCAGAGGACCTGCGGGACGGCAGGGCATGGCGTTGCGCAGCGGCGGCGTCACCGTCCCCGCCCGCGCGACCGCCTCGCCGCCGAGATCCAGGCGGCTGGCGGCTGGGCGCTGGCGGTGACCGCCGATGTCACCGACCAGGCCGCCGTCGACTCCGCGGCGGCCCGGATCCACACGAGGATGCGCCTGCGTCGATGCCCGCTGCACCCGCGATCGACTGAAGGCCGACACCGTGTGTACCAGCACCACCTCCCGCCCGTCCGAGCAGGCGTGATCGGACGGAGGGAACACCTCCGCCGCAGGTCACCGGCGCTCCATGCACCTCGACACCCCGGTGAAGCGGTCGGCAGCGGGTGTCTGCATACTGTCGCGGTGCCGATAGCTGAAGACCCCGAACCTCACCCGACCTCTGATTCGCCGAATGGCTCGGGAGCAGACGACCCGTTCGACCGACTCGTCCTCGACGACGAGTTCGTCAAGGCCGCCACCATCAAGGAGCGGTCCGGGCGCTCCCGCGTGCTGGCCGCGCGCTGGAAGCGCCAGCCGCCCCCGGAATCGCAGCCGTGGCGGCCGCCGACCGAGCTCCGGCGACGCCGGTTCGGCCGGAAGAGGAAGACCGTCTCGCCCTGGGGCGTCGAGCGACGCCGCAGCCGCGACTGGCAGACCCCGCTGTTCGTCGTGCTGGCGGGCGCGTTGGTGGTGGCCGGGCTGAACGTCGACCGGCTGCACGGCTGGTACACGAGCAACGTCGCCGACGGCCCGACCGAGGCCCCGGAGACCGCGGTGCCGACCGCGGCCCCGCCGACCCTTGCTCCGGACACCCCGACCGTGGACCACCCGTGGGCCGGTTCACCGGCCGCGGTGTGGCCGTCCGGAGCCGATGCGATCGTGCTGCCGCAGGCACAGGCGGTCGGGGTCTTCGACCAGGACGAAGTAGCAGCGCAGTTGAAGACCGTCAAGGACTTCCTCGTCGCGGCGAACCTCGACCCCAAGACGCTCGCCGGCGGAACCCCGCAGGCCGCACTGGACCTGTTGGGCGGGAAGAGCCGGGAGGAGGCGGAGGACGGGCTCGCCCACCCGGGCGGCACGAGCGACCCCAGTGACTGGGCCAGCCGCTTCAACCCGCGCACCGCGATCCCCGCGGGTGACGTGGTCAAGTTGCAGGGGCGGACGAGTTTCGAGGCGGACGGTAAGGACGGGATGGTGGTCCACACCGACTACACCTTCGTCTACGCCGTGCTCCCCGGGCCCGACGCCGGAAAGCTGACGCCGTCTCCCTCACAGGACCCCGCCCCCAGCGGCCTCGCAGCCGGTGCCACCCCGGGCGCGGAGCCGGCCGTCTGGACGGGAGCGGTCAGCGGTAGCACGGAGGTGACCCGCGAGATCGTGCGCCGCGTGATCGACTTCCGCTTCTACGATCCCGCCAAGTACGACGTCGAACCGGGAAAGCTGAACTTCAGCCACACGAACAGCTACTTCGGCAACAGTCTCTGCGGAGTTCACGACGGCTGGCTCGAGCCGGACTTCCCCGTCGTCACATCGGACGGCACCGAGCGGCGTGACGGAGGCACGATGGACCCGTACAACCGGAGCAAGCCGCTGCCGGACGGAACCGGCAAATGCGGCACGGTCACCCGGACCTGACCCCGGGTGGTGGTGCTGCCAAGCCGGTGGCACCACCACCCGGGCGGCCGCGCCGTGCCGCACTCCATGTCGTCGAGGCCGGCGATCGGGTGGTCGAAGCGATAGTCGACCTCCCCTCGGCCGGCTCGTACGTCACCGTGATTCCGATCTGCCGATGACCCTGGGATTCGACCATGCTGCTGACATACGGCGGAGAGACTGCTGCCGACGCCGACGCGCTCAGGACCGGCGGGGTTCCCCTCGTCCCCGAGGGATTCGTCTGGCCGAGCTGCCGCGAGTGCGGTGGGGCTATGCAGTTCCTCGCCCACTTGCCCCTCGGCGCAACGGCGGTGGCGGTGTTCTTCTGCCAGAACGACCCCGGCACGTGTGACGACTGGAACGCCATCGCCGGTGCCAATCGCGCCTACGTGCTCTCCGGCGAACTCACCCCGGCGGCAGTCCCGGCAGAGGGCGAGATGCTCCTGGGTGCGGTCACCGCTCTGAGGCTCCACCCCGCTGGCGAGCCCACGGAGGAGCCGGTCCTGGGACGACTCGGCGGCGAGCCGGACTGGATCCAGGATGACGAGACGCCCGACTGCCCCTCCTGTACCGCGCCCATGACGTTCACGGCCGAACTGGAGGAGGGCTACGACTTCGCCACCTCGGCGAACTTCGGTGGCGGTGGCCGCGGTTACGTCTTCGGCCACCGTTCCTGCCCCGGCCCGGAGTTCCGCCTGCTGCCGCAGCAGTTCGTTCGTCGTCATCACCCGAGCCTCCCAGCCACCGGCCGACGCCGTGCGCGGAGCCCCGACGTCACGCGCTGCAGGTAGGCGCCGCGGGGCCGACGACGGCACCTCGGGAGATGGCTAACTGGGGCGCTGCGGCCGGTTGACACTCGGGATCACCCTGTGGGCGGTCCGGGCGCTAGTCTTCGCGCATGACACAGCTGATCAACGAGGACATACCCGGTCGTTTCGGTCCGGAGGCCACGGTCGAGGTGGAACCGTACGGGGTGGGTGCGGTTCGTACCGAGTACTCGCCGCGGCACGACGGCGACCCCGACCCGGGCGAGATCGTTTGGACGTGGGTGCCGTACGAGGAGCGGGACGGCCGTGGCAAGGACCGGCCGGTGCTGGTGGTGGCGCGCGAGGAGGCGGGCAGTCTGCTGGCCGTGATGCTCTCGAGCAAGGGGCACGAAGGGGACCGGGACTGGGTGCCGATCGGCTCCGGTCCGTGGGACAAGTCCGGCCGGGACTCCTGGGTGGCGCTGGACCGGGTGATGCGGGTGTGGGACGGCGGGATGCGCCGTGAGGCCTGCGCGCTGGACCGGGCCCGCTTCAATCTGGTGGTGGACAGCCTGCGCCGCCGCTACCGCTGGAGCTGACCGCACTCCTCCGCCCGGGTCCCGTCGGACGGCGGTCCGACGGGACCCGGCGCGGGGCGTCCGCGGGCGCCGTTGGCGTTCGGTCAGGTAAGCGGTTCGGGGGCGGCGCCGCAGAGGAAGGCGGCGCCGTCCAGCAGCTCCGGGGTTAGCCGGACACCGGTGAGGTGTTCGGCGAGGGCGAAGGCGGCCTCGGTGTGGAGGGCGGAGTCGCAGTCGTCGTCCTCACGGAGGTCGAACCCGGCCTGCTCCATCATGGCCGCTGTGGCGTCGGCGTCGCTGCCGTCGCGGCCGAAGGCGAACAGCGGCTCGAAGTGCAGGC
This sequence comes from Kitasatospora sp. NPDC001175, assembly GCF_053598215.1. Taxonomy (NCBI): domain Bacteria; kingdom Bacillati; phylum Actinomycetota; class Actinomycetes; order Kitasatosporales; family Streptomycetaceae; genus Kitasatospora; species Kitasatospora sp. NPDC001175. Next base: position 9,825 of record NZ_JBSFJU010000064.1, on the reverse strand, counting down.
GGGTCCGGCCGTCCTCCTGCCAGTAGAAGTGGTCCACCGCGTTGATGTTCCGGAAGTGTGAGACCAGACGAGTGCCCCGGGAGAGGGCCTCCATCACGGGGGCGGAGATGCCGAGGTGGCCGTAGTGCTCGACGGCCAGCGCCCAGCCCCCGACCTCGGTGGCGGCGATGAACAGCCGGTCGTCATCGTCGTCATCGTCCAGGACATCCTGGAAGCCGCCGTCCTCGAACTCGTCCGCGGCTTCCAGGAGAGCGGCGACCCCGGTGACTCGGTGCAGGGGCTTCGCGCCGATCCGGTCCAGCAGGTCCTCCGGCGAGAGCCCCTCCACCAGCGTGAGGCAGTACGCCTCGTTCAGAACGTCGTAGCGCTCGGCAAACCAACGGTAGTCGGCGGCATGTGCAGTCATGACGCCCATGTTCGCAGGCGACTGTGACAGCGTCAGAGCCGCCCGCGTCGGCACCGGGTGGTGGTGTGTCGGGCGCGGGCGGCACGGCCGTGTTCATGTCCTGGTGAGGGTGACGACGGCAGTGCACAGCAGGCGGATGCTCTGCAGGAACTCGTCGTCCTGGCTCAGCCGGGGTGTCTGCTCGATGAGCAGCGGAAGGGGGCCGGTTGTCCGTCCCGGCTCGGCGGCTGCCGGGTGGTTCAGCAGCCGGAGATGTCGATGTGCTGGTAGAGCACCTGGTGCCCTTCGGGGGTGGGGTGCAGGCCGTCCGTGAGCATCTCGGTCCTGTCGCGCAGCGGTTCCCACATGTCGAGGTAGTCGATGTGGTTCTCGGCGCACCAGGTCTTCAGGAACTCGCGCAGGGCCAGCGCCCGGGCCTGGGTGAATCGCAGGCCCTCGTAGTCGCCGGTGCGTGATTCGTCGATCCACGTCGGTCCCGCGACGACGAGTCGCGCGTTGTGGCTCAGGGCGGTGTCAGCCAGCGAGGCGAGGCTGTCCGCGACATGCGCCGGCATGTCGCGGTGAGCCTGCGCAGTGGCGGTCGAGATGGCGGAGTCGTTGATGCCGGCGGCGACAATGATGGTGTCGGGTCGGCGGGGAGGCAGGAGGGCGGGGGTCTGCTCGGCCACATCGAGCAGGGTGCTTCCGGGGATGGCCAGGTTGAAGACCCGGTGGTCGGCCTCGTTCCCGGCGATGTGGGTGGCCGTCAGGCGGGCTGCCCATCCGCCGTGCGGATCGCAGCGTCCGTAGGCGATGCTGTCGCCCACGATCACTATGCGTGCTGCCGGGCGCAGTGGTTTCGCATCCAGGTAGGCCCAGGCGCTCTCTCCGGAGGAGAGGAGTACCCGTCGGCGGACGTAGTCGTCCACTTCGTAGGCGTCAGCTGCAGCGAGCTCCTGGTCGGTGAGGCGCAGGACGGCGCCATCGACCACGGCGCCGAGCTTGGACTTCAGCGCCAGGTGGACGTCAAGGCCGCTGGTGGCGATCACGGACTGGTCGGTGATCGGCAGGGGCCTGGTGGTGCAGCCGGCCAGCGATGCCGCAGCACTCGGCACGGCTCGGCCGAAGAGTGTGGTCTGGACTCGTTCGTCCATCAGTGTGCCGAAGGAAAACAGGGTGTGAGGGCGGGACTCGGTCACCGTGAGCGCCGTGGCCTTTCTTCCGGAATGATCAGTTCACTTTATCGGGCGAGTCGTTCACGGATGGTTGCCGTCGGGTCCCCGACGTCATCGACCGCGAGGAGCGGGCTGAGCTGACCGGACGAGTCGGAGTACGTCGCCGGCTCCACACGGCGGTTCACCGAAATGGTGGGCGTTCGGGAGCAGCACCTGACCGAACGTGAACTGTCCGCGCTGTGTCGTACCGGGGGAACGCTGCGCCCGGACGCCGGTTCCTCTGCCCGGACGCTCGGCGGTCGGGGTCTGGGCGCATTCGCCCTGCTCGTCCGCGCCGGAGTCCGCTTCGAACGCGGTCAGCTCGTTGGGCGCCCAGGGGCGCTGGTGGCCTGACCGATCTCGAAGGTCGCACCGGGCGCGGCGTAGTCGGTGGGGCCGTTGAAGCGCGCCGAGGCGCGCGCCACCGCCTGCTGTGGCGTGAGGAACCGACCGACATGCGTGACGATCAACCGGCCTGCCCGGGCCGCGCTGGCGGTCTCGCCGGCGTCCTCAGGGGTGTGGTGCACCTGGTCGCCCTCGGTGGGCACCTTCGCGCTCTCGGCCTCACACAGCAGCACGTCGCATCCGTCGGCCAGACTCGTCAGGCCGGCGCACGGTGCCGTGTCCCCGGAGTAGACCAGCGACCGACCCGCGACCTCGACGCGTAGCGCGAAGGCCGGGATGCCATGCGCCACAGCCCGGCTGGTCAGCCTCAGCGGACCAACGTTCACCTGGTGCCCATCGTGCAACTCGGTGACGGCGAAGGCGGATTCGATCGGGCTGCGGACCGACGTGTTGGTGAGGAAGCCCGCCAGCCGGTCGACGATACCGGGCGGGCCGTAGAGGGGGATCGGCGCGGCAAGGCGGACGTCCGCGTACAGAGCGCCGTAGTAGGCAGTGAGCAGGTCCGCGCTGTGGTCGGCGTGCAGGTGCGAGATCCAGATCGCGTCCAGCTCATCCAGCCGGGCGTGACGTTGCAGCGGGCCCAGCGTTCCACTGCCCGCGTCCACCCACACACGCGTGTCCCCACTGGAGACCAAGTAGCCGGAACACGGATTGTCCACGCTCGGAAACGGCGTCGCGCACCCCAGGACCGTGAGGCGAAGAAACTCGTCGACCATCTCGAGAGTCTAGAACACTTGATCCAAATGTCTTGAGATTTCTCTCGACGGGCAGAGCCGGCTTCAGGTGGCACGTAGGACCCGGACTCGGTGCGTCCCGCAGCGCGCGCCGTGCAGCCGGCCCCGGCGCAGGCCTTCGGTGCCGCAGGTCGGTGGTGGATAGTCTGGGGCAGTTGATCAAGCTTGGAGGGGGCGCGGGTGAGGCACCTGGAGTGGAACGAGTTGGCTGCGTACCGGGCGAGGGTCCGGGGCTGTCTGCTCGGCGGGGCGATCGGGGACGCACTGGGCAATCCGATCGAGATGAAGTCCATGGTCACCGTCGAGGCCCAGTACGGGGAGAAGGGCATCACCGGGCTGGTCCCGGACCGCCACGGCATGGTCGGGACGATCACCGACGACACCCAGATGACCCTCTTCACGGCCGAGGGCTGGCTGCGCGGCTACACCCGCATCATGACGGACGGCGGCGGCACGGAGACCGCCCTGGTGCACGAGGCGTACCTGCGGTGGCTGGACACCCAGCAGTCCGACGCACCGCAACCCGAGCTCAGCAGCCCGCACCGCACCGGATGGCTGCGCGAGGAGCCCTGGCTCTACGCGCGACGAGCCCCAGGCCGCGCCTGCGAGTTCGGCATCCCCAAGAACCACATCCCCGACCCGCGCGGCGCGATCGACGGCACCCCCGGCCCGGTCAACCCCGACGCGAAGGGATGCGGCTCGGTGATGCGCTCCGCACCCTTCGGCCTCACCGACGCCAGCCCCCAGTACGCCTTCGAACTCGCCGCCCGCTGCGCGCAGATGACACACGGCCACCCGACCAGCTACTACGCCTCCGGGGCCTTCGCCGCCATGATCAGCCACCTGGTGACCGGCGAGTCCCTCCAGGACGCGGTCCGGCTCAGCATGGGCTTGCTGGCCCGCTACCCGGGCCACGAGGAGACAACCACCTTGCTACGCAAGGCGGTTGAGCTCGCCGCGGCCGGCCCGGCGACACCCATGACGGTGGAGAGCCTCGGGGGCGGCTGGATCGCGGAGGAGGCACTGGCCATCGCCGTCTACGCGGCGCTGGCCCGCACCACGTTCTGGAAGGATCACACGCCGATCGAGTCCGCGCTGCTGCTGTCGGTCAACCATTCCGGTGACAGCGACTCCACCGGCGCGATCTGCGGCAATCTCCTCGGCGCCCGTCACGGCGACGGGCTGCTGCCGCAGCAGTGGCTGGCCAGGATCGAGGGCCGGGCCCAGATCGCCGTGCTCGCGGACGACTTCGCCGCCGCGGTCTGCCCGGGCGTGCAACGACCGTAGAGCTACCGGCGTCATTCGAGGAACCGGGGTGATCCCGGACGCCGGCCGTCTCCCTGGCGGGCCGCGCGGAAGCCGCCGGGCCGCCAGGGGCGTGGTGGGTAGTCACTCGAGCATCAGGCGGAGGACGTCCTCGGGAGGGGAGAGGCAGGCCAGGCCGGTCTGGCCGACCGTTCGGTCACCGGTGGGCGGGCCGGGGCGGAGGCCGACCGTCGTGGCGGTGGTGCCCCAGCGGCGCAGACGACCCAGGCGTATGCGATCAGCAAGCCCTCGAGCCGTGGCACCTGGAGCAGCCTCAGGATCGCGGCGTACGGTCTGGTGAGCCGCCATCCGGTGCTCTGGCGGCTGTCCGACCTCCCGTTGCGGGCGGCGTTCGAGCTTCTGCGGCAGGTGCCGCTGGACTGGACGCACGGTGTCGGGGTCTCGTCGGGGCGGCCCGTGCCGGTCCCGCTCGATCTGGTGTGCCATCGGCTGGGCCGCTCCGTCTGGCAGCCCGAGCTGATCCGTGCCAGACCGGGCCTCTCGTCTGGGGGCGCTCGTGACGGCTGTGGTGCAATCGGGGGCTGCGTTGGTCGCTGTGGTGGTCGCCTGCGGCTGGGCCGTCGGTGTCGCCCGGGATGCCGCGTGCGGCTGCAGGGTCCAGATCGTCGGGGGACGGGGCCCGCCGCCTGCGTGGCAGGCCGGGCTCTGGGCGTTCGTGTGGATCGCGTCCTGGGTCGCACCGGCCAGGCGGGCGGGTCTACGGGCCGGCGGGGAGGGGCGTGTGGGCGCAGGCGTCGGCGAGCGGGGCGCTGTTCCTGCGCCGCCTGTTTCCCTGACGCCGACTTATCTCATCGTGTCGGCGGTTCCAGACGCTCCGGCCGCCGATGGTGTGAGCTGGTGTCAGGTTCAATCCGAAGGGCTAAGCTCATTTCAATTCTCTTGTCTTGCAGATGATTTGACGTTTCCTGAGGAGAGCGACGCCTTGTCCTGGTACCTCATTCGGCTCTCTGGTGGCGGCCTTCGAGATGCCCGATGTGAGTGCCGTCGTTACGTTCAGATCACGGGGTCGGCGGCCTAGCCGACCGCTCAGGAAACAGGAGAAGTTCCATGCAGATCACCCGCGCCACCGCTATCACCGCGGCCGTCGGCGCCGCCGCGGCTCTGGCCGCGACCGGCCTCACCTACGCCTCGGCCGCCTCGCAGCCGGCGAGCCAGGCAGCCCCGGCCGTCCAGCAGGTGGCCGTTCCCGAGCAGGCACCCTCCGGTAACGACGGGAAGGAGAACAACAACGGACGCAAGGGCAACGAGGGCCACGAGGGCCACGAGCACCGTGAGCACCGGCACCACAAGCGCCACCACGAGGGCCGGATCCAGATCAACGAGCGGACCTACTCCGCCCACACGGACGGCTGCATCACCGTGATCAGCGGCCTGGGCGCGAAGACCCTGAACATCCGCAACGACAGCCACAAGACTGTCGAGGTCTTCCGCGGGGCAGTGTGCGACAACGGCGCTCCGATCGCCACGGTCGGGCCTCACAGCCAGGCCGACGGCGTGAACGTGCACCGCGTCAAGGGTGTCTTCGTCAAGGACGGTGTGCTGGCCAGCTTCCGGGTCATCCACCACCACCACGGGGGCGGCCACGGTGACGAGGGCGGCCACGGTGGTGAGGGCGGGGGCGACCGGGACTGATCAGGCCTTCCCTGGAAGGTCTGAGCGATGATGGTCTTGACGATCGCGAAAAGGGCGGTCGAGGGGCCGTGGACGCCTCGACGGATCGGGAACGTGCTCGGTCAAGACCTTCTCCGTGACCGGCGATAGCGTGGTCCGGGATCGCGATACGGTGGCCTGACCGGCACCGGAACATCGCCGAGAACCGGACCACGCCGCGGTCGGCGCTCATCCGCCTCACGGACGCCCCCGCCTGGCTCTCGCCGGGCGGGGCGTCCGTGGCTGCGTTTTCCGGGGCCGTCTGCGGCTCCCTGACACCGGATACTACCGGGCCCCCGGGGCTCCCGGGCATACGACACACCCGGCGCAGCCTCACCGGGCCACTCGCCGCCCACGGCGCAGGCCCCGCGGGAAACCGAACCGGTCCGGGACACGGCGCCATCGGTGGCCCGCTGATGTGGCGACTCGACGACACCAGCGTTGTCGTTGCCCGCCTCTACAGTGGCCGCATGGTGGTTCTTGAGGCACAGCCAGAAGTCTCCCCGCAGCATCTGCTTCGAAAGTGGATCGGCGACCTGCCCTACCAGCTGCGGGTCCTGGAGAGGGTGCTCCTCCCCGCGGATTTCTGCTTCGACTACTCCCCAGCGTCGCTGGAGGCTCTGGAGGCGGTCCTGCTGGAGCACCACGGCCGCGTCCAGGACACCGGGAAGCGGCGGGAGTTCGTGGAGAGTGCGATGGCCTATCTCGGCGAAGTCCTGCTCGGTGTCGCCGGCGGTGCCTGGGCCTGGAACACCCGGCAGATCGACGGTCTTCCGGGGCAGCCTGTCGTCTGGCCGGACCTGGAACTGGAACTGTCTCCAGTCGCACCGATGCTGCTGATCGCCCACGCTCTGCGAGAGCGTACGGGGACCGCGTTCGCCGAAGAGGTCGAGCGGCTCCGGCATGCCGTGACGGCGCGACGACAGCACGTTCCGGGGTGGGAGCCCGTCAAGGAGCACACGCCGTACGTCGACCCCAGAGCGCCGCTGGCAGAGGATCCGGCTCTGACGGCATGGCTGGACGACCGGAGAGAGGCGCTCTCCGCCTGGGCCGAGGACGCGTTCGAGGGAGCGTGGCGGTGGAGCTTCCACCCGGACACGCTGAACTGGCTGGAAGCAGTCCTGAGGCGGCGGTTCACCACCGTGGAGGAGTTCGACGCCGCGCGGGACGAGCCGTTCGTGCAGGGCGCCTGCTGGTACCTGGGCGAGGTGATCCGGCAGGTCAAGGGGGCGGTGTGGCAGTACATCCCGTTCGATCCCGATGCCGAGCCCGGGGAGGCCGGATCACGGGAGAACGGGTGGACCGATGTCCCGTTCGTCGATCAGCCGGACAAGCGGGTCGGGGGTGCGGCTGTTCCACTGGTGTGCCTGCGCGACTTGTTCGTCGCGGAGGCGGGGCGGCCGGCGGACAGGCTCGTGGACGTGTTGCCGTGGTTCAGGGGCTCGTCGTACGCACACGTGGGGGCGCTGCTCCAGCGCATGGGCATGGTGTCCCAGGAGAAGGTCGACAGTGTCCTCGCCGATTACGCGGACCTCGCGCACAACGAACTGCCGCCCCATGAAGTGCCCAGCGCTCTCGAAGAATTCGGCGTGGCGATCTCGGCCCACGGGGACGATGTGGACGACTTGGAGGAGAGCTACGCGGGCATCCTGGAGCGGGCCGCGACACTCACCGGCGGCGCGGTCACCATCACCGGCGCCCGGCTGGTTGAGGACGAGGAGGGACACGAGGTCCTGGAGTTCGTCCGCAACGGCGCGTTGGTGACGCAGTGGGTCGAGCATCAGTCGGACGAGTACCTCGACCACTTGGCGATCACGGAGTTCATCGGGCATGTCGATCCCGACCCCGGTGACGACACCCGCCGCTTCTACCTCGTCCACTTCGTGCGTCTGAGGGACAGCAACTACGACAGCTACTTCGTTTTCGCCACGCCGGAGCAGAGTGCGCAGCTGGAGCGGGAACTCGGCCTGGAGCTGCGCTAGAAAGCCGAGTCGATCGCGCACAGCGAGCAGTCCGGCCTGCCGCTGGGCGCCGAGCTCGTCCAGGACGATGCGGCCAGCCGATCGGGAACCCCGACACGGTGATCGCTCCGCCGCCCGTCCGTCCGCCACCGGGCAGCCGCGGCTCCGGCCGAGTCCACTCGTGGTGTGTCGGATCGCCCCGGCCGTCGTCGGGCACGTGTCGGCCACGCAGCCCCCGTTCCCCGGAACAGATCGGGCTGTTACGCGGTGGCCCGCCGTGCGTACACCTCTATCTCGATCTTCATCCGGGGGTCGGCGAGACCGCACATGAGCATCGTGGCGGCCGGCCGGACATCGCCGAAGTAGCGGCGCAGGACCGGCCAGCAGGGCTCGAAGTCTTCGCGCTCGGGCAGCAAGTAGCGCACCCGCACCACGTCGGCGAAGGTGCACTCCGCCTCGGCCAGCGCGGCCTCGATGTTGCGCAGGCACTGTTCGGCCTGCTCCACCACGTCGTCGGAGATCGTCATGGTGGTGTAGTCGAACCCGGTCGTCCCGGACACATGCACCCAGTCGCCGTCCACCACGGCACGGGCATAGCCGATCTGCTCCTCGAAGGTCGAGCCGCTGAGGATCGCACGTCGCTCTGTCATGCGCCAAACGCTAAGTGGCCAGCACGGATACGTCTAATACAGCCACGAGCATGACCTGATATCTCTAGGCGTATGGAGTTGCACCGCCGTGTTGCCCCCGGGCTTTGCCGCTGCGGCCGGCGCTACCGGGGCTGCGGTTCGTGGGCGAGGGTGATGGTCATCCACGGCGCGGCCTTCTCGCGGAAGCTGTGCCCGAGGGGCTCGAGGCCGGTTTGGTCGTCGAGGCTGAAGGCCGTCACCATGATCATCGGGGAGTCATCGGTGATGGAGACGAGAGGGGTCCCGCATCGCGGGCAGAATCCGCGGTGCAGGGTCGGCCAGGTGGCGTACCAGGTCGGCTCGCCTCCAGGGCCGGTCCAGGTCAGCGCCTCCCTGTGGAAGCCGACCCAGGCCATCGCGGGGCCACCGCAGAGGTGAGTGCAGTGCTCGCAGGAGCACAGGTGCGGGTCGTCCGGAACGCCGGTGACCTCGTAGGTGATGTCCCCGCAGCGGCATCGGCCTGCTCGCAGTTCAGAAGGGGCGTTCAGTTCGGCCATTCGAACATCTCCCTTGGTAAGGGCGAGGGTTGGAAGCGTCAGTGTGCCATCGGGCTGGGGTCCCGGGCTGGTGTTGGGGTCCGGGGGCCCGGTGGGCGAGATCGTGTTCACCCCTGGCGGTGAGGGGCCTGGCGCCAGGGTGACGATCGCACGGCCCCGACCTTCGGCGGTCGGCTTGCTGTCCGCGGTCGCAGGGTGAGAGCTGCGAGATCCTACCGGCCGTCGGGGCTGGGCTGCGACCGGCGTTCCTGACCCGGCGCCCCGCTCCACCCCGTTCCGCTCGCGGTCGGCGCCGGGGCAGGTATTCGCGGTCCTTGGCGCACTTCTGCCTGTGGCCTGGGCCACATTGCTTTCGGCAACCCGGCGCATTCTGTGGCCCGGGCCACATTCCGGCGGGGGCATTCGGGGCCCTAGAGCCGCCCAAAAAGGAGAAAATAGGTTTAAGTTGCCCGTGACGGTGGCCACACGCGGCAGACACTCCACTACCCCGCATAGTGGACCACCCCCACCGGGCCCGCGGCCATCCGGCCACCATCGCGGCCACCCCGGGACCGCCGGGGCCGCCACCGACCGGCCGATCCCACATCAGCCCAGCTCAGAGCCGTGATCACGGAATTCGAAAACGGGCCCGAAGGCCAGGTTTCAGCCCCACGGCGGCGGGCAGAACGACGCGCCCCGGGAACCCCGACGGGCGACGCTCCTACGACACCGCGTCGTAGACCGGCCGTTTCCGACCCCTTGGAGCCCGCCACCGGGCCCGCTAACAATGGCTTCAGTCGCCACGACGCACCGGGCCTTCCACCCGAGTCGTAGCGAACCGGCGCAGCCCACGCGATCCGTTCCACCGCGATCACGGCGCCGCTACCACGCCGGAGGCACGGACCCTTCTCGAAGGCCGTGCGGGTGTGAATCCCTGTCCCCTGCCTTAGGACCGCTCTTGTCTGCTTCCATCACCGCTCGCCTG
>NZ_JBSFJU010000063.1:0-45897 GCF_053598215.1 Kitasatospora sp. NPDC001175 | reverse complement strand
ATCAAGAAGGTCCGCAGGGGCCGCTACACGGCAGCCGCCACACCAGCGGCCCCCACCTTGCACCCCGGCCGAAATCCTTAACTACCCGGCCTTGGGGAAACTTCAATGATGCGCTCCACCGCCTCCGTGCAGCTCAACCTCGACAGCGGAGACGACAGCGACACGATCACCGGCTACCGCAGACAGCGCTCCACGATCGCCTGTCGTCAGCCCCGTCGCGTCCGCACGTGTGCGAACTTTCATTGGGCGACAAGTCCACAAGTGATCGGATTTGATCGTAACAGCTCCCACAGGGCAGGCTCGGTGTCGCACAGTGGCGAATCCGCCACGGTCCGGCACGGAGGGAGCCGCATGTCCGGGACCGAGAACAGCAAACCGACTGCACATGTCGTTGTCGGGTACACCCCGCAGGACGGTTTCGTCGCCGTCCACCTCAATCCGCCCCCAGCGGAATACGTGTGGCACGACCGGCGGGCCGAGCACCACCGAGAACGGTTCGGGCCGGGTAATGGCTACCAGCAGTGGCTCGCCGTCGACGCCGCCACCGGCGCCGTTTGGTTCGGGGACACCGACTGGCGAACCCAGGACGAGGGCGCCGCCCCCTGGCTTCCGGGGCACCGCCGGGCCGCGGTCGGCGATGGCGCTCTGCCTTCCCCGGCCGTGTTCGCGCTCCTGCTCACCCACCGCACCGTCGACGAGCAGGGCGCCGATACCTGGCGCTTCTTCAGCACCGAGGAGCTCTACACACTGGTCCGACGGATCCTGCCCATGGTCCAGCGGGTGATCGGCTCGCTGCATCGTGTGGGCCCGGCCGGGGATCTGGAGTGGTCCGCCGAGGCTGCCACGGCCTGGACCGATCTCGAACAGGCCTGCCTCTACACGCTCGATGCGACGGGCACGGTGGCCTGGTCCGAACCCCGCATGAGCCCGGTTCCCGGATGGCGGGTCGAAGTGGCGGACTTCCTAGCCCGGAATCCGGAGCTGTGCGATCCGGCTTGGGCGACGGCTACCGACGCCGAGCTGGACGCCTACGCCACTTACGAACCCGATTCCGGTTACGGCGGCGTTCCGGGACGCATGTGCACTCCGGCGGGCGTCCAGATCGAGGAGGGCTACACCTTCTACGGTCACCGTGCGGCTCTGTACGCCTACCGCGCGGCCGCTTGCGGCGACCGCGCCCCGGTCGAAGCCGGGCTCTGGCTGCGGACCAGCGATGCCGGACGGAGCAGTTGGGAGGGCGCGAAGGTCGTGGGAGCGAGTCTCGCCGACGCCCCTGACTGCGTGTTGGACCACCTCGCCGGGACGTTCCGCAGCGCTGCGGCCGACGACGGTGTGGTCCTCACCGGCCTGGCGGCCTACCTGCGGCAACAGCGGGCCGAGGAAAGGACGGCGGTCGACGACACGCTTGCCGCCACCGGGGAGGAGCTGAAGCGCTTGGAGGAGTTGCTCAAGGAGGTCCGCCTGGTCCGGAACACCGTCCTGACCCGGGTCCTCAGCTGGACCGACGGGCGGGACGACGAGGTGATCGCCCGTCTCGCGGCGATGTCCCCCGTCGCCGTGGCCGAGTGGCGGGAGCGGCTCACCGCCGACCGGAATGTCCGACCGGAGGGGTGAGAGGCTGCCCGGAGGGCCGGCCCGCAGGCGGGCCGGCGACGTTCGGGTCCGAACTCGTCGAGGCGTTGTCCCCGCCTCATGAGAGGGCGGTCAGTGCCTGCGCGGCGAGCATGCGTTCCAGGCCCAGGAGGGCGCGTGGGGCGTGCCGGGTGTCGATGCGGACGGTGTAGATGAAGCGCGTCAGCTCCGGGTCGGCGAGGGGGCGCGCCACGACCTGGGTGCTCCCCGGGGGGAGGGCCAGCCGCGGCATGACGGCGACGCACAGGCCGGCGGCCACGAAGCCGAGCACGGTGTTGAAGTCGTCGCCGTCGTATTCCAGGCGGGCCTGGAAGCCCGGTGTCTTGGCCATCTGAGCGAGCAGTTCCAGGCGCAACGCGGCTTCCGGAGCCGCTATCCAGGTCTCGGCCGCGAGGCCGGCCAGGTCGATGACGTCCCGGTTGGCGAGGTGGTGGTCGGCCGGGACCACCGCCACGACCGGGTCCCGTGCGACCAGCGTTCGGCGCAGCGTCCGGGGCGGTGGCATCGGGATGAAGTCGTAGTCGTAACTGAGGGCCAGGTCCATGTCTCCCCGTTTGAGCCGGCTGTAGCCGGCTTCGGGCTCCACTTGGGAGAGGCTGACCTGCACATCGGGATAGGTCGCGTGAAGCTCTGCCAGCGCCTGCGGGACGATGCCGGCGGCGGCGGAGGCGAAGGCGCCGAGCCTGATCCGTCCGGCAGTGCCCGCACGCATGGCGTCGAGTTCCACGGACGCCGCCGCCAGTGCGCTTCGGACGCGCTGTTCGGCGTCGAGGAGGACCATGCCGGCCGGGGTGGCGCGTACGGGGCGGCGCTCGATCAGGATGAGACCGGCGCGGCGTTCGAGTTCGGCGATCTGTTGCGAGACGGCGGGCGCGCTGTAGCCCAGCTCGCGTGCGGCGGCGTTGAAGGAGCGGTGGCGGACCACGGCTTCGAGGGTGGCGAGCAACCGGGGGTCGAGTTTCTGCACGGAGTTAAGGCTCACTTATCTGTCGCGAAGATGTCTTTTCTTGTGCTTAAGCATGAACGGCAGCAGGATTCTTGCTCGCGGCCCGGATGCGCAAGCCTCCACCCCCCGGGTCCGCGACCCACCACCTCCCTCGTCGGGCGCGTTCGTGCGTCCGCGGGGCCGTGCACCCCCTCTTCCGCAGCCTCCTGACCCCGCGTCCGTCGGGCGGGTGGGCTGCGGAGGAGACGGCCGTCGACGATCGACTCCCGCCCCCGAAAGGAAGTGGTATGCCCAAGCCGCTCATCGGACTGACCACCTACCTCGCCGACGCTCAGTGGGGGGAGTGGGAGCTGCCCGCCGCGCTGCTGCCCGCGGCGTACATCAGCTGTCTCCAGGCGGCGGGCGGCCGCGTGGTCCTGCTGCCGCCGGACGCGCCGGAAGCCGCGGCCGATGTCGTCGCGCGCCTGGACGCGATCGTCCTGACCAGCGGCGAGGACGTGGATCCCGCGCTGTACGGGGCGCGGCCGCATCCGTGCACGGGACCGCCGGTCCGCGAGCGCGACCAGTGGGAGTGGGCTGTGCTGGCCGAGGCTCTCGCGCGTGACATGCCGGTGCTCGGAGTGTGCCGGGGAATGCAGTTGATGAACGTGCATGCCGGCGGAACCCTGATCCAGCACCTCCCCGAAACGGTGGGTCACCACGGGCACAACCTGCACGGCGGCCACTTCTCCCCCCATGCCGTCACCACGGTGCCGGGGACGCGGATCGGCGCGCTCCTTCCGGGGACCCGCCAGGTCGCCACGCACCATCATCAGGCGGTGGACTCCCTCGGGGCCGGCTTGATCGTGGGCGCCCGCACGGCGGACGGCACCATCGAGGCGGTCGAGAGCACCCGGCACCGCTTCGCGGTCGGCGTGCAGTGGCACCCCGAAATGGCTTTCGATTCGGCCGTGGTGCACGCCCTGGTGGCCACCGCCAGGTCGGCTCCGAACCCCGCCCCGAGTCGCATCGCCGAGAGCAAGGTGCGCATCCGGCGGAGTACACCGGAGGTCACTCCGTCGACCCCGATGTCTTGACACCACTGTGCTCCGACGCCCAGGATCACCCCGTGAACCTGTCAGACAGCCAGACAGGTGGTCCGGTCCCACGGCGCGTCAGCGCGATGGAAGCGGTGTTCGGCCACCTGCGCAGCGCCATCGAGCGCGGTCAGTACGCCCTGGGGGACAAGCTCCCCTCGGAAGCAGAGCTGTGCCGGACCCTGGAGGTCAGCCGGCCCGTGCTGCGGGAGGCACTCCGGGCCCTCCAGGCCATGGGCCTGACCGTCTCCAAGACCGGCAAGGGCACCTTCGTCGTGGCGAACACGGTCGAAGACCCCACCTTCGGCGACTACGCGGCCAGCGATCTCCTGGAAGTGCGCCGGCACGTCGAGATCCCGGTCGCCGGATACGCGGCGCTGCGCCGGACCCCGGAGGACTTGGACCACCTGGCCCACCTGCTCGACCGGATGGAGCGGGAGACCGACACCACCGCGTGGGTCGCGCTGGACACCGTGTTCCATCTGGCGGTGGCCGAGGCCTCCGGCAACCCGGTCTTCCGTCGGGTCATCGAGGAGATCCGTGACGCACTGGCGCGTCAGTCGACCTTCCTCAACGAGCTGGGCGGTCGGCGCGAGCAGTCCAACTGCGAGCACCGGGCGATCGTCGAGGCCTTGGTCGACGGTTCCGAGTCCGACGCCGTCGAGGCGATGTCCCACCACCTCCACCGCGTGGAGGCCACCCTCACCGACATCGTGCGCCCCCAGCGCGCGGACACCTCAAGAGAAGGCAGAGCCGAGGCGTGAGCGAGCAGTTCCTCAAAGACGAGAAGCGCCCCACGACCCGTCACGTCGATGCCGGCGACACCGGCTACAGCAAGTCCCTGAAAGCCCGGCACGTCAACATGATCGCCATCGGCGGCGCGATCGGGACCGGGCTGTTCCTCGGCGCGGGCGGACGGCTCGCCGACGCCGGGCCCTCCCTGTTCGTCGCGTACGCCGTCTGCGGCGTCTTCGCGTTCCTGGTGGTGCGAGCGCTCGGCGAGCTCGTCCTGTACCGCCCCTCCTCCGGCGCCTTCGTCTCGTACGCCCGGGAGTTCCTCGGGGAGAAGGGCGCCTACACCGCCGGCTGGATGTACTTCCTCAACTGGGCGACCACCGGCATCGCCGACATCACCGCCGTCGCCACGTACACCCACTACTGGCACCTGTTCTCCGACGTTCCGCAATGGGTGATCGCGCTCATAGCCCTGGCCGTGGTCCTCACCGTGAACCTCATCTCGGTGCGGATCTTCGGCGAACTGGAGTTCTGGTTCGCTATCGTCAAGGTCAGCGCCCTGGTCGTCTTCATGGGCATCGGGATCTTCCTGCTCGTCACCCAGCACCCGGTCGACGGCGCCGTACCCGGTCCGTCCCTCATCACCGACAACGGCGGGATCTTCCCCAACGGGCTGCTGCCGATGCTGCTGATCATCCAGGGCGTCGTCTTCGCCTACGCCTCCGTCGAACTGGTCGGTGTGACGGCCGGGGAGACCGAGAACCCCGAGAAGATCATGCCGAAGGCGATCAACTCGATCATGTGGCGCGTGGGCCTGTTCTACGTCGGCTCGGTCGTCCTGCTCTCGATGCTGCTGCCCTGGAACCGGTACACCTCCGGCCAGAGTCCCTTCGTGACGGTGCTCTCCCACATCGGTGTCCCGGCGGCGGGCAGTGTGATGAACCTGGTCGTCCTCACCGCGGCCATGTCCTCACTCAACTCCGGCCTCTACTCCACCGGCCGCATCCTGCGCTCCATGGCCGTCAACGGATCGGCCCCGCGTTTCACCGCGCGAATGAGCCGCACCCAGGTGCCTTACGGCGGCATCCTGCTCACCAGCGGCATGTGTGTCCTCGGTGTCGGCCTCAACTTCGTGGTCCCCGCCGACGCGTTCGAGATCGTGCTCAACCTCGCGGCGATCGGCATCATCGCCACCTGGGGCATGATCATGGTCTGCCATCTCCTGTTCTGGCGGAAGACCACGGCCGGCGAACTGACCCGCCCCGACTACCGCCTGCCCGGCTCGCCCTGGACCGAACTCGTGACGCTGGCCTTCCTCGCTGCCGTCCTGGTCCTCATGTACGCCGACGGCGGCGCCGGACGCACCACCGTGCTGTGTGTACCGCTCATCGCCGCCGTGCTCGTCGCCGGCTGGTACGCGATCCGCGGCCGCCTGGCGCGCGACGCGACCACGGGCCACGATCCTTCCTGATCTACCGTCAAAAGGCGTCGGGCTCGCGGCACTTCGTGAGACCGGCGCCACCCGTAGCGACCCATCATCGAACGAGGCAGTGATGCTCAGCAGTTCCCTCGCGGACGCGCCCCCGATCCGTGAGCCCATCCACGCACCCGTCGCCCACGTCACCCGCGGCGGCATGGTCGAGGGCGTCCACCACGGCTCCGTCGTCGTCCTCGACGCCGCCGGCGAAGTACCGTTCCGGATCGGCGACATCGAGGTCGCCTGCTACCCGCGGTCGGCCCTCAAGCCGCTGCAGGCCGTCGCCATGGTGCGCGCCGGGCTGCCGCTCGAGGGCGAACTCCTCTCGCTCGCGATGGGCAGCCACTCCGGCGAGGAACGCCACCTCGCCGGAACCAGGCGGATCCTCGAACTGGCCGGGCTCACCGAGGACGACCTGCGCAACGTCCCGGACCTTCCGTACGACCCGGCCGTCCGCGACACCTGGGTGCGGGACGGCCGCCCGCCCTCCCGGCTCGCCCAGAACTGCTCCGGCAAGCACGCCGCGATGCTGTACCTGTGCCGGCTCAACGGGTGGCCGCCGCAGGACTACGACGCCCCCGAGCACCCGCTCCAACGGATGATCGCGGAAGCCGTGGAGGACCTCACCGGCCAGCGCATCGCGCACGCCACCGTGGACGGCTGCGGCACCCCCCTGTTCGCCGTCTCCCTGCACGGCCTGGCCCGCGCCGCCGCGCGCATCGCCACCGGCGCACCCGGGACCCCTGAATTCCGGGTGGCGGACGCGCTGCGCAGCCACCCGGAGATGGCCTCCGGCGCCGGACGGGACGTGGCCGAGCTGATGCGCGCGGTGCCTGGGCTGATCGCCAAGGACGGCTTCGAAGGCGTCCACGTCGCCGCACTGCCGGACGGCCGCGCCGTCGCCGTGAAGATCGCCGACGGCGCGAACCGGGCGCGCGTTCCCGTGATGGCGGCCGCGCTGGCCCTCGCGGGAGTCGACGCACGGC
This sequence comes from Kitasatospora sp. NPDC001175, assembly GCF_053598215.1. Taxonomy (NCBI): domain Bacteria; kingdom Bacillati; phylum Actinomycetota; class Actinomycetes; order Kitasatosporales; family Streptomycetaceae; genus Kitasatospora; species Kitasatospora sp. NPDC001175. The sequence continues at coordinate 39,045 of NZ_JBSFJU010000063.1, read as the reverse complement.
TGCTCACCGGGTTCGCGGGGGAGCCAGCGACCGGCGGCGGTCGGCGCGTCGGCGGCGTCCGGCCGGTGGCGGCGCTGGACCCGTCGGTCCTGCTCGCTCCCGCGTGACCCGACCCACCACTCCCGGCACTCACCGCGCTGGCGCGAACGGGCGCCGGCAGGCGCACGATCCGCTCGAACGAGCCGTACCGGAAATTCGATCGCTGGGCCGTGCGCTTGTCCGCGCTGTGCTCGGCGCTGACGGCGAGGACAGCGTCATCGACGGTGACCGTGATCTCCTGCGGCTCCAGACCGGGAAGCTCGGCGTGCAACACGTAGGTGCCATCCGCCAGGTCCTCCTCGATCGCGATCGGGCGGCGGTCGTACGTGCCCCAGCGCAGCGGGGTGGTGGGGATGCCTCCTCCATTCGCTCGACCGGGTCGGGCAGCCGGGTGTTCGGGAGCAGCGTCATCGACTGAGCCATCACGGCCGCCCTTCTCCACGGCGGAATCCGTGTTCCGCCTATTCGCGTGTGCTTCGTAACGGCCCGGGAAACGGGCAGGCCGCACGGAGGCGTGGACGAATGTCCTATGCCGAGTCGGTGCGATCGGACACGGAGGAGCCGGCGCTCTGCCGGTCCGGGGCGGGCGGCTGTTCGACCGCCACCTGGGCCGGGCGAAGCAGGATCTCGCCGAGCCGGTAGCCGACCCGCAGGATCTGGGTGCAGGTGGGGCGGTCGACCTGGTCCGATTCGGTCGAGGTGACGGCCTCGTGGAGGGCAGGGTCGAAGGGTTCGCCCTCGGTCCCGAACTGCTGCACCCCGAGCGCGGCCAGTTGTTCCTCAAGGCTCCTGGCGACGGTGTCGAAGGCCGCCGCGGTGTCCTCGTGGGCTCGGGCGCGGTCGATGGTGTCGAGGATCGGCAGGAGCGAGCGGAGCACCTCGGCCACCGCACTGGCGTGGATGGCGAGGCGTTCGCGCTGGACGCGCCGGCGGAAGTTGTCGTACTCGGCCTTCACCCGCTGCAGGTCTTGAGTCCGCTCGGCCAGCGCGGCGCGCAGCGACTCACCGTCGGCTCCCGCAGGAGCTTGGCCGGGCGAGGGTGCGGCGCCGCCACCGAGCAGGGCGCTGGCGGGGCCGCCAGCACCCTGCTGGCCACTGGGCTTGGCGGGCCGTTCCTCAGCGCCGGGCCGAAGCTGCAGGGTGTCCGGGTCGATGCGCCGCTTGTCGCGGATGACCACAGGCGAACGCTGCTCTTCGGGTTTCTTCCTCGGCCTGGATGGGGTGGTCATACGGCGCCTCCCTTGTGCTCGTCCTCATCCACGATCTCGGCGTCCACGACCTCCTCTCCTTCCTCGCCCTGGGGGCCGGTTGCGCCGCCACCTGGTGCACCGGGGGCGGTCTGGGCGTAGATGGCCTGGCCCAGTTTCTGGCTGACCTGGGCGACCTTGTCGCTCGCTGCGCGGATCGCGGCGGTGTCCTCGCCCTTGAGCTTGTCCTTCAGCTCCGCCAGGGCCGTCTCCACCTCGTTCTTCACGTCGGCCGGGACCTTGTCCTGGTTGTCCTGAAGGAACTTCTCGGTGCTGTAGGCGAGTTGCTCGCCCTGGTTTCGGGTCTCGGCGGCCTCCTTGCGGCGGCGGTCCTCCTCGGCGTGCTGCTCGGCTTCCCTGATCATGCGGTCGATGTCGTCCTTCGGCAGGGCGGAGCCGCCGGTGACGGTCATCTTCTGTTCCTTGCCGGTGCCGAGGTCCTTCGCGGCCACGTGCATGATGCCGTTGGCGTCGATGTCGAAGGTGACCTCGATCTGCGGCATCCCGCGCGGGGCCGGCGCGATCCCGGTCAGCTCGAACATGCCGAGCTTCTTGTTGTACGCGGCGATCTCCCGCTCGCCCTGGTATACCTGCACGGTCACCGAGGGCTGGTTGTCCTCGGCCGTGGTGAAGACCTCCGAGCGGCGGGTCGGGATCGTGGTGTTGCGCTCGATCAGCTTGGTCATGATGCCGCCCTTGGTCTCGATGCCCAGGGACAGCGGGGTGACGTCGAGCAGCAGGACGTCCTTGACCTCGCCCTTGAGCACGCCGGCCTGCAGGGCGGCGCCGATGGCGACGACCTCGTCCGGGTTGACGCCCTTGTGCGGGTCTTTGCCGGTGAGCTTCTTCACCAGGTCGGTGACGGCGGGCATACGGGTGGAGCCGCCGACCAGGATGACGTGGTCGACGTCCTTCACCTCGATCTTGGCGTCCTTGACGGCTTGGTGGAACGGGCCCTCGCAGCGCTCCAGCAGATCGGCGGTGAGCTGCTGGAACTGGGCGCGGGTGAGCTTCTCGTCCAGGTGGAGAGCGCCTTCGGCGGAGGCCGTGATGTAGGGCAGGTTGATCGTCGTCTCCGTGGCCGCCGACAGCTCGATCTTCGCCTTCTCCGCGGCCTCCCGGAGCCGCTGGGCTGCCATCTTGTCCTTGGACAGGTCGATGCCGTAGCCGTTCTTGAACTGCTTGACCAGGTAGCCAGCCGCTCTCGCCCATGTGCCGCTTCACCGAGCGCGCGGTGCGGTCCACGTTAATGACGGCCTGGCGCTTGGCGACCTCGCCCACGAGCACCTCGCCGCCCTTGCCGAAAGCCACCACCGACGGGGTGGTCCGGGCGCCCTCGGCGTTGGCGATGACGGCCGGCTCGCCGCCCTCCAGCACGCAGACCACCGAGTTCGTCGTTCCGAGATCGATACCGACTGCGCGAGTCATCTCCGACCTCCTTCATCGCGTGCACGTACAGAACTTCCCTACATCGACACATAAAACTTGAGCCTCCTCATGTCAAGGTATTCGCAGGTGGCAGTGCGCGATGCGGAAGGCGCGCGGGTCGCTGCACAGCGCGTGGCTGGGGCTGGAGGAAATCTGTAGCGTGGAGGTGAGGTTTCGTGAGCGGCGAGGTGAGGCCGTGGTGCTGCCGATCGACGATCCGGACGCGGCGCTCTACGCGGTGGGACAGGTCGCGGCCGTGCTGCATGTCCAGGTGGCCTTCCTGCGGCGGCTGGACGAGCAGGGCGTGGTCGTGCCGGGTCGTTCGGCGGGCGGCCAGCGCAGGTACTCGCGCCGGGAGATCGACAGGGTCGCGGCCCTGGTGAAGCTGATCAGCGAGGGACTGACCCTGGAAGGCGCGCGCCGGGTACTCGATCTCCAGGTGCGGGTGGAGAAGCTGGAGGCCGACCTCGGCCGGGCCCGCGGCCAGTGATACCGGGCGCCTCCGCGTAGCGCGGGCGCGCGTCCTGGCGCCGCCGCTTGATCCCCGCCCTTGGGCGGCTCTCAGGCGGCGGCGGTGGCGGTGAGGTCGGCGCGGCCGAACAGGAGCGCGTAGCTGCGGGGCAGGCGGGCGAGGAGACGGTCGGTGAGCCGCTCGCCGCCGAGGGATGCCAGGGCGGCCAGGACGGAGGAGGCGTCCCAGCGAGCTGCGGTGAGGCTGGTGTTCAGGACTCGGGCGACGGCTTCGACGAAGGCGGGGGCGGCGACGGGCTTCGGCAGGGGGATCTGCGAGGCGAAGACGGCGCGGGCCCGCTCGGGGAGCGTGGCGGCCAGCTCGCAGCGTTCGTCGCCGGTGAGCTGGGAGCCGAGGACGGCCAGGACGGCGGTGAGGACGCGTTCGGCTTCCTCGTCGCTGGGGTAGCGGCCGAGGGTGCGGACCTGCTGGATCAGGCGGCGATGCCGGGTCATGACGGGTGGCCTTCCAGGGGCGGGCCGCCGCCGTGTGGGCGGCGGCACGAAAGCGGGTCAGGGTCGGTGGCCGGGGGCAGGGCGGCCGAACAGGACGTCATAGCCGGGCGGCAGCTGGAACAGGACACCCTCCATGAGGTCGTCGCCGGCGGCGTCGGCCACCGTGGACAGGACGGCGCCGATGTCCCACACGGCGGTCTTCTCGGTGGCGCCCTCGATCCAGGCGGCGGTGGCGCGCACGAACCGTTCGGGACTGAGCGGTTCGGCGGCCTGCAGGGGGTTGAGCAGGATCAGGGCGAAGGTCTCGGGCAGACGGGCCGCGAGCTTCGCGCGCACGTCGCCGACCAGGTGGGCGCCGAGCAGGGCCAGCACGACGCGGGCCGCACGCTCGGCGTCCTGGGGTGTGTCGTACTCTCCGCGTTCCTGGACCTGGTCCAGGAACGCCTCCCATCGAAGAGTCACCGCGCATTCCTCCCTTCCTCCCGGCACGGACCAGGCCCTGCCGGATGCGGGGCGTGCGAGGCCGATCAGAATTCGGCGGCCAGGCGGCGAGTAAGGCCGGTGAGCTTGAGGAGCCTGGCCACGGGGTGGCCGACCCCGTGCAGGACGAGCCGCCTGCCGCACCGGTCGGCCTGGTTGCGGGCCTGGACGAGGACGCCCAGGCCCGAGCAGTCCATGAACGTCACCTCCGACAGGTCGAGCACCACCTCCCGGTGCGCCTCGAGCGCGGCGGCCAGCCGCTGGCGAAGCCTCGGGGCGGTGGCGACGTCGATCTCACCGCCGACCCTGACCACCAGCGGTGTCGGCCGCCCATCGCGTACGGCGTCGCCAGTCGCGATGGCGCGGGCCAAACCAGGGGATGCGGGGCCGGATACGGGGGTGTTCCGTGCCGTCCCCTCGGGGGGCGGGGACGGCACGGAACGGCACAGGGACGCGGTCAGGCCTTGATCTCCTTGCGGCCACCGCTGTGGCTGATCGCGATCTTGCGGGGCTTGGCCTTCTCGGCGACCGGGATCTTCAGGGTCAGCACGCCGGCGTCGTAGTCGGCGCTGATCCCCTCGGGGTCGAGCGTGTCGGAGAGCATGACCTGGCGGGAGAACACGCCGAGCGGACGCTCGGACAGCTCCCACTTCACGTCCTCACCCTCGTGGCGCGGACGGCGCTCGGCCTTGACGGTCAGCATGTTCCGCTCGACATCGATGTCGATCGCCTCCGGGTCCACGCCCGGCAGGTCGAAGCAGATCACGTACTCGTCGCCGGCGCGGTAGGCGTCCAGCGGCATCGGGGTCGGCCGCGACCACGTGCCGGTCGTGTTGAAGAACTGCTGGGTCAGCCGGTCCAGCTCGCGGAACGGGTCAGTGCGCATCAGCATCGCGAAACACCTCCACTGATCGATGGGTGCCAGTGCGCTTCACCTGACACCGTTCTAGCACGTCATCCATCCGATGACAAACATAGGGCGTCGTCCGTAAAATGACAGCATGAGCAAGAAGCCCCCGCAGCCCGCCCCCAGGCCCGATCCGGTCTCCTTCCTCGCCGCCGCCGCGGCGCTCGCCGCCATTGACGACGCCGTCCGCACCGCCCGGCAACCCGGCCGTCCCGCGGACCGGGACACGCAGGAAGGCGGCGCCGAACAGGCCCTGGCCGCGCTGGTACTGCTGCGGGAACTGCGTACCCAGCTCGCCGACTGGGAGGCCCCACTGGTGGAGACCGCCCGCGCGGCCGGCGCCACCTGGGCCGACCTCGCCCAGCCCATGGGCGTCGCCAGCCGCCAGGCCGCCGAGAACCGCTACCTGCGTCTGCGCCCCACCAAGAACGCCTCCGCCGGCGCGGAGACCGGCGCCGAGCGCGTCAAGGCGGTGCGCGACCGCCGGGCCGCGGACCGCGCCGTCACCGCCTGGGCGCGCGACCACGCCGCCGACCTGCGCGTGCTCGCCGCCCAGGTCGCCGCACTCACCGACCTCGCGCCCCAGGCCCGCCCCGCACTGGCCGACCTCACCACCGCCCTCGGCACCCCCGACCCGGCCGGCCTGATAGCTCCGCTCGCCGCGATGCGCCCCCACCTCGGCACGGGCCACCCCCACCTCGCCACCCGCCTCGACGACCTCACCCACCACACCGACCAGCTCCGCCATGACAGCGACCAACGGCGCACCTGACCCCGTCGCCGCCGCCGAAGAACGCTGGCAGCGACTCCAGGACCAGCTCGAGACCGTGGGCATCCGCATGCGGACCGAGACCGGCTCCGCCATCGCCTCCATCGACGCCTGCCTGCGCAGGCTCGACGCCATGCGCCAGGACCTTGCCGACCACCTCGGGGTCCCCCCGGCCGAGACCTGGCCGCCCGATCCCCGACGACCGGAGTGCGCCACGTGCAGCCCCGTTCGCCTACCATGCCGCTGCCGCAGGCGCGAGCCGTCCAGGCTCACGCCGAACCCGTTCCCCACGCCTCACCCGGAAAAGGAGACCCAGAGTGGGTAGCACTGTCGAGACGCTGGAATTCCAGGCCGAGACCCGTCAGTTGCTCCGGTTGGTGATCCACTCGATCTACTCGAACAAGGACATCTTCCTGCGCGAGCTGATCTCGAACGCCTCCGACGCACTGGACAAGCTGCGACTGGAATCGTTGACCGACTCCGGCCTCCAGGCCGACACCTCCGACCTGCACATCGCCCTCGAAGTCGACCGGGGTGCCCGCACGCTGACCATCCGCGACAACGGGATCGGCATGAGCCGGGACGACATCGTCGAGCTGATCGGCACGATCGCCAAGTCCGGCACCGCCGGCCTGCTGGACAAGCTCAAGGAAGCCAAGGACGCCGCCGCCGCGCAGAGCCTGATCGGGCAGTTCGGCGTCGGCTTCTACTCGGCGTTCATGGTCGCCGACAAGGTCACCCTGCGAACCCGGCGGGCCGGCACCGACCAGGGCACCCTGTGGGAGTCCGACGGCCAGGGCACCTACGACATCCAGGCCGTCGACGGCCTGCCCACCGGCACCTCGGTCACCCTGCACCTCAAGCCCGCCGACAGCGAGGACGCTCTCGCCGACTACCTGTCCGAGTGGAAGATCCGCCAGATCGTCAAGCAGTACTCGGACTTCATCCGCTGGCCGATCCGGATGGCCACCGAGCGCACCGACGCCGACGGCGGCGGCGAACCGGAGACGCTGAACTCGATGAAGGCGCTGTGGGCCCGTCCGCGCAGCGAGGTGACCGAGGCCGAGTACCACGAGTTCTACCAGCAGATCAGCCACGACTGGCAAGAGCCCGCCGCAACCATCCACATGCGCGCCGAGGGCACCTTCGAATACGAGGCGCTGCTCTTCCTCCCCTCGCAGGCACCGTTCGACCTGTTCTCCCGCGACACCCGGCGCGGCGTCCAGCTGTACGTCAAGCGGGTGTTCATCATGGACGACTGCGACGCGCTGATGCCGAACTACCTGCGCTTCGTCAAGGGCGTCGTCGACGCCCACGACCTGTCGCTGAACATCTCCCGCGAGATCCTGCAGCACGACCGCCAGATCCAAGGCGTGCGCCGACGCCTGGTCAAGAAGGTCATCGGCGCGATCAAGGACATGCAGACCAAGGACAGCGAGACCTACGCCAAGGTCTGGGAGCAGTTCGGCCGCGTGCTGAAGGAAGGCCTGATCGAGGACACCGACAACACCGACACCCTCCTCGAACTGATCTCGGCCGCCTCCACCCATGATCCGGAGAAGACCACCACCCTGCGCGAGTACGTGGCGCGCATGAAGGACGGCCAGGACGCCATCTACTACCTCACCGGCGAGAGCCGCGCGATGGTGGAGAACTCCCCCCACATGGAGGCGTTCGCCGCCAAGGGCTACGAGGTCCTCATCCTCACCGACCCCGTCGACGAGGTCTGGACCGACCGGATTCCGGCCTTCGACGGCCACCGCCTGCAGTCCATCGCCAAGGGCCAGGTCGACCTCGACGAACCCGCCGACGGCGACCAGGAGGCCAACGCCGACAAGGCCCAGCACGAGCAGGACTTCGCCGCCCTGCTGCCCTGGCTGACCACCACCCTGTCCGAGCACGTCAAGGAAGTCCGCCTGTCCTCCCGGCTGACGACCTCGGCCGCCTGCATCGTCGGCGACGCCCACGACATGACCCCCACCCTGGAGAAGATGTACCGGGCCATGGGACAGGAACTGCCCGCCGTCAAGCGGATCCTGGAACTCAACCCCACCCACCCGCTGATCACCGCGCTGCGCACGGCACACCAGGCCAACCCCGACGACCCCGCGCTGGCGGAGATCGCCGAACTCGTCCACGGCAGCGCCCTGCTCGCCGAAGGCGGCGACCTGCCCGACCCCGCCCGCTTCACCCGGCTGCTCACCGGCCGCCTGACCCACACCCTGTAACGGCACGGGGTGCGGCCGGCCATCGCTCAACGAGCCCCGGCCCGCCGCACCCCACCCCGGCCAACAAGCATCACCAGGCGGGTCAACACCGCACAGGGCGCCACCGGATCGCGCCTCCCCCGTCAGACCTGACCGAGCGGGCGGGGCGCGGTGGCGTGCCGCTTCCAGGAGTGATGAACAGAGCACCGCTGTCCTCGCTGGCATGAGGAGCCCCCGCGGCCGCACTCACCCGGCCGCTTCGGCAGCAGCGTCGGGAGCCGGCCGCCGCCGACGGTCACCCGAACGGACCAAGGAGATCCCAACCGTGTACGAGTACACCGACCGCAGGAATCGCAGCCTGGCCGACCGTATCCAGGCCGCCGCCGAGCGGCACCCCCAGCACGGCACCGAGCAGGACCAGGCCGCGGCGACCGCCCTGCTGGCCGACATGCTCCAAGCCGCCGCCCAGCACGACATCAACCTCGACACTCTTGACCTGGTCACCGACCTGCCCGGCAGCTGCTACCGCACCGTGTCGAAGAACCGCACCCCGGCCGACCGCATCGAGGCCGCCGCCGAGCGGCACCCCCAGCACGGCACCGAGCAGGACAAGGCCGCGGCAACCGCCCTGCTGGCCGACATGCTCCAGGCCGCCGCCCGGCACGGCATGACGCTCGCCAGCTTCGACTGGGTCACCGATCTGCCCGGCAGCTGCTACCGCGCCGTGGCCCGCAACCGCCACCTGCCGGACCGGATCGACGCCGCCGCCGAACGGCGCAGCAACCCGGGTACTGAGCAGGACAAGGCCGCGGCGACCGCCCTGCTTGCCGACATGCTCCAGGCCGCCGCCCGGCACGGGATCAGCCTCGACGCGTTCGACTGGGCGACCGACCTGCCCGGCAGCTGCTACGCCGCCGTCGTCTCCAAGAGCCGCAACGAGGCCGGCCGATGGGCTGCGGCCCGGTGAGCGACGGCGGGCCGTGCGCATCCCTCCCGCCCCCGCCAGCTTCACCAGCCTGCTCGCCGAGCGCCCGACCCACACCCGGTAGTCGAGGGCACCTTGAAGGCTTGCCTTCCGGGGCTTCCCGGGTGCCGGACGCGCCGTTGTGGCGCGGCGGCACCCGGGCCACGTTCACTGTGCCGGACAGGTCGCCAACGTCGGCCGCGAGCCTCTCGCCGCCGATCTCCGGTGCCGACCGCTCGTCCATATAGCTCCATTTCGGGCATCTTGACTAGTGCTGGCCAAGGTTCTATCCAGGTCAATGAGGAGGTTTGCCGCGGTCACCCGGGAGGTGGTCCGCCATGACGGGATCGCGAGACCGACGCGATCACTACGCGGCGCTGGGAGTGGAACCCACAGCGTCCGCGCGGCAGGTCACCTCGGCCTATCGCTCCCTGGTCCGGCTGCTGCACCCCGACACCCGCCCCGTCGAGCCGGGATCGGCGGAGCGACTCAGCGCGGTGGTCGCCGCCTACGAGGTCCTGCACGATCCCGAGCTGCGGGCCGCCTACGACGCCGAACGCGGGGCCGCCCGGCAGCACCCGGGGGACGGCCGCGCCTCGGCCCGTCCCCCGACCACGGGCCGGCGGGTGTCCGTACGCATCGTCCGGGAACCCGGTGGCGCAGAGCCCTGGCGCACCGCGCCCACTCCCTCCGGCGCAGCGATGCCGCACGGGTCCGAACCGCTCGTGCGGGTGGGCCCAGTGCGGGTCGCACCGCCGGGTGCGTCGCCGTGGGCGCGGGATGGCCCCGGCGACCTCTGGGAGTGGATGGTGCACCGGCTGTGGGAGGTGGAGCCATGGCTGTGAACGGCAACGACTACCCTACCGCCGTCTCCCGGTGGGACGGCCAGGTCACCGTCGCGGTCACGGGCGAGATCGACCTCGCCACCGAACCCCAGCTCGAGAGCCGCGTCATGGAGTGCCTGGCGCGCCGGCCCAGGCGCGTCGACCTCGACTTCGCGCAGGTGAGGTTCTGCGACTGCTCGGGCGCGGACGCCCTGGAACGGCTCCACCGCCAGGCACAGGAGGAAGGCGTCGTCCTGAAGGTCACGGATGTGCGGGCCCGCTCGTCGCCCGGCTGTTCGACCTTCTCGGCCTCACCGACCTGGTCGAACCTCACCGATCTGGCTGAACCCGGACAAGGACGACACCGGGCCGCATACCGCGGCCCGGTGTCATGACTCGCGCGCAATCCAAAGCGCGGCACCCGACCGCGCTCAGACTCCTGGGAGCGGCCCGGTGTAGACCAGCTCCGCGGCGGTGTGCTGCGCCTGGCGCAGATGGGTCCCGGCGCGTTCGATCGCCGCGATCGCGCACCCCAGCTCGAAGGCGACATCAGCCTGCTTCTGCACCGGAGTCGGCGGATCCTCCAGGACCGCGAGATGCTCCAAGTCGATCGCGTTCAGGCCCGCCGCGAGCTGGTGCAGTGTGCGGGGAAGCTGCTCCAGCAGACCCGCCAGCGCACCGACCGTGTGATGGACATCCGTCGGATACGGATAGGCGCCGGGCCGGCCGGTGCACTCGATGAGGCGGCGGATCTCGTCGGCTGCCGCCACCGCGATCTCGCGCGGCATTCGCTCCCTCAGCATCACGCGACCTCCTTATCGCCCGGGCCCCATGCGATGCGGGCCGGTGTTCAGGCGTGGGCCGGAACACCCGCCCATCGGCCGCCGGGCCGGGCCAGCGGCTTCTCGGGCTCTGGCATCGCCCCGGGGATGTCCTCCTGGCGCCCGTCCGCCGCGATGGCGGCCCGGCTCACCGCCGTGCGCAGGTCGGCCGCCGTTTGCGGCGCCTCGGCCGAGTGGACCGCGATGCGCGCGAACGGGGAAGGCCGGTGCAGGTCGACGCTCACCACGACGTCCGTGAACGGGCGCAGGGCCACGAAATCCCGGCCGCCGGGATGGCGCCACACCCCCAGGCACAGCCGGCCGGGCACCAGCACACCGCTCTCGCGAGCACCACGCAAAACCCGCCACGGCTCCCGGGCGACCGCGACCTTCTCCACCGCCGCAAGCGGCACCCGCACCGGTCCCGAACGCGCCACGAGCCGCTCCCACCAGCGCAGCCGCACCACCAGGTCCGCACCTTCGACCGTCAGCCTCGCCATCGCCTCACACCCCCTTACCGGCGCCACCCTGCGACTCCACTTTCCGTACGGGCGAGGCCGCCTCCACTGCCATGGCCTCACCGGCGCCGGAAGCGGGCGGGCCGAGCTGGTCCGGCTGACGATGGGCCCGCGCTGCGAGCAGCGGCGCGCCGTGCCGCTCGGGCCGGTGACCTACCGCATCCATGATCGGCTGGCGGGGCGTGACGAGCGCACCCGGCGGCGTGGGGATCAGACGGCGGGCCGCACAACGCCCCACCCAATGGCGCCCGCACTCGGGACAGGGCGGCGCACCCGCAGGAGTGTAGGGCGAGTCCACCGCGATCCCGTCCCGGGAGAAGTACTCCCAGTCACGCCCTTCGCCGTCGCGGTAGTGCTGGACGTCGTAGTCGATGCTCCACTGATGCCAGCAATGGCCGCAGGTGAACTCCACACGCTCCAGAGCCAGTTCCGTGATCACTGCCGACACCTCCTCGGCCGACACTTCACCCTCTTCAGCTCCGGGCCCGCCCTATCGCCTCCGCCCGTTGGTACCCGGAGACCCCCACCAGTCCGTATACCCCCGAATGGCCCATCAAGGCAACCCGAGCTCCAGGTTCTCTCGGAGCCGACCTGGAGGTTTTTCGCTGCAAGTCGGGACGACAGGATTTGAACCTGCGACCCCTTGACCCCCCAGTCAAGTGCTTCAAGTAGTGTCGCCAGCCGAGGCCTCAAGGTCTCGGCCTCTCTGTTGCTCAACTACACTGGAATCAACGGATTTTGAGACACGTAACAGACGGAGGCCGATCGCAGCCTCTCTTGGCGAGTGACTCTCCGTCAGAGTCAACTTTGTACATAGACGTCTGTTTCGACTCATGGGTGATCATGGGCGCTCATAGCGTGCGGTCCCAAGCTGGTCCCCAAGGTCCCGGGCCGGCGTTCTCCTCGCCGCCGCTCGTCATGACCGACACCACCACCGCCATCGGCGCCGCCATCCCGGCCCAGCGCACCGCCGTCCTGGACGACGCCCACCTGGGCGACATCAAGGGCGCGCTCGACACCATCAGCCTCGACGGCACCGCACCGCGCCAGGGCCTGTCCGCCAAGCTCAAGACCCTGCTGGCGATCATCGGCCCCGGCCTGATCGTGATGGTCGGCGACAACGACGCCGGCGCGTTCGCCACCTACGGCCAGGCCGGGCAGAACTACGGCACCCACCTGCTGTGGACCCTGCTGCTGCTCGTCCCCGTCCTTTACGTGAACCAGGAGATGGTCCTCAGACTGGGCGCCGTCACCGGGGTCGGCCACGCCCGGCTGATCCTGGAGCGCTTCGGCAAGTTCTGGGGCGCATTCTCCGTGATCGACCTGTTCCTGCTCAACGCGGTCGCCCTCAGCAGCTGACCATCCCGCTGGGGTGGCGGGCCTGAAGCCCCGCCACCCCGGCACGCCCGGAAACCTGACCTGTGCCTCACCCGAGGAAGGAAGGGCACCACCGTGCGCCACACACAGCAACACTCCGCCACCAGGCCGCCGCACACCTGCCCGCGCGTCACCCTCGCCCTGCACGACGGCATCGAGCGCGCCTACCGCCTGGACGACCCCAGTGCCTGTCCCCGGTCCGGCACCACGAACACCACCGGCTCCGCGTACGAGCCCCGCGTGCACCCCGCGTACCTGCTGGCCCGCCAGGGCCACCACCCCGGCTGGTTCGCGCACTTCGCCGATCTGCCTCTGCCGGCCGCGCACCGCATCACCGCGGCCGCGGCGCTCCTGAGCGCCTGAGGCCCGTTCCGCACCTCGACACCACAGACATCAGCCCCGTGCCGTGCGCCGATGCGCGCACGACGCCTCACGGAGGCGACTTTGCCACGGCCGTTTTCGCTTCCTGCCACGTCGGAATACCGCTCCCCGCGACCCAGGTGCGCGGCACCCCGTGAGCTTTCCTGTCTGCCATCGTGCGGCGGCTCGCCGACAGCCCTCTCGGCAGCCCGACGCTGCACGCGGTCGCCGCGCAGGCCCCCGCCGGGCCGCCGGTACGAATGCGGGCTCGCTGGCTATCTGGCGCAGCATCAGGCAACTGCCATGAAGGAGGTGCCCTGTGCGGGCTCTGACCAGTTTCGACTTCGTGATCCGCCTGACCGTCGGTGTCGGCTGCGGGCGCTGCCACGCGCCCGGCGGGAAACTCGCAACCGTCCCGGTTCCCGCGTCCCGCGCAGCGTCCGACGCCACCCGGCTCGCAGGCGGATCATCAACGAGACACTCTGGCGGCTCGCCATCCCGCAGGCTTCGGCGCCCGGGAGTGGTTTGAACGCCCCTGGCTTGCGGACATCGCCGGGGTGGCGAAGTACGCAGGGATCGTCGCCGTGTCCGTGGCGGTGGCGGTGGCCACAGTCTGGCGCTGTCCGAACCGGCCGGCCGGCGAAATCGTCCTGCGGGCGGCATAGATCGCCCGCCCCGCCCCGCCCAAGACCAGGCCATCACCCGTCTGCTGAGCCCGGACGGGCCGACCGCCGTCAAGCGTCGCCAGCTCCGGCCAGGGCCCGCTGGGCGGCGGCCAGCGCGGGCCCGAGCAGCCGCCCGGTCACGACACCCTGTGCGCGCAGCGCGGCACGGGCGGCGTTCGCGCCGCAGGCGCCGTGTACGCCGCCGCCCGGGTGGGCGCAGGCGGAAGCCAGATAGAGCCGCTCAATGGGGGTCTCGGGCCGGCCGGTGCCGGGCACCGGCCGCAGCACCGCCTGCTGGTGGGCGGCCGTGGTACCACCGTTGATCGCCCCGCCGACCAGGTTCCCGTCCAGCCGTTCCAGCACCGGCGGTGTGAGCACGCGCCGGGCTGCGACGTGGTCGCCGAAGCCAGGGGCGAAGCGTTCGACCTGCTCCTCCATTCGGTGGGCGATGGCCTCGCCCTCCTTCTCGTCCCAGCGCCCGGTGATGCCATCGGGCCCGAGGTCGTCGACGACGTGTTGGGGGACGTGGGTGTACATCCAGGCCGACTCGGTACCCGCGGGCGAGCGCGACGGGTCGGCGGTGGTCATCTGGCCGAGCAGCCCGAACGGGCGGGCCGGGAGGCGGCCGGTGGTGACCTGGAGTGCGTAGTCGCTCAGGTCCGCCATGGTCGCACCGAGGTGGACGGTGCCGGCCCGGCGTGCTTCGTCGGCGGACCAGGGGATCGGACCGTCCAGCGCCCAGTCGACCTTGACGGTCGCGAAGTCCCACTGGAAGCGGCGGACGCCGTCGAGGAGCCCGGCCGGCAGGTGCTCGCCCGCGACCAGCCCGCCGTACAGGTGCGGGGCGGGCACATCGGCGAGCACGGCTCTGCGGGCACGGACGCTGTCCCCGTCCGCGGTGCGGACCCCGAGCGCGCGGCCCGAGCGGACGACGACCTCGCTGACCCGGGTACCGCAGCGGATCGTCCCGCCGCGGGATTCCAGGCGCCGTACCAGGGCGCCGCTGAGCGCGGAGGCGCCGCCGACCGGCACCGGCCATCCGTACTGCTGGCCGAGCATGGCCATGAGCCAGCCGAACACCGCGCTGCCCGGCGATTCCGGCAGCAGATCGGCGTGCAGCGCGCAACCCGCCAGCAACAGTCCGGGGCCGTCCCGGTCGAACTCCTCCTCGGCCATCCGCCGCACCGGCAGCGCCGCGAGGCGGGCCAGCCGCAGTAGACCTGCCGCCCGCAGACGTGCCGCCAGTGCCAGCCCCGTGCGCACCGGCGGGAACGGCGCGAACATCGCCCGTACCAGGCACGGGTCGAGCTCCTGCCACAGCCGTGACAGCCGTCTCCAGGCGAGCGCGTCCGGCCTGCCGAAGCTCCGCTCGAACGCGTCGATGTTCGTTTCCAGGCCGCGGTGCAGCAGGGCGCACCGGCCGTCGGGCAGAGGGTGGGCGAGCACGATCGGTGCGTGGCTCCAGGTCAGGCCGTGGTCTTCCAAGCCGAGGGCTGTGATCGCGGGCGAGGCGGCGGCCAGTGGGTAGAAGGAGCTGAACAGGTCGTTGACGTAGTCGGGGTGGACGCCACGGTCGCTGCGGACCGCGCCGCCGGGCTGGTCCTGGGCCTCCAGCACCTCCACGCGCCAGCCGGCGTCGGCCAGGACGTTCGCCGCGACCAGTCCGTTCGGTCCGGCCCCGATAACGATGGCGTCGGTCATGACGAACCTCCTCCCGCGGCGGCGGCCGCTTCCTGACACGCTGCTCGGGGTGCTTCCTCCACCACGCAGGCGAGGTGGGCAAGCATCCGGCGGTGGCGCAAGTGCAGGACGAAATCCGTGGGCGCCATGTGGAGGTTCCCGCCCAGGCCGCGTAGCGGGTGCTCGTCGACGATCACCAGGGTGCCGTCGCCCCACCCGATCAACTCGATGGCGATCCGGGCGCTGCCGAGCCACCCGGCGAATGCCTCCAGTTCCAGCCGGCGCCCGCTCTCGCACACGCGGACGATGGTGTGGCCGTGGAGGCGGAACGGGCCGGCCTTGACGGTGTAGCGCAGCTTCGAGCCGACATCGGGCCACCGGCCCGCGCCCGGCCGGGTCCGGTCCGTGCCGGGCACCCACCGGGCGTACGTGGCGGGATCACCCAGCACGCACCACACCGCGTGTGGCGGCCGCTCCACCAGGACGTGTCGGATGGCCATGGTCGTCCTCCTCGCTCCCCGATCGCCCGCAGGGCCCTCCCCCCGGTGATGGCCCTCCTTGGCGGCTGCCCGGAAACGCACCCTTCGTACCCACCCTGGGCGCCAGCTTTGCGGCGGCCCGGCTGCAGTGCCCTGCCACCAGGCGGGCTATCGACAACTCACCCTGCGGCACGCCTGCCCCGGCGGCCAGCACGGCGCCGCGATACTGCCCAAACTACCCACGCCGATCAGCGCGAGGGTTTCAGGCCGGCACCAGCGGTTAGCCGCGTCAACGGGCGCTTCACGCCGCGCCGAACGGGCCAGAGCCGGATCAGGAGGAGCAGGACGATGAAGGTTGCCGACTACCTGTTGCAGCGCCTGCGGGAGTGGGAGGTCGAGTACGTCTTCGCCTACCCCGGGGACGGCATCAACGGGCTGCTCGCCGCCTGGGGTCGCGCGGAGGACCAGCCGCGGTTCATCCAGGCCCGGCACGAGGAGATGGCCGCCTTCGAGGCGGTCGGCTACGCGAAGTTCTCCGGCCGCACGGGAGTGTGCGCGGCCACCTCCGGCCCGGGTGCGATCCACCTGCTGAACGGCCTGTACGACGCCAAGCTCGACCACGTCCCGGTGGTCGCGATCGTGGGTCAGACGGACCGCAGCGCGATGGGCGGCTCGTACCAGCAGGAAGTCGACCTGCTCGCCCTCTACAAGGACGTGGCCTCGGAGTTCTGCGAGATGGTCACCGTCCCCGCCCAGCTGCCCAACGTGCTGGACCGGGCCCTGCGAGTGGCCGCGACCCGCCGCACGGTCACTGCGGTGATCATCCCGGCCGACGTGCAGGAGCTCGACTACGAGCCGCCGACGCACGCGTTCAAGCAGGTCCCCTCCAGCCTCGGGATCCCGCACTATGCTCCCGTCCCCGCCGACGAGGACCTTGCGCGGGCGGCGGAGATCCTCAACGCGGGTGAGAAGGTCGCGATGCTGATCGGGCAGGGCGCCCGACACGCCCGCCCCGAGGTCGAGCAGGTCGCCGATCTGCTCGGCGCCGGGGTGGCCAAGGCGCTGCTCGGCAAGGACGCGCTGCCGGACACCCTGCCGTATGTGACCGGCTCGATCGGCCTGCTCGGCACCCGCCCCTCGTACGAGATGATGCGCGACTGCGACACGCTTCTCGTGGTGGGCTCCAGCTTCCCCTACACCCAGTTCCTGCCCGAGTTCGACCAGGCGCGGGCGGTGCAGATCGACCTCGACCCGTCCCTGGTCGGGCTGCGCTACCCGTTCGAGGTCAACCTCGTCGGTGACGCGGGCGAGGCGCTGCGCAGGCTGATCCCGCTGCTGGAACGCAAGGTGGACGGCACATGGCGTAAGACCGTGGAGGACAACGCGGCGCGCTGGTGGGAGGTCATGCAGCGCCGCGCCGAGGTCTCCGCCGACCCCGTCAACCCCGAGTACGTCGTCCATGCCCTGGACGCGCTGCTTCCCGAGAACGCGATCGTGGCTGCGGACTCCGGATCGGCGGCGAACTGGTACGCCCGGCACCTGCGCTTCCGCGGCGGCATGCGCGGCTCGCTGTCGGGGACGCTGGCGACCATGGGGCCCGGAGTGCCGTACGCGATCGGCGCGAAGTTCGCCCACCCGGACCGGCCGGCGATCGCGATCGTCGGCGACGGCGCCATGCAGATGAACGGCCTCGCGGAGCTGATCACCGCCGCGAAGTACTACCGGGAGTGGTCCGACCCGCGCATGATCGTGGCGGTTCTGAACAACCACGACCTGAACCAGGTCACCTGGGAGATGCGGGCGATGCAGGGCGCACCGCAGTTCGAGCCCTCGCAACGCCTGCCCGATCTGCGCTACGCCGAGATCGCCGCTCTGTTCGGTCTTGACGGCGTGCGGGTGGAGCGGCCCGAGGACGTGGAGCCGGCGTGGCGTCAGGCGCTCGCATCCGACCGGCCGTTCGTCATCGACTTCCGCACCGACCCGGCGGTCCCGCCGATCCCGCCGCACGCCACCTGGGAGCAGATCAAGGCCGCCGCCGAGTCGGTACTGAAGGGCGACAGCGATCGCACCGCGGTGGTCCGCCAGGGCATGAAGGCCAAGATCCAGGAGTTCCTGCACGGCAGCGGAGGGAACTGACCGATGACCGAGCATCAGGAGGTGGACTTGGCCGCGCTCGAGCGGGCACTGCGCACCGAGGTGGACGGCGAGGTCCGCTTCGACGCGGGCAGTCGCGGCGCGTACGCGACCGACGGCTCGAACTACCGCCAGGTCCCTCTTGGTGTGGTGGTGCCGCGCACGGTCGAAGCCGGCGCCAACGCGGTGGCGGTCTGCTCCCGTTTCGCCGCGCCGGTGCTCTCGCGCGGTGGCGGCACCAGTCTCGGGGGTCAGTGCACCAACGAAGCCGTGGTCGTCGACTGGACCAAGTACTGCAACCGCCTGCTGTCGGTGGACCCGCAGGCGCGGACCTGTGTGGTCGAGCCGGGCATCGTCCTGGACGAACTGAACCGCCAGCTCGCGCCGCACAACCTGATGTTCGGGCCGAAGCCGTCCACGCACAGCCACTGCGCGCTGGGCGGCATGATCGGCAACAACAGCTGCGGGGCCTCCGCGCAGGCGTACGGCAAGACCGTCGACAACCTCCGCCGGCTGGAAGTCATCACCTACGAGGGCGCCCGGTTCTGGGCCGGCCCCACCAGCGATGAGGAGTACGCGCGGATCGTGGCCGAGGGCGGGGCGAGGGCCCGGCTGTACCAAGGGCTGCGGGACGTCACCGGTCGCCATCTCGCCGAGATCCGGCGCGGCTACCCGAAGATTCCGCGTCGCGTCTCGGGTTACAACCTGGACTCCCTGCTGCCGGAGAACGGCTTCGACGTCGCCCGGGCGCTCGTGGGCAGCGAGGGCACGCTGGTGACCGTCCTGCACGCGGAACTGGAGCTGGTCGACGTACCGGCCGCCGAAGCGCTGCTGGTCCTCGGCTTCGACGACATCTACGCCGCCGCCGACGCCGTCCCCCAGCTGCTGGAGCACAGCCGGCCCAGCCAGCTGGAGGCGATCGACGGGCGGATGGCGCAGCTGATGCGCGAGGAGCACGCCTACCTGGACTCGCTGGAGCGCCTGCCCGAGGGCGACAGCTGGCTGCTGCTGCAGTTCACCGCAGACACGAAGGAGGAGGCCGACGAGCAGGCGTACGAGCTGCTGCGGGCGCTGGGCCGCGATGAGGACGACGCATCGGTGGCGCTCTCCGACGATCCGGCCCGGGAACAGGAGATGCTCAAAGCCCGGGAGGCGGGTCTTGGTGTGACCGCCCGGCCGCCGGACGGCTCCGAGACCTGGGAGGGCTGGGAGGACTCCGCCGTCGCCCCGGAACGGCTGGGCGACTACCTGCGTGACCTGGAGCGGCTCTTCGGCCGGTACGGCTACCAACAGGCCTCCCTGTACGGGCACTTCGGGCAGGGCTGCGTGCACACGCGGATCCCGTTCCGGCTGCGCGAGGGCAAGGGCATCGAGGCGTTCAGGGCGTTCCTGTTCGACGCGGCCGACCTCGTGGCCTCTTATGGCGGGTCGCTGTCGGGCGAGCACGGCGACGGGCAGGCCCGCGGCGAACTGCTGCCGCGGATGTTCGGACAGCCGCTCGTCGACGCCATGGGCGAGGTCAAGGCGCTGTTCGACCCGGACAACCGGATGAACCCCGGCAAGGTAATCCACCCCCGTCGTGTCGACGACAGCCTGCGCCTGGGCGCCGACTGGCGGCCCGTGCCCCGGGAAACCCACTTCGCGTTCGCCGACGACGGCCACGACTTCGGCCGTGCGGTGCTGCGCTGCGTGGGCGTCGGCAACTGCCGTACCCACCAGGGCGGGGTGATGTGCCCCTCCTACCGGGCCACCCGCGAGGAGGAGCACTCCACCCGCGGCCGGGCGCGGCTGCTGTTCGAGATGCTGGGCGGCCACGACGACTCGCCCGTCACCGGCGGATGGCGTTCCACCGCAGTCCGCGACGCACTCGACCTGTGCCTGGCCTGCAAGGGCTGCAAGTCCGACTGCCCGGTCGGGGTGGACATGGCCACCTACAAGGCCGAGTTCCTCGCCCACCACTACCAGGGCCGACTGCGCCCGGCCGCTCACTACACGATGGGCTGGCTTCCGTTGTGGGCACGGCTGGCCCGCACGGCGCCGGGCCTGGCCAACGCCACGCTGCACGCCCCAGGCCTCGGGCGGCTGGGAAAGCGGCTCGCCGGTATCGACCCACGCCGCGCCGCGCCGGTTTTCGCCCCGGCCTCGTTCCAGGAGTCCTGGCGCCGGGCCGGTCGGCCGGAGCCCGACCCGCGCGATCCGCGCACCGTGCTGCTGTGGCCGGACACCTTCACCAACCACTTCCACCCCCACATCGCCGACGCCGCGGTCCGGGTCCTGGAGGACGCCGGCTTCCACGTCGCCGTCCCCGCCGGGCCGGTGTGCTGCGGCCTGACCTGGATCTCCATCGGGCAGCTCGCCACAGCCCGCCGCGTCCTGACGCGCACTACCCACGTGCTACGGCCGTGGCTGGAGGCCGGCACACCCATCGTCGGCCTCGAACCCTCCTGCACGGCCGTCTTCCGCGCCGACGCCCCCGACCTGCTCGCCGACGACCAAGACATCCAGCGCCTGGCCGCGCAGACACGCACCTTCGCCGAACAACTCGTCAACCACACCCCGGACGGCTGGCAACCGCCACGGACCAGCCGGGCAGCGACCGTACAGACCCACTGCCACCAGCACGCGATCCTCGGCGCCGACCCGGACCGCGAACTGATGCGCCGCGCCGGCATCGACGCCGACGTCCTGGACGCCGGCTGCTGCGGCCTGGCCGGCAACTTCGGCTTCGAGCGGGGGCACTACGACCTGTCCCAGGCGATCGCCGAGCAGGGCGTCCTGCCCGCCGTACGCGACACCGCCCCCAGCGCCTTCGTCCTCGCCGACGGCTTCAGCTGCCGCACCCAGATCGACCAGGCCGCCACCGGACGACACGCGCTGCACCTCGCCGAAGCCCTCGCGCTGGCGATGGACGGGCCGCCTCCCAGCGACCTCCCCGAGATGGCAGTCCCGCGCCCGCAACCCCGCCCCGCGCCGGCCCGGCTGCTGGCCGCCGGGGTCGCGGGCGGGCTGACCGGCCTGGCCGCGGCAGCCGTTCTCGCCGCCCGAAACCGCGCCCGGAGGACACCATGAAGCCGGCCACCCAAGCGTGGGAGTCCCTGCGCGAACGGCTCCACCGCGAGGCCCGCGCCTACACCGGTGGCGGCGACCGTCCGCTCGCCGCCTGCACCGGCGCCATGGGCGTCTATGCCACCACCGTGCTGGGCCTCACCGCCGCCGCACGCGCCACCCGCCGCGAGCTGCCGAACCCGAGCCCGTGGGCGGTCACCCTGCATGCGCTGGCCACCCACCAGCTCGGCTACCTGATCGCCAAGGACCCCGTCACCAGCCCGTCTCGCGCGCCGCTTCGAGGGCACCTCCGGTCCGGCCGAACTGGAGGAGGACATGTGCGGCGCTCGAGCCCGCAAGGCGATCAGCGAGCTGGTCAGCTGCCCATTCCGCGCCGGCCTGTGGGCCGCCGGGTCCGTCTTCGCCCCGCGCACAAGTCGGCTCGCCACCCCAACCCTGGCCGCCCTGGCCGCGGCCGACTTCCTACAGTTCGCGCGTGTGGCCGCCCAGCACGCAGCCGAGGAGACGCCATGACCTCCGGATCGACGCCGACCGTCGACGCCCTGCAGGTGTGGGTGCTTGATTTCCCCACCGACGCCCCGGAGGCCGACGGCACCGCCCACTGGGACACCACCACCATGGTCCTCGTGCGGGCGCGCTCGGAGAGCGCCCGCGGATACGGCTGGACCTACGGGTCCGCCGCCTGCGCACTCGTCATCACCGAACTGCTGGCAGACCACGTCGTGGGCCGCAGCGCCTTCGATGTACCGGCCGCCAACGGGGCCATGCACCGCGCGCTGCGCAACGCCGGACGCCCCGGCATCGGCGGCTACGCCCTGTCCGCCGTCGACATCGCCCTGTGGGACCTCAAGGCCCGCCTTCTCGAACTGCCCTTGGCCGACCTGCTCGGACGAGCCCGCGACGGTGTGCCCGTCTATGGCAGCGGCGGATTCACCAGCTACGACGGCCGGCAGATGGAAGTGCAGCTGCGCGGCTGGACCGAGAAGGACCGCATTCCCCGCGTCAAGATCAAGATCGGGGAGGAGTGGGGAACCCGCGAGGGACGGGACCTTGCCCGCATTCAGCGGGCCCGTGAGATCATCGGGCCCGGCGTGGAACTCTACGTGGACGCGAACGGCGCCTACTCCGCCAAACAGGCGATCCGGCTCGCCAAGCGCTTCGAGGACTCCGATGTGCGCTGGTTCGAGGAGCCCGTCTCCTCCGACGACCTCGCCGGCCTGGCCCGGGTCCGCGCAGCCATCACAGCGGACGTCGCCGCCGGCGAATACGGCTTCACCCTGCCCTACTTCGCCGCCATGGCCCCCACGGTCGACTGCCTGCAGGCCGATGCCACCCGCTGCGGCGGCATCACCGTGTGGCTCCGCGCGGCCGCTCTGGCCCAGGCCCATGGCCTGGAGCTGTCCGGCCACTGCGCCCCGCACGTCCACGCCCACGCCTCGGCCGCCGTGCCCAACCTGCGCCACCTGGAATGGTTCCACGACCATGTCCGCATCGAGAACCTCCTCTTCGACGGAACCCTCGACCCCGCGGGCGGCGAGCTCCATCCCGGCGCGGACGACACGCCCGGCCACGGCGTGGTCCCCCGCAACGACGTGCTCGAACGCCACAGCCGCACCGCCTACGCAGGACCGGCCAGCAACTGATAGTCGCCGAACCTGCAACACCACGGTCGGCAAGCCGAAGCTGCTTATCCCCGCAGGAGTCAGTCTTGATCACTACGCGCCCGGCCAACCCGCCCCCGCGCCCGGCCACTCCACCCCGGCGCCACGCCCGCTCCCCCAGCCGCCAGCACGACCACGACCGACCACCACAGGGAGAACCGAGTGCCTCACCCCACTGGCCCCCCGAACCCGCACGCGCTACGTGACTACGCTCTGCTGGCCGACGGTCGGCGCGGGGCCCTCGTGGGGCCGCGCGGCGACATCGTGTGGATGTGCGCGCCGGCCTGGGACAGCGACGCCGTCTTCGCCGGCTTGATCGGCGGGCCCGGCTGGTTCACCGTCACCCCCACCAGCCCGTACGTGTGGGGCGGCTACTACGAGGCCGGCAGCCTGATCTGGCGCAGCCGCTGGGTCACCCCCGGCGGCATCGTCGAATGCCGCGAAGCCCTCGCCCACCCCGGCCAGGCACACCGCGCAGTGGTTCTGCGCCGGATCACGGCCGTGGACGGCCCGGCCGAGTTGGCGGTGGGGCTGCAGGTGGCCGCCGGATTCGGCGAGCACCCGCTGCGGAAGATCAAGCGGGACGAACATGGGCACTGGACGGCGCGTGCCGGCGACCTGCACCTGCGCCTGACCGGCCTGCCTCACGCGAAGGCCGACGAGAGCGGCGGCCATCCGCAGGTGCACGCCGTACTCCGGCTGGAACCGGGTGACCATCACGATCTCCTCCTGGAGTTCTCCGACCGGCCGCTGGAGCAGCCGGAGCCGGCCCGGGATCTGTGGCGGGCGACCGAGACGGCGTGGGCCGAGCAGGTGCCCGATCTCGCGGGCATGCTCGGTCGGCGCGACGCCCGGCACGCGTATGCGGTGCTGCGCGGGATGACCGGCCCCGGTGGCGGCACCGTGGCCGCGGCGACCACCAGCCTCCCGGAGCGGGCGGAGCAGGGCCGCAACTACGACTACCGGTACGTGTGGATCCGCGACCAGGGCTACATCGGCCAGGCCGTGGCCGCCGCCGGGCTGCACCCGCTCCTGGACGACTCGGTGCGGTTCGTCACCGCCCGCCTCTTCGAACACGGCCCCCGTCTCGCGCCCGCCTACACTGCCGCCGGCGGCCCTGTCCCGGATCCGCGCACCCTGGACCTGCCCGGCTACCCGGGCGGGTTCGACGTGGTCGGCAACCGCGTCAACCGGCAGTTCCAGCTCGACGGCTTCGGGGAGAGCCTGCTGCTGCTCGCCGCGGCCGCCCGCCACGACATGCTGGACGCCGCGGGCTGGGGTGCCGCTCGGATCGCCGCCGACGCGATCGCCGCCCGCCACGGCGAACGCGACGCCGGGATCTGGGAACTCCACCCGGACCGGTGGGCGCACAGCCGGCTGACCTGCGCGGCCGGGCTGCGCGCCATCGCCACCGCACACCCGGCGGCGGGCCGCGGCCTCGCGGCCAACTGGGAGGCGCTCGCGGATCGGATCACCGCCGAGGCCGACCGTGACTGCCTGCACCCCACGGGCCGCTGGCAGCGGTCCCCGGCCGACCCCGGCGTGGACGCCTCACTGCTGCTGCCGGCCCTGCGCGGCGCGCTGCCCGCCGATGACCCCCGTACCCGCGCCACCCTCGACGCCGTGCTGGCCGACCTTGGCCAGGACCACTACTGCTACCGGTTCCGCCACGACCAGCGCCCGCTCGAGGACGCCGAGGGCGCGTTCCTGCTGTGCGGCTTCCTCGTCGCCCTCGCCCAGCACCAGCAGGGCAACGCCGTCGAAGCGGTGCGCTGGTTCGAACGCAACCGCGCCGCCTGCGGACCACCCGGGCTGTACGCGGAGGAGTTCGACATCGCCCAGCGTCAGCTGCGCGGCAACCTTCCCCAGACCTTCGTCCACGCCTTGATGCTCGAAGCCGCCGTTCGCCTGGTGGCCGATCTCTGACCGGCAGGGGCCGAAGGTGTCGAATCAGGCCGATAAGGCAGTCGCCCGATGGCCCTGGACGGTGTCCTGGTCGCGTAACCCGGTGTCCCCTGGGCGGCGGCCGGGTAGCCGCGCAGCCGAAGGGAGCACGAAGCGATGACCGAGTACGGTTACTTCCTGTCCTGCGAGGAGTTCACCCCTGCCGAGCTGCTTGACCAGGCCCGGCGCGCCGGGCAGGCGGGCTTCACCCGTCTGGCGATCTCCGACCACTTCCATCCGTGGAACGACGCCCAGGACAACAGCCCCTTCGTCTGGTCGATGATCGGCGCTCTGTCCCAGACCACCAACCTGCCCGTCACCACCCTGGTCACCTGCCCGACGATCCGCCTGCACCCGGCGGTGACCGCGCAGGCGGCGGCCACATCCAGCATCCTGCTGGGCGACCGCTTCGCCCTGGGCGTCGGCACCGGCGAGGCGCTGAACGAGCACGTCCACGGGGACCGGTGGCCGTCCTTCGCCGAGCGAGCCGACATGCTGGAGGAGGCGATCGGCGTGATGCGGGAGCTGTTCACAGGCCGGCCGGTCAGCCACCGCGGCCGCCACTACACCGTGGACAACGCCCGCCTCTACACCACGCCCGAGCGGCCCCTGCCGATCCATGTCTCCGGGTTCGGGCCGAACGCGGCCGAGCTGGCCGGCCGGGCCGGCGACGGCTTCGTCACCATGACCCCCGACGGTGACCTCGCCGAGGCGTTCCGCCGCGGTGGCGGCGTGGGCAAGCCGGTGGTCGGCGGTGTGAAGGTCTGCTGGAGCAGCGACCAAGACAAGGCCGTCGACACCGTCCACCGAGCTGCTGCCCGGCGAACTCGCCCAGCTCCTGCCCACTCCCGCACATTTCGAACAGGCCAGCCAGCTGGTCACCCGCGAGATGGTCGCCGACGCCGTCACCTGCGGCGACGACCCTGATGAGCACGCACAGACCATCCAGGCCTACACCGATGCCGGCTTCGACGAGGTGTACGTCGGCCAGATCGGCCCCGACCAGGAAGCCTTCTTCGACGCCTACCGGCAGCACGTCCTGCCCGCCCTGCGATCCTGACCGCCGCGGCCCGATCGTTTCGCCACCGCGATGAGGACGGACACAGACAAGGAAACGACGGCTCAGTGTGGTTGTGGGAGCATGACCGAACGCGGTCGAGGTCGGCGGGACAAGCGGTCGCATCGTCGCCCGGATGCGCGACGCCGCCGCGCAGCGCTGTGTCACGGAAGGTCGAGATGGGCGAAGTGTGGCGCGCCGTCTTCGTGCAGGTGGAGGGTGACGTCCAGGGGTGGTTGGAGCCAGCGCACGACCTGGTCGGGCACGCGACCATCGCGTGCGGTGACAAGGTGCCCCGGCAGGCGCTCGGCGATCGCCCGGGCCTGCTCCTGGTCGAGTTCGGCGGTGACCGCGCGATGGTCGCCCCAGACAACCAGCAGGCGCCTGGGCTGCTCGAGCGGGCCGAGAACACCAACGACAGCGGCGGGCTGCGGCTCCAACGGCGGTCCTTCCCGTACACGCGCGGCTGGGCAACATCCAGCCCAGGGGCTCACCCGTTGATGATGCCCCTGGCGAATCCCGCGTGCCATCCCGTCGGTATCCCGCGTTGCATGGCAGCGAAAGCCGGCCCCCGGGCCGGGCCGGGACGTGTGGAGCTGCGGGAGGCGGGGCGGCCCGGCCCGGACGGAGGTTTGCATCCGCGCTGAGCGGACAGTCGCCTCGCATGACATCCCATATCCACACCGTGCGCACCGTGGTGGTCACCGGTGCCAGCGGCGGCATCGGCCGGGCGAGCGCCGCCGCCTTCGCGGCCCGCGGTGACCGTCTCGCGCTGATCGCCCGCGGCCGCGGCGGCCTCGAGGCCGCGGTACGGCAGGCCGAGCAGGCCGGCGCGGCGAAGGTCGTCGCGATCACGACGGACGTCGCCGACCCCGACGCCGTCGAGGCCGCCGCGCAGCGCGCGGAGGACGAGCTCGGGCCGATCGACGTGTGGGTCAACGACGCGTTCGCCTCCGTGTTCGCCCCGTTCACCGAGATCACCCCCGAGGAGTTCCGGCGAGTCACCGAGGTCTCCTATCTGGGGTACGTGTACGCCACGCGGGCGGCTCTGAAGCGGATGCTGCCTCGCGACCGGGGCGTGATCGTGCAGGTCGGTTCGGCGATCGCCTATCGGGGCATCCCGCTGCAGAGCGCCTACAGCGGCGCCAAGCACGCCCTCCAGGGTTGGCATGAGGCGCTGCGATGCGAGCTGCTGGCCTCCGGGACCCGGGTACGCACGACGATGGTGCAGATGCCGGCGGTGAACACCCCGCAGTTCGACTGGGTGCGCTCCCGGCTGCCCGAGCGGGCGCAGCCGGTGCCGCCGATCTACCAGCCGGAGGTCGCCGCCCGCGCGGTGCTCTTCGCAGCCGATCACCCGGGGCGGCGCGAGTACTGGGTCGGCGGCAGCACGGTGGCCACGCTGCTCGCGAACGCGGTCGCGCCCGCCCTGTTGGACCGGTACCTGGCACGCACCGGTTTCGCGTCGCAGCAGAGCGGCGAGCGCCGGCGCGCCGATGCCCCGGACAACCTGTTCACACCGGTCGACAACTGGCAGGACTTCGGGGCCCACGGACGCTTCGACGACCAAGCACGCACCCGAAGCGTGCAGCAGTGGGCCGCCCAGCGCCTCGGGATGCTGGGCGGGGGCCTGTGGCGGGCAACCGGGCGGGTGACGGGTTTGCGACCGGGACCATGCGGGTTCGCATCCGGGCTGCGGGGCAGACGCGCCCCGCGGGTCCGAGCACAGCGAAGGAGCGTGTGACATGCCACGCGAATCGAGCCCCAAGCGGGAACGACAGTACGAGCACATCAGGGACAGCGCGCTGGAGCGCGGTGAGAGCGAGAAGCGGGCCAAGGAGATCGCCGCCCGCACCGTCCCCGGCACGGTGAGTCGAAGACCGCCACCCGCAGCTCGGTGAAGGACATCTCCTCCAGCCGACGCGGCGGCCAGCACTCCCACAGCGGCTCCCAGGGCCCCACCTACGAGCAGCTGTACAACGAGGCCAAGCAGCGCAACGTCCAGGGCCGCTCAAAGATGAACAAGAAGCAGCTCGCCAACGCCCTCGGCGACTAGAGATGATCAATTCCAAGGGGTCGCTGCGCGCTCGTAGGGCGATTGCGCTCCTGCAGATCGGCCTGCGAGAGTGTGGCCATGAGTGACGTCGTTATCCGGCGGGCCGAGTTCGCTGATGCGCCTGCGCTGGCGGCCATGCGTTGGCGATTCAAGGCGGAGGAGGGCGGCGATGAAGTCCCGCAGAACGAAGAGGAGTTCGTCGCTGAATGCGAGGGGTGGTTGCGTGCCAGGATGGCCGGGCCGTGGCGTGTCTGGCTTGCGGAAGTGGGCGGCCGACCGTGTGGTCACGTATTCGTGTGTCTTGTGGAGAAGGTCCCGAGTCCCTACCAGGACTCCGAGGCCCTCGGTTACGTGACGAACTTCTACGTCACCCCGGAACAGCGCAACCGCGGCCTGGGCAGGGCCCTCCTCGAGGAGGTGACCCGCTACGCGCACGCTCACCGCCTGGATACGTTGATCGTGTGGCCGTCCGAGCGAAGTGCGCCGCTATACCGGCGCTGCGGCTTCGACGGACCGGGCGAGCTCCTCGAACAGCCCGTGGCGCCCAGCTGAGAGAACTCTCGTCACAGACTGACTTTGGGCGCCCTCGCACCGTCCGCGCGGTCACTGCTGGAGATGATGCAGGCGATGCTCGGCTTCACCTCCGAGGCCCGCTGGCTGCGTCACGCCGGCGCCCACCTGCCGCCTGTTCCGCCGGTACCACCCGAGCCGCCCGCGCCGCCGCAGCCGCCTGCGCCCCCGACGCCGCCCGGTCGGCCGGGCGGCCCCGAGCCCGGTCCGCCGACACACCCGAAGCCCCCCGAGCCAGGCCGTCCCCGTCCGCAGGAGCCGCCCGGCTGAACCACACCGCGGCTTGCCGGTACCGAAGGCGCTCGTCTGTCCGGGTGACGGACGGCGCGGCGGTCGTGCCGGGAGGGTGCCCACCCACAGCGGGTCGAAGAATGACGGTGAGTCAGATCTTCCGGAGCTGCGCGGTGGAAGGGAGGGGACGCGTGGTGCGCGGTGCGGTGGTGGAGATCGCGGTGTGGTTCGGCGTGCTGGCAGGTGTGACGGTGGTGTCGATCAGTTCGGTCTCCCCGGTCGAGCTGCTGGTGGCCGCCGTCGCCGCGGCCGGCGGGGCATTCGCCGCGCGGCATCTGCGGCTGGCCGCCGGCGTCGCCCCGGGCGGTGCCCAGGGCGCCGTGCGGGCTGCGGTACTGGTGCCGGCCGGCGTAGTGCGCGGCTGTGGCGTGCTCACCTCCGCTCTGGTATCGGGATCGCGGAGGGCCGGTTTCGGGCGGATCCTCCTGCGAGAGGGGGTTGGTGCGGGCTGGGCCGGTGTGCTGCTGGCCGCCTCGCCGGACACCTGCGTCGTGGAGATCCCTGAGCCGGGCGAGGTGTTGGTCCACGAGCTCGGCCCGGGGACGGGACCGGTGGATGGCGTGGTCGCCGACGCGGAGGGCGCACCGTGAACGCGTGGGCCGCGGCCGCCCTGGTCCTGCTGGCGGCTGCGATGCCGGTGTGTCTGTGGGTGGCGGCCCGGGGCAGCGCGGTGCGACGCCTGGCGGGTGTCTGCCTGTTGTCCACCGCGGTGGGCGCGGTGTTCCTGGTGCTGCCGCAGGCCTACCAGCGCTCTTCCTACCAGGACCTGGCCCTGATGCTCGCGGTGCTGTCCCCGGCGGGCACGCTCGTCTTCACCCGCTTCGTGGTCGGCCACAGCTACGAACACGACAGCACCGGCGCGCACCGCCACGGCAGCGGGAGTGGGAGCGGGAGTGGGGTATGACGGACAGCCACGTGTTGTGGATCGAAGGGAGGATGATGGCAGGTCACGTGCTGGTGCTGGTGCTGCTGTGGGCGGGGGTCGCGTTCGTACTGCTGTCCGTGGTGGCACTGGCGCGCTTTGGGGACACGTTCTTGCGGCTGCACGCGCTCGCGCCGGCCGCGTGCGCGGGGGTGCCGCTGATCGCGGCGGCGGTGGCCGTCGATCAGGGCGCGGGACGAGCCGCGGTGAAGACGCTGCTGATCGGCCTGCTGTTTGCTGCCGGTGGCACGGTGACCACGATCGCCCTGGGCAAGGCCTCCTGGCAGGCCGAGCGGCGGGAGCGGGAGTGAGCGAGTGGCTGGTCGGCGTGGCGGTCGCGTTCGTGGTGCTCGCGGCCACCGTAACGGCGCTCTGCCGGGACCCGGCCCGCCAGGCCGTGATACTGGCTGTCCTGGGGCTCGGCCTGTCTGTGCTGTTCGCGGTGCTGCAGGCTCCCGACGTGGCGCTCTCCCAGCTGGCGGTCGGCACCGCGCTGACCCCGCTGCTGATCCTCCTCACCGTCCGTAAGGTGACCCGGCGCCCCACGAGCGGCGGCGACGACGGTGACGGCAAGGACCAGAGCCGGTGACCGCCCGCACCCGGCTGGTGATGTTCCTGGTCGCCACCACGGTGATCGCGGCCTTCTTCACCGCCGCCTGCACCGAGGTACCGCGCTTCGGCTCCGACTTCCACCCATACGGCCAGCGTGCGGTGACGGCGGCGCTCGCCCACCGCACGGCGAACGTCGTCTCCTCGGTCAACTTCGACATCCGAGCGTTCGACACTCTCGGCGAGGAGTCGATCCTATTCACCACCGTGCTCGGCGCCACCCTGCTGTTGCGTCTGGCCCGGGACGAGCGAGAGCACCCACCGGCAGCGGAGCGGGTGCTGCCCACCACCCGGCTGTTCGGCACGGTGCTTATGCCCATCACCCTGGTTGTCGGGGTGTACGTCGTCGCGCACGGGCAGCTTTCGCCCGGCGGCGGATTCCAGGGCGGCGTGGTGCTGGCCACCGCCCTGCACCTGGCCTACGTCGCCGCCGACTACCGCGTACTGGAGAGGATCCGCCCGCTCACGGTACTCGACGTGGCCGACTCCCTGGCAGCGGCCTCCTTCACGATCATCGGGCTGGCCGGCCTGATCGCGGGTGGCGCGTTCCTGAAGAACGTGCTGCCGCTGGGCACGTTCAACCAGATCACCTCCGGCGGCACCCTGCCGGTGCTGAACGCCGCCGTCGGCGTCGAGGTCGCCTCCGGGCTGATCGTCCTGCTCGCGCACTTCCTCGACCAGGCCGTCGAGATCACCGATTCCGATAGTCAGGAGGCGCACTGAATGGGGATCTGGGTCTACCTGGCCGCCGGCTGGGTCCTTCTCGTCGCCCTCTACGGCCTGGTCACCAGCCGCAATCTCATCCACGCCATCGGCTGCCTCGCCGTCGCCCAGTCCTCCACCTACCTGCTGCTCCTCGCCGTCGGCTACCGGCGCGGCGCGACCGCCCCCGTCTACTCCGACCTCATCCCCGGCACGCGGCCGGTCGTCGACCCCGTCGTGCAAGCCCTGGCCCTGACCGACGTCGTCGTCGGCGCCACCGTCACCGCCCTGCTGCTCGCCCTGACCATCCAGCTGCGCAAACGCCACCACACCGTCGACCCACAGGGCCTCACCGGCCTCAAAGGCTGACATGGCATCCGGGAACCTGCTGCCGCTGGCCGTGGCCATCCCGCTGCTGGGCGCCGCGTTCCTCGCCGTCGCCGGCCGCCGCCTGCCGCGCCTTGGTTGGACGCCTTGGCCACCACCATCGCCACCCTGGAGGTGGTGTGCCTGACCCTGCTCTGGACTCGCACCGGCAGCGTTGCCACAGCCCGGCTGGGCGGCTGGGCCGCTCAGGTGGGGATCGTATTGATCGCCGATCCGATCGGTGCGGGCCTGGCCCTGCTGGTCGCCGTCCTCGTCCTCGCCGTGGTCGTCTACTCCTGGCGGTACTTCGAGGAACCCGCGGGCGAACGCGCCGGGATCTTCCCCGCGCTCCTGCTGCTGTTCGAGGCGGGCATGGCCGGCTTCGCCCTCACCGGCGACCTGTTCAACGCCTTCGTCTTCTTCGAGCTCATGGGCGCCGCCGCGTACGCGCTGACCGGCTACCGCATCGAGGACCCCCGTCCCCTGCAGGGGGCACTCACCTTCGGCATCGTGGATTGGGTCGAGGCCATCGTGCGGGCCCGCCACGGCCCCGTATCGCGGCAGAATTCGAGCGCGAGCCGGTATGGGCCCGTGACTTCGCCGACCTCTCGTATGAGGGCCGACGGCTGTTCAGTGAACTGTTCGGGACCTTCCTGCTCGTCCTGGCCGGTGGCGGAGCCGCGGTCCTGAAGGCAGTCACCCACGGTCAGATCGGGCGCGGCGCCGCTGTGACAGCGCCGGGGCTGACCGTGTTGGCCGTGATCCTCTTCATGGGAGCGGTCTCCGGTGCGCACGCCCACATCCTGCGCGGCCCCGGCGGCGGCCCCGGCGGATCCCGAGCCGCGCCGCCCAGGGCGCACTTCGACCACCCACCACCAAGCACCGCTGACGGGGGTCACAGTGACGCCACATGCCCGCGCATCGCCTCGTCGAAGTCGAGCGATTGCGCCGGGGCGGGCGGCTCCCCGCTTGCATGAGCGGTTCGCGCGTCTGCTGGGGCCGGGGCTTGGCGGTGTGTCACCAGTAGTGGCGGCGGCCGCCGACGGCGTGTCCCACCAATCCCAGGATCCACAAAATGGCCCCGATGACCAGCAGGACGATCCCGATCATCCACAGGAAGCCGAGGTGGAGCAGAAACCCGACGACAAGCAGGATGATTCCGAGGACGATCATGGTGTCCTCCGATCTCGCAGACAACTCTAGCCACACATCTTTCCCGCAGTGGCCTGGGCAAACGACTGAGGGCGGGTCCCGTGCGCTCACTTTTGCGGGATCTGGGCCGCGATCCGGCTGTGTCGGTCGCCTCGGTGTCCTGCTCTCGCGAAGCCTAACCCGCGAGTGCAGCTCCGACGGACACTGGGCACCGGGCCTGCCTGCCCGGTACCTGTTGTCGAGGGCGGCTGTCCGCAGCACGCTGCACAGGGTGTCCCAGTGACGACGGTCAGGGGTTCACGCTGAAGGGGTCTGGAGTTGCCCCGGTCTGACAGACACAGATGGGCTTGCGGGCTATGCGACCGCGTAGAGCACTCTATGTGGCGTCTTCGCGGTGTGACGGCGTTCGAACTCGGCGGGGCTGAGCTGGCCGTTCGCCGAATGGCGACGCCGGGGGTTATAGAAGCCCTCGATGTAGGCGAAGAGGGCCTGCTCGGCGTGATGGCGGGTGGGGAAGGTGGTGCGGTCGATGAGTTCCGTTTCCCGGGCTACGTGGGTTTCCGGATCGCCGCAGGTGTTGATCTGGACGGTAGGGCCACAGCGCCGGGGTGGGGGCGTACAGCACGTCGTACAGGTCCAGTTGGACCGCCGGTCGTTGCCTCCGGCCGTTGGGTCCAGGGCCACTCTTGCCATCACGCCACGTCCACGAGCGCCCCACACTCAGGCCGACGCGCGGCACGTGGAGCGCCGAGCATCGGCCTGACTGGACCACGCTGTTGCCGAAACATCGGGTCAGTGCTGGTGCCGTGTGACTCGTGGCTTTGTTGCTAGGCTCGCGGCTGCGTATGAGCCGCCTGAGGAGGCCGACTCATCTCTGGTCCTCCTCATCCTCATAGTCCTCGTCCTCGTCGTCTTCCTGGCGCTCGCCGTCCTCCGCATCCTCCTCTTCGTCGGCTTCTCCGCCGTCGTCGTACTCTTCTTCCTCCTCTTCGTCGGCTTCCTCGCCTCCGTCGTCGTACTCTTCTTCCTCCTCGTCTTCGGCTTCCTCGTCTCCGTCGTCGTACTCGTCCTCAGGTTCGTCCTCGTCGTACTCGTCGTCGGGCTGTTCGTTCTGGTCTGCTTCCTCCTCTTCCATGGCCTCCTCGTGGGTGCGGACGACCTCGCCGTCGCGGATCTCGCCGCGCCAGCCCTTCGCCTCGTCGTTGCTGAGGGAGACATGCCGCTGGAAGTTCTTGAAGTCCAGGCGCAAACGGCGGCCCTGGGCTCGCCAGATGTTCCCGGTCTTCTCGAAGAGCCCCGAGGGGTAGTACTCCACAGCGAGAACGACGCGGGTGAGGGTCGGTGTCAGTTCGTGGAAGCTCACGGCCCCACGGGTACTGCCCTTGGCGCCTTGTGACGTCCACACGATGCGTTCGTCCGGCACCTGCTCCTGGACGGTTGCCTTGAAGCCGCGCTTCGAAGGCCCGACCTTGACCTTCCAGTCGGTGGTCACCTCGTCGACCTGCGAGACGTCCTGCACGCCCTTGGCGAACCCGCTGAAGTCCTGGTACTGCGTCCAGTGGTCGTACACGGTCCGCACCGGCAGGCCGATGTCGAGGACCTCGACCATGTTCATAACCTTCTTGCCAGCCTTGCGGCCGGCCTTGCCGCCGCCGAAGACACCCTTGAGCTTGTCGACGACCTTGTCCTTGACACTCTTGGCCTTCTCTGCCACGAACGCTTTGGGTGGTGATTCCCCCTGCAGGACGCGGCCGCCCACCTTGGGCAGCACACCACCGCTGTCCGCGACATCTGTGAGCTGGCCTGTGAGGTCTTTGACCTTGTTGCCGGCTTTCTCGACCAGGTGTTCCATCTGGGCGCCGAGGAATTTGACGGCTTCCCCTCGAAGCCGGTCGACGCCTGAGACCTCGGGGGGCTCCTGTTGTTCCGTCCTGGCCATGACCTACCTCCGCCGGGTGGACCGCGCGGGTGCCTTGGCCGCGCTGCTCTTGCCCGCTGCGGTCCTCTCGACCGGGGCCTTCTTCGCCGGCGCGGCCGCCTTCGTTCCCGCAGCCTTGGTGGCGGCGGTCTTCGCGGGGGCGGCGCGTGTCGACGACCGCTTGGCCGGGGGCGCTGTCTTCGCGGGAGACTTCTTCGCCGCCGGAGTCGTCTTCTTCTCGCGAACCGAGGCCTTCTTCGCCGGCGTGCGTGCGGACGGCGACTTCGATGCGGCCTTGGAGGCGGTCGAAGCGGCGCGCCGGCGGGAGGGGCGCTCGTCGGCCGTGGGGGCGACGCGGCGGCGTGCAGGGCGCTCCCGATGCGGTTCTTCCTCCGGCTCCTCCTCTGCCTCGGCTTCGTCCTCTTCCTCTGGCGCCTCGTCTTCGGCTTCGTCCTCTTCCTCCGGTTCCTCCTCGTCCACGTACTCTTCTTCGTCCTCATCACCCTCCGACTCTTCGTCTTCGGGCTGCTCGTACTCTTCCTCCTCGTCGGATGGCTCTTCCTCTCCTTCTCCCTCTTCCTCCTGCGGCTTCGGTTTGCCGATGTTCAGCGTGCGCTCCCTGAGGGAGTCGGCGAACTGCCCGATACGGCGGTCGGCCGCGGCCGCCACGGCGTGCTTACCGGCTTCGAGCAGTTCTCCGCGGACCTGTTCGTTCAGCTCCGCCAGCTGCGGCACCTCGCCGAGCCGGCGGAGCCCCTCGGTGGCGAGCTGGCGCGGATCCAGCCCGAACCGGCGGCCGGCGAGATAGGTCGCAACGCCGAACGCAAGCCGGCCTTTCTTGGCTCGTCCGATCAGGTAGCCCCCGGCGACCGCAGCCGCAAGGGCAATTTTGGCGGTGTCTTTCATGAGGTCGTTCCTTCCGGCTCCTGTGCCCCTCCTGCCCAAGAGGCACAGGAGCCGGAGGAGCCTGGGCGAGACGGGTGTGCTGCCGAGAACCTGGGATCAGCAGCAGCTTTTCGTGGGCGCGCCTGCATATCTGCATAGGGGCCGCCGACCAGTCGCCACCCGGGCGAGCATGTGCCGCATCGAGGCGATCGGCTCACGCGCGCGGGCACACTGCGCGCGGGCTCGCAGGGCCCGCGTACC
Source organism: Kitasatospora sp. NPDC001175 (assembly GCF_053598215.1). Taxonomy (NCBI): domain Bacteria; kingdom Bacillati; phylum Actinomycetota; class Actinomycetes; order Kitasatosporales; family Streptomycetaceae; genus Kitasatospora; species Kitasatospora sp. NPDC001175. The sequence goes on along the minus strand of NZ_JBSFJU010000063.1, from coordinate 3,721 downwards.
GGTGCGATTCTGCACTGGCGCTTCTACCACCAGTCTGGTCAACGCGGACGCTATTCGCATGCGGGGCGCTTCGAATCCCCACGTCGGCGGACCGGGGACGAGTGAGCCCTCAGACCTCACCAGGCGCAACCCGCCGAATATCATGAACTAGGCTGTGTTGGTGGGAAGTTCCGGAAAACACGGTACCAAGTAGCACGTCGTCTCCGAGCCCGGAAAGGAACATGGCCGCAGGCAATGACGATGGCGTCGGCGGAAGGGCTGCGTCGAGCAGCACGTCCGCAGCTCCTACCAGCGGCAGAATGTAGCCGAAGACCCACCGCGCAAAAGCGCCAGCACCGGCGGATCTCAGCGCCGAGGGCCATGGGCTACGCAGCCGAGCAGCTCGCACAACTCCTGGGCCGCGCACCAGAGTCCGTCTCGGCGCTCAAACCCATCGACGACGGCTGGCAGGCCGATGTGGAGGTGGTGGAACTGGAGCGCATCCCTGAGACGACCAGTGTGATGGCCAGGTATCGGGCAACGCTCGACGAGGAGGGCGAACTCGTGGCGTACGAGCGAATCCGCCGCTACACCCGTGGGCGGATCGGCCGGCGCACCTGAGAGCCCGCTGTCCGGGCGGGCAGACAACCGCTCCGGCTGCTACGGCAGCTGTCGGGAGGCACCGTGACTGTACGGCAAGAGCAAGGGCGCGCTCAGCGGCGCCATCGAGGCTGTCACCGACTGCCTCCACCTTGGCCGCGGCAACGACGACGAGGACAAGGAACCCGCCCCGAAACGCGAGAGGCCCACCCGCCGGCCCGCCAGGCGCAGCAGCTCCTCGTTGCTGCGCTGGGAGCGGAGGTCGGCGATGGCCGGGAGGTTGAGCAGGTCGCGCAGGTCCTCGTCCGTGACCACCGGCGAGGCGTAGGTGGCGTACACGGTGACCGGCTCGCCCACCTTCACGGAGGCGACCAGATCGGCGATCCGGGCGGTCTCCAACGCCTCATTCCGCGAACACGCCGCCACCGCAAGATCCCGACGCCCACCCTTGAGCGACCACGACGCGGCGGTCGGCTCCAGCAACTCGATCGTCGGCACCAGCACCACGCGGCTCGTCTTCACCCTCATGATTCCGAGCGGCCACCCGCCGCGGCGTCCTCGTAGCATGGAGATACACGCGGCCTTCTTCGCGAAGTGGACATCGCCATGGCGGATGGCGAGGGCCTGGAACAAGGTCTGGTCCAAGATCTACTGGACCAGACGCTCACCGAGGCAGTGGAAACCCTCGGCGCGTCTTCAGGGGCCATCGTGCTGCTGGAGCACGGCGGCGAGGTACTGAGCCTTGAGGTGACGGCCGGGATCCCCCCGGAGTTCTTCAGCCCACTGCGGCACATGCGGCTGGCCACCGCGACTCCGGATCCGGTGCTCGAAGCAGTGCGCGAACGCCACCTGGTGTGGGTCAGCTCCAGCGAAGACCTGGCGCGCCGCTATCCGCACGTCGCCCTGCTCCTGCCGTATCCGCGGGCCCACGCCATCGTCCCGATCGCCACCGGGCACACTGCCTGGGGCGCCCTCGCGGTGCTGATGTCCCCCGAACGGTCGCCAGAGCTCAGCGCCTGCGAGCGCCGCACACTGACCACAGCCAGCGGTCGCATCGCGACGGTACTGCAACAGGCCGCCGACGCCGGAGCCCCCCTCCGGCCCGCATACGAGCCCCGATACATCCCCCTGACCAGCTCCGCCTCGGCCAACCCCCCGGCCGCATACCTCTCCCGCCTCCCCGACGGCGCGTGCTGCCTCGACCCACACGGACGGATCACCTTCATCGATGCCACCGCGGCCGACCTGCTGGGCGAGAGCATCCCTCACCTACTCGGCACCCGACTGCGGGAGGCGTTGCCGTGGCTGGACAATCCGGCCTACGAGCACCGGCTTCAGGACTCGGTCATCAGCCAACGGCCGACCTCGTTCACCGCGGTACGGCCACCCGACAGGCACCTACTGTTCCAGCTCTACCCTGACCGCACCGGCCTCAGTGTGCGGATCAATGCAACCGACGGCTCGCGCCCCGCGAAGGCACCGACCGATGGCGGCGCCGGGCTGGACCGTTTGGACACGATGCGTCATCTGGTACGCCTGGCCGGCGCCCTGGCGCAAGCGGCGACCGTCCGCGACATCGTCGAGCTGGTAGCCGATCATCTCCTGGTCCCCTTCCGAGCGCAGGGCTTCCTGCTCCTGATCCCCGAAGCTGGCCGAGTCCACGTCATCGGCCATCGCGGCTTCGCCCCCGAGGTGGTGGACTCCCTCGACCACACGCCCTTGACGGCGAACACTCCAAGCGTGCTGGGTCTGACTGCAGGAGTGCCGTCCTTCTTCGCCTCCCGGGAGGAATTCCGCGCGGCCTATCCGGTAAGCCCCGCCATCGACGGCGGCCTGGCCGCCTGGGCATTCCTGCCGCTGATCGCCTCCAAGCACCCCCTCGGCACGTGTGTGCTCGGCTACCAGCAGCCCCACCGCTTCACCTCCGACGAGCGCACCATCCTCACCACCCTCGGTGCCCTGATAGCACAAGCCCTGGACCGAGCTCGGCGATACGACGCCGAACATCAGCTCGCCCACGGACTCCAGGCGCGCCTGCTGCCCTACACGCTGCCGGAGATCCCCGGTCTGGACGTGGCCGCGCGTTACCTGCCCGCCAGCCACGGCGTGGACATCGGCGGCGACTTCTACGACCTCATCCGCCTGACGACTACCGAGGCCGCCGCGGTCATCGGCGACGTGCAGGGCCACAACGTCAGCGCCGCCGGGCTGATGGGCCAGGTCCGCACCGCCGTCCACGCCTACGCCGTCGCCGGCGCCACCCCCGGCGAGATCCTCGCCCGCACCAACAGGCTACTGACCGACCTTGACCCCGACCTGCTCACCAGCTGCCTGTACGCACACCTCGACCTCGCCCACCACAACACCCAGCTCGCCACCGCCGGACACCACCCGCCCTTCCTGCGCCACCCCGACCTGCACACCGAGATCCTCGACATACCGCCAGGACCCCTGCTGGGCGTGGATCCCTCAGCGTCCTACCCCACCACCGAAGTCGCCCTGCCCCCCACCACCGTCCTCGCCCTGTACACGGACGGACTCATCGAAACCCCCGGCACCGACCACGACACCAACATCACCAAGCTCGCGACAGTCCTCTCACACGCCGGCCACACCCTGGACAACATCGCCGATGCGCTCCTCGACCAAGCCCACCCATCCGGCACCCAGGGCGACGACACCGCCCTTCTACTCCTGCGCGTCCGCCCAACGCCACGCGCACCCTCGTAAACGCCACCGCCGGGCACGCCCGACCATCGGGCCACGCCGGCTTCGTCACTCGCCGCCCAGGCCAACCAGGCGCGCTATCGAGGGCCTGATCTGCGCGATGACGGCTTCGCCATTACGCCGTGCTCGGAACCGCTTCGCTGGCAGGTGCCGAGGGCCGAAGTACGCTTCGACGTGAAAGTACTGATCCGCGGGCCGCACGGGTCTGTAAAAAAGTTCGCTGGACAGACCCGGCCAAACCGGTGCACCCGCCGCGCGCCGTATCGCGGGTGTGTCGGATGTGTCAGCGAGTGCGGCGTCGGCTTACGCGCCGGAGCCGAACTGCGGAGACGGCCAGCGCGAGGATCAGCACGGCGACGCCGATGAACAGCAGGTAGAGCAGGCCCTTGGCGACGGCGCCGATGATGCCGAGCAC
>NZ_JBSFJU010000062.1:0-46184 GCF_053598215.1 Kitasatospora sp. NPDC001175 | reverse complement strand
GGCGGCGCCATCGAGGCCACCGCACGCCCGGAAGGCGGCCTGACCATGCGGGTGCGGATCCCCGGCGCCTGAGAACCCCCTCAGGGCCGCTGAACAGCCCCGCCCCGGGCCCCGGCCGACGGCACGGCGGCTCCGGAGTGCCCCGAGGCCGCCGTTGACGGCCGCCCGAGCTCAGTCGACGAGCAGCCGCTCGCGTAGCCGCTCGCCGAACTCCGTCCCGAGGCCCAGGACTTCGCCGACATAGCCACGCACGGACCCGTGCCGCTCCGCCAGCCCGTCGAGGAAGAGCCGCATCAGCACGGCCGGCGCGGTCCCGTACCCGGGCCAGTTCAGCTCGTGGCCCGGATTCGCCGCGCGCCAGTCCGCGATCAGCCGCTCGGTGGCGAGCCCGGTCAGCGCGAAGTCGGCCACCACCGTCTCCTCGGGCACTCCGAGCAGGTCCAGTACCAGCGCGGCCACGATTCCCGTACGGTCCTTGCCCGATGCGCAGTGGAAGACCAGCGGGCCGCCGTCGGCGGCGATCACTTCCAGGACCCGCCGGAGCTCCTTCACCCCGTCCTCGGCCACCTCCGCGTACCGCTCGGCGAGGAAGGCCGCCGTGTCGGTCTCGGGGCCGAGCGCCGCCTGGTCGTACGGGCGGTGCTCGATGCTGAGGTTGTGGTACGCGACCCCGAGGTCCTCCGGTACCCGGCCCCTGGCCTCGATCTCCCAGGGGTAGCGCAGGTCGATCACGGTACGGATGCCCAGGGCCCGGAAACGCTCCCGGTCGGGCTCGCCGGCAAGCTTGGCCAGCGAGTCCGACCGGTAGAGCGCGCCCCAGCGCACGGTACGGCCGTCCTCCGTGCGGTAGCCGCCGAGGTCTCGGAAATTGTGCAGTCGGTCGAACTCGATGTGTCTGATCATCAGTTCACTGTAGAGCCACGGCAGTTGACTCCCGGGGCCAGGGTCGGTTGCGCCTCAGGGCCGAGGCCGCGAACCGAGCAGCCTGCCCAGCCTGGCCACCGCCTCGGCGACCGTCTCCTGGTCCTGGGTGTGGCAGAGTCGGAACCAGCCGGGGGCGTTGGGATGGAAGATCTCGCCGGGGATGATGCTGACCCTGGCCTGCTCCAGGATGGTCCGCCAGAGCTCGCGCTCGCCGTCGTAGGTCGGCTCGGGCAGCCGGTCGCGCAGGTCCAGCCAGAGCGAGCAGCCGGCCTCCGCCGGGATGTGTGGTATGCCCTCCCGGGCCAGCGCGCCGGCGGTCGCCGCATACGAGGCGGCGAGCCGGCGCCGGTTCTCGGCGAGGAAGCCGGCCGTCCACTCGGGGTCGTCCAGCAGGTCGGCGAGGAAGGACTGGGTACCGGTGGAGACCGGGGCGAAGTAGGACAGTGCGCGGGCGGCCGCGCGGACCCGGGGGTCCGTCACGTGCAGCACCCCGGTCTTGAAACCGGGCAGGCCGAAGTCCTTGGCGAAGCCCCAGATGGTGTGGGTCCGGCCCGCCCTGGCCTGGCCGACGGCCGGGTTTCGCAGGCTGGTGAACGGGGTCGGGCCGAACACCGAGTGCGAGTACAGCTCGTCGCCGACCAGGTCCAGGTCGTGGGCCGCCGCCACCTGGGTTAGCTCGCGCAGTTGCTCGGCGCTGTGCACCTGGCCGAGCGGATTGGACGGCGAGGCCAGCACCACCGCCCGGACCGTCACGCCCTGCCGGTGCAGTTCGGTGACCGTACGGTCCACCGCCCGGGCCGAGAGCGCGAAGTCGTCGGACTCGTCCAGCAGCGCGGGGACCACCCGCGCGCCGGACCGGCCGCCGAGGTCGGTGTCGAAGGCCGCGTAGTAGGGCGCGGGCACGACGATCGCCTCGCCCGGGTCGCAGAGGATGGTGGCGATGATGTCGAGCGCGGCCGTGGCGCCGCTGACCACCACCAGGTCCTCCGGATCGACCGCGGACCGGCCGGTGCGGGTGAGGAGTTCGGCGATCCGCCGGCGCAGCACGGGGCTTCCGTGGAGTTCGGCGTAGCGGGTGTTCTCCTCGGTGAGCGCGCCCGGCCGGGCGAGGTGGTCCGCGAGCAGGTCACCGACCAGCCGGTTCTCGGCGGTGCCCAGGTTGAGGTAGCCGTCCGGGCGCAGCCGGGGGTGGTAGGGCCGCGCCTCGGCGCGGAAGTGGGCCTCGGCAATGGCCGGGGAGGCGGCCGTGAGGGCGGCGGCGGTCCGTGACACCATCAGTGGCCTCCGGCGTCGTGGTGGGTGGGGGCTGCGGTGATGAGTCCCGGGTGGACGCCCAGTCCCATCGAGGCGTCGATGACGGCGCCGTGCAGCAGCGCGGAGTGCGGGCCGGCCAGCCAGTGGACCAGCTCGGCGACCTCGTCCGGTTCGATCAGCCGTCCGCGCGGCAGGCGGGCGAGCAGCCCGGCCCGTTCGTCCGACGAGAGGCCGGTGAGGGTGCTGGCCTCGAACATGCCGGTCGCGGTGGCACCGGGGCAGACGGCGAAGACGTCCACGTTCTCGTGGGCGAGTTCGGCGGCCAGCTGCCGGGTGAGGTGGCCGACGGCGGCCTTGCTCATCCCGTCGGCGAGCCGGAAGCCGGGGAACTGGGAGATGCCCCCGCCGACGCTGGAGACGTTGACGATCTTGCCGAAGCCGCGTTCCCGCATCCCGGGCAGCAGTTGCCCGATCAGCCAGAGCGGCCCGACCGCGTTGATCCGCAGCAGCGCGGCGTCCTGTTCGTGCGCGGCTCCCTCGGCGTAGCGCTCGATGGTGGCCGATCCCGCGCCCGCGTTGTTGACCAGGATGTCGACGGGGCCGGGGAGTTCGCCGACCAGGCGCTCGTGGTCGGACCACTCGCCCTGGCGGAACGGGAAGGCCCGGACCGTCCCCGGTCCCTCGCGGTTCAACTCCTCGGCGAGCTCGGCGGCGCGTTCCCGGCCCGAGTGGTAGGTGAACCAGACCCGGTGCCCGTCGGCGGCGAACCGTGCCACGCAGGCGCGTCCGATGCCCGCCGAGCCGCCGGTGATCAGGACATTCCGCTTTTCCATGGGCCCCCTCGGGCTCGGCTGCCGTCCGCGCGGCCGGCGCGCGGACGGGATCCAACTGCCCTGCTGGGGCAGCTCGCTCGCGGCTCGGTCATGAACCGGCTTGATCATCGCACCGGCATGAGCATAGCGACAGCCCCCGGAGAAATTCAGGCGACGCCGGCGCGGCGCGGTGCTAGCTTCCGATCACATGAAACCGGTCACCGACGAACAGATCCGCGCTTCCTTCGTGAACTGCACCAAAGGAGAGGCGCGCAGGCTCCGGCTGCCCCGTGAATCGGCCGATCTTCCCTGGGCGGATCTGGACTTCCTGGGCTGGCGCGATCCGGGCGCCCCTGACCGCGCCTACCTGGTCGCCGAGCGGCCCGACGGCCTGGTCGGGATCACGCTGCGCGCCACCACGGGCATCCGCCGGAGCGTGCTGAAGAGCAACCTCTGCTCCTTCTGCATAACCACCCACGCCGGTTCGGGCGTCGCACTGCTGGCCGCCCGCCGCGCGGGCCAGGCCGGACGCGACGGCAGCACCGTCGGAACCTACGTCTGCGCGGACCTCGCCTGCTCGCTGTACGTCCGGGGGAAGAAACGTTCGCAACTGGCCGAGCGCGTCACCGAGTCGCTGACGCTGGAGGAGCAGATCCTGCGGACCCAGGTGAATCTGGACGCCTTCCTGGACCAGGTGCTCCAGTCCGCCTGACCTTCAGGCCCGCCGCACTGCCGCGTGCTCCGTACGACGCTGCGACGCGCCCGCACGGTCAGCCGGCCAGCGCCGCAAGCCCGGGAGCCCGGGGCGGGACGGCACTCCGGGCCCTGGGCAACTCCCCGCGGGAGGCGAGTTCACGCCGGTCCGTGTCCAGGGAACTGACCAACCCGCTCAGCAGCTTGCGGAAGTTCTCGGCGTCGTCGGTCTGATCGGCGGGCTGGGTGAGGTCGTTGGACGGCATGCGGCGGGCACTCTCCTCGCGAGCTGCGGGCGGTGGACACCCCGATCCTCGCGTCCGGCTCTCAACAGCCGATAAACGATCACTGAGCGCCCACCGCGGCGCCCCTCCGCGCGGGCTCAGCCCCGCCCGAGCACCCGGTCCACCGCGATCTCGATGACCACGCGCTCCGGGTTCTCCCGCGGCTGGCGGTAGCGCTCGGCGTAGCGGCGCACGCCCTCGGCGATCCGCTCCGGGTCGTCGCTCACCACCGCGATGCCCTCCAGCGTGCACCAACGCGCCCGGTCCACCTGGCAGACCGCGACCCGCAGCCCGCCCGGCCCGGCCGCCAGCACATTGCGGACCTTGCGGCTGTTCCGGCTGCTGATCACCCGGGCTGTGCCGGTCTCCGGGTCGAGGGTCGCGCCCACCGGGACGACGTGCGGGGTGCCGTCCGGCCGCAGGGTGGTCAGGGTGCAGAGGTGGTACTCGCGCCAGAAGTCGAGCAGGTTCTCGTCCAGCGCACGCGGGTCATGAGGCATACCGGCATGCTACGTCGCGGGCTCCGGCGCCCACCGGGCTCCTACCGAACTCCCCGTCCCCGGTGGGTCCGGCCGGTCCTGCCACGTCCGGCGCACCCGTCCGGCACGCCCGTCCGCCGCTACGTCGCCTCCCCAGCTCAGTTGCCGCCTCTGTCCAGCCCCACCAGGTACCGTTCCCACCTGCGGCAAAGCCAACTGATGGCGTGTGAGGGAACGGAGTCCGGCAGTGGCGAGGACGGTCGAACCGAGGACGGGGAGCAAGGGGCACACGGTGCGGGAGGGCAGCAGGACCTTCGCGGTCCCGGGCTTCGCGCCGTGGCCGCCGCCCAGGGGTGAGAAGCGGCGCGGCCGGCGGCTGCGTGAGCAGGTGCCCCGCGAGGCGCATGCGCGGCTCACCCTTCCCGAGGACCGCCCGAGCGTGGCGCGGGCCGTCGAGGAGGGCAACGCCGGGCGGCTCCCGGAGCTGGTCCCGATCCGGGTCGGCCGGATGTCCGCCTCCCCCTTCGCCTTCCTGCGCGGCGCGGCCGGCCTGATGGCCTGCGACCTGGCCGCCGGACCGGCCTCGGGCGTCCTGGCGCAGCTGTGCGGCGACGCGCACGCGGCCAACTTCGGCCTCTACGGCGACGCCACCGGCCGTCTGGTGATGGACATAAACGACTTCGACGAGACCGTGCCCGGGCCGTGGGAGTGGGATCTCAAGCGGCTGGCGACGAGCCTGGTGCTGGCGGGCCGGCAGGCGGGCACGGACGAGCCCACCTGCCGCCGGGCCGCCTTCGACACGGTCCGCTCCTACCGGCGGACGATGCGCCTGCTGGCCAGGCTCCCCGCCCAGGACGCCTGGAACGCGGTCGCCGACGACAGGCTCGTGACCTTCGCCGACGCACATGAACTGACCGACGTGCTGGACGGTGTGGGCGCCAAAGCACTGCGCAACACCAGCGCCAAGTTCGCCGCCGAGTCCACCGTCCGGGGCCGGGACGGCCAGTGGCGGTTCACCGCCGCACCGCCCGTGCTCAGCGAGGTGTCGGACACCCGGGCGGCGGAGGTCGCGAACTCCCTCGCCGAGTACCTGGAGACGGTTCCGGTCGAGCTGCACCCGCTGCTGGCCCGCTACAGCGTGCACGACGTGGCGTTCCGCGTGGTCGGCACCGGCAGCGTCGGCACCCGCTCGTACGTCGTGCTGCTGCTGGACCGGCGCGAGGAACCGCTGGTGCTCCAGGTCAAGGAGGCCCGGCCGTCCGCCCTGCTTCCGCATCTGGCCCGGGCGGGGTACCCGGTGTCAGCCGCCGGGCACGAGGGCCGCCGGGTGGTGCTCGGCCAGAAGCGGATGCAGGTGGTCAGCGACATACTGATGGGCTGGACCACGGTGAACGGACTCCCTTACCAGGTACGGCAGTTCCGTAACCGCAAGGGCAGCGTCGACCCGGCGGTCCTGCTGCCGGAGCAGCTGGACGACTACGGCCGGCTGACCGGTGCGCTGCTCGCGCGGGCCCACGCCCACACCGCCGACGCGGCCGTGATCGCCGGGTACTGCGGCAAGAGCGAGGCCCTGGACGAGGCGATGGCCGCGTTCGCGGTGGCCTACGCGGACCAGAGTGAGGCCGACCACGCGGCGCTGCTCGCCGCCGTGCGCTCCGGTCGGCTCCCCGCCGAGACCGGCGTCTGACCGCTCCCCGGACCGGCCGTGGGGCCCACTGCCCGACAGCGGGCCCCACGGCCGGTCCGCCGCCCCGAATGGCCGACATTCGATGATCCCTTGGCCGGTTCACGGTCTTCCTGCCCGGGACGCGGCGAGTTACCGTCGGTAACGGCGCGCAGACGTGGCGTGCCCTCCCCCGACCGCGAGGAGGACGGAATGACCGTCGAGCATGGTGAGGCCGAATCCGCCGAGCCGCTGATCCCACTGCACTGTCTGCGCCACGCGGAGCCCGGGCCACCCAGACTGACCGCGCTGCCCAACGGCACTCCGGTCTGGCTGGCGACCAGGCACGCGGACGTCCGGCAGGTGCTGACCGATCCGCGGCTGGACCGCGCCTCGCTCTACACACCGGACGCGCCGCCGACCTCCACCGGCCCGAACCTCCTGGACGATCCGGAGGGCCTTCTCAACATCGACGGACCCGAGCACCAGCGGCTCCGCCGTACCGTCCAACGCGCCTTCACCCCAAGGGCGATCGAGCGCTGGCGCCCCTGGGTGGAGTCGGTGGTCGAGGAGCTGATCGACGGCCTCGAGGCCTCGGGTTCTCCGGTCGACGTGATCGCCGGGCTCACCGGTTCACTGCCCATCGCGGTGATCAGCCGGCTGATGGACCTGGACGGCGTGGACCACGAGCGGCTCTCCTACTGGAGCGACCACGCGCTCTCCACCTCCGCCTACCCGGCCGAGCGGGTCCGGCAGGCGATGCGCGAGTTCTACGCCTTCTCGGAGCAGCTCATCGCCCAGCGCCGGAAGAACCCCGGCGATGACCTGGTCAGCAGCCTGCTGCAGGCGGCGGACGTCACCGAGGGCGTGACCGAAGGCCAACTGGTGGTGCTGGTCTGCGGGTTGGTGGTGGCCGGGCACGAGACCACGATGACCTCCTTCGGCAACGCGCTGGTCCAGCTGCTCACCGAGTCCCCGGCCGCCTGGGCGCGGATCGGGGCGGATCAGGAGAACGCCGCCGCCGCCGCCGAACAGCTGCTGCGCGCCGTCCCGCTCGGCGACACCGCCGAGATTCCCGGCCTGCTCCGCCGGGCCGTCGCCGACCTGGAGATCGGCGGGGTGGCCATCTCGGCCGGCAGCGTGGTGGCCGCCGACGTGCGCACCGCCAACCACGATCCCGAGGTCTACCCGCCGAGCGAAACGCTCGACCACTTCGCCCCGCTCGGCACCCCCAGCCTCACCTTCGGCGCCGGACCGCACCACTGCCTGGGCGCCTGGCTGGCCCGGATGGAGCTGGAGCTGGGCCTGCACCAGCTGGCGAGGCGACTGCCCGGCCTGCGGCTCGCCGAGCCGGTCGAGGGGATCGCCTGGCGCACGGGCCTGCTTACCCGGAGCCCGGCATCGCTGCGGGTGGCCTGGTGAGCGCCGCCGAGCGGGAGCTGACCGTACGGGTGGACGGCACCCGCTGCGTGGGCACCGGTGCCTGCGCCCGCACCGCTCCCGGCGATCTCGAACTCGGCCCGGACGGACGGGCCAGAGTGCTGCGCCCCGTCTCGGACGACCTGCCGAACCTGACCGAGGCGGCGGAGCTGTGCCCGGTCGAGGCCATCACCGTGCACTCGGCCGCCACCGGCGAGTTGCTCGCCCCACGCTACTGAGCCATCCCTCTGGGTGCCGCCGCCCCGCCGGGCGGCGGCACCGGTTCTCCGGCCCCGGTCACCGCCGGTCGGAGCGTTCTCGGCCGGTGCAGCCCGTGTCCCACCGCGACCGCCAACCGGGCCAGCGCGCCCGGCGCGCCCTGCTGCCCCCGGATCCCCGGGAAGGCGTTCACATCCACGATCAGCGGCACGCCCCCGACGTCCAGGATGTCCACCCCGTACACATCCAGCCCGAACACCTCACCGACGTGAAGCGCCAACTCCCGCCAGCCGTACGGAAGTTCATCCACCGAACGGGACGGCAGTCGCTCCCCCTCGGCGAGCTCGGAATGGCGCAGCTCCGCGAAGACCTCTCCCGCGACCACCCAGAGCTTGTGGTCCCAGCCCGATCCGGGCGCCAGGTCCTGGACCACCACCGGCTCCCCGGGCCACCGGTCGGCGAGCTCACGCAACCGGCGGTCGTCCGCCACCCTCGCGACCAGGTCGCCCCGGCGGCTGTGCCGGCTCTTCACCACCAGTGGGTGCCGGACCGGCCCTCGGCCCGCCAGCGCCGCCAGGTCCGGCAGTGCGGTGGTGGCGGCGAAAGGGAGCCCGGCCCGCTCGGCGAGGCGGGCCATCCGCACCCGGTCCTGGCAGAAGCCGGTCGAGGCGCCCGAGTTGACCACCGGCACTCCCATGTTCTCCAGCCGCTCGGCGAGTACGAGCGCCGCCGGAGTGCGGGCCTTGAGCAGGTACACCTCGGCGAGCGCGGCCGGCTCTGGCGGATCCTGGTCGGGCGCCAGGTGCGCCACCCGGTGCCCGTCCTCGGCCAGCAGGGCCGCGGTGGCCGCCAGCAGCGGGTGCCCGGGAGCCGCGGTCAGCAGGCCGATCCTCATACGGCGCCCACCTGGTCGGGGATCCGGACCGCGCCCGGCAGCGCCGACGGCCACGAGGATCCGTTCAGCGCCAGTCGAAGGACGGCCCGGGACACCTTGGCCACGGCGTCCGGCACCTGCCGGAAGCTCGGGAAGTCATTCACGTCCACCACCACGGGCCCGTCCGGGCCGAGCAGGACGTCCACCCCGTACAGGTCCAGGCCGTAGACCTCGCCGACGGCCGTGGCGATGGCGGCGACCTCGGGGCTCAGCGCCACCGGCCGCTCCCGGACCGGCCCGCCGCCCCGGGCGAGCGGCGAAGTCCGCTCGGTGCCGAACAGTTCACCACCGGCGCAGTAAACCTTGAGATCCACACCGGCGTTGGGCACGTACGGCTGCGCGAGAAGCAGGCCCTCACTCCCGGGGCACTGCTCAAGCGCCGTCAACTGCTCCGGGGCGTCGACCCGGTGGACCGCCCGGCCCGAGCTTCCGTCGGCGGGCTTGACGACCAGCGGGTAGCGGTCCACCGGTATCCGGGCCAGGTCCTCGGTCCTGGCCGCCGCCCAGGTCGCCGGGACGGGCAGACCGGCCAGCTCGGCCAGCACGGCGGCCCGAGCCTTGTCCCGTACGCCCCGGATCGCCCGGGCATCGTTGATGGTGGTCAGTCCGGCGCCGGCGGCAGCCTCCAACAGTCCCAGACCAGGGCCGCCGGAGACGGTCTTGAGCACCCAGGCGTCATGGGCACCGTCCCGGATCAGCTCGCCGAGGTCGAGCAGCGAACCGCCGGGCCGCAGTACGTCCACCCGGTGGCCCCAGGCCCGCAGTTGGCGCACCACGTCGAGTGGCATGCCATCGTTTCGGTACTGCTCCTCCACCAGGAAGCAGAATCTCATCGCGTACTACCCCTGTCCCCCGACTTCACCGGCCGACCGGGCTCGGCCGGCCTCGGACCGGCCGGCAACGGGGACCTCGGGAATAGGATCGGCCGACGCCCGCGTTCCCTGTTGCCTGTCGGTCTCAGCGCCCCAGGATGCCATGAATTGCCCGGACAAGATCACCCAGGAGGTAATGAAACGGCAACAAGAGCGCCACGGCTGAATTTAGCCGAGGTTTCGGGCGGTTCAACTCCCTTCGGCGGCGTCGTCGTACTGGCGCCTCGACAACCGCCGCTGCGCGCCGGGGCCGAGCGTCAGACCGAAGCCGAAGCGCTCGGCGGCCTGCCGGATCCGCTCCAGCGGGAGCGAGCCGTGCCGCTGGAGCACCAGCCGCGGCCGCCCGTGCTCGTCGACGCCGTCGGTCCGATGGAAGGCCAGCACCGAGGTGGACATCGGCTCGTGCAAGGGGTGGTTGCGGCGCGCGGCCTCCTCGTCGGCGTGCTCCAGCATCCGCACCCCGGCCTCCCGGCCGAACTCGGCCCGCAGGGCCGCCGCCCGCCAGTGCGCGGGCTCCTCGTCGGCGCCGGTGGCGCGCCGGGAGCGGTTGGCCGAGGTGATGAACAGCAGATCGCTCCGGGTGCCGGCCAGCGCCCGGGAGAGGAACTCGTTCGACGGGCAGGAGTAACCCGGGGCGATCACCTGGACGGTGCGCCGGCCGTCCTCCTCCGCCGTCAGATGGCCGGGCAGGTCGGCGGGCGCGGGCCCCTGGAAGCCGAACGGGCCCAGCGTGAACAGCGCATCGATCAGTGCGGTCACCTCCCGGTGGCCGATCCCGTCGGGCAGCCGGGCCCAGTCGAAGAGCAGCGGAATCCGGGCCGGCGCGGTGGTCACACTGCCGGTCTGCCCGGCGGGCCGGCCCTTCATCAGGTTGACCCGCCGGACCACCACTTCCTCCGGACGCGCCGTCAGCGCGTAGAAGTTCCCGAAGCCGTGCGCCACTGCCAGCCCCGCCACCACCGCACCGGCGGCCCACCGCACGTCCTCGGCCCGGCCCAGCACGGCGCGCCTCGCACCACCGGCACCACGGCCGATTCCACCACCGGCGCAGACACAGTTGCTCGCGACCATCCCGGACCTCCGTACACCCACATTCCCTCAGGCCATCAACGCGACAGAGCGCCAAAACGTCACAGCCGAGTCCCGAAGCCGCTCCGAGTCGACCCCTTGCGCCTTCGGTGCCGCAGCACTGTCAGACCCCGCCATTACCATCTCTTGACAATCCCATGGACAACCCAGGGGAGTGGAGAAATCCGGGAGGATGAGGAGGGAAAGTGCGGAAAACCATCGGCTCCGGCCTCACTCGGTCCGCCACCGCGAGCATCGGCGCCCAGCCCGCGCCGGGCCGCCCGGAGCGGCCGTGGGTGCTGCGCCCGCGCGGTCTGCACGACCTACGGCACGGCACGCCCCCGGCCGGCCCGGCCGTACTGAGCTACCCGCCCGGCGACTTGGTGGTGGTCAGCGGCCTGCCCGGCAGCGGCAAGAGCACCCTGATACGGCGCTGCGCCCAGGCGCCGGCCATCGACTCCCAGTTCAGCCGTGAGCACTACGCCCGCCTGCTCCCGCCCGGCCTGCCGTACGCGGTCTACCGCCCGCTGGTCCGGCTGCACCACTACCGGCGGCTGCACCGGGCGCTGCTGGCGGGTGGTCCGCTGCTCGTGCACGACTGCGGCACCCTGCCCTGGGTCCGCGACTGGCTGGTCAGAGCGGCGCACCGGCAGGGCCGCCGGCTGCATCTGATACTCCTCGACAGCACCCCGGCCGAGGCCAGACAGGGCCAGTACGCCCGGGCCCGCCGGGTGTCCGCGTACGCCTTCACCCGGCACCGCCGCGCCGTCGGCCGGCTGCGCGCCGAACTGGCCGGCCCGTCGGGGGCGGTGGCGGGCTGCGCGTCCGCGGTGCTGCTCGATCGCGCGGCGGCCCGTGGGCTGCGAGGGATCGAGTTCACGGCCTGAGCGAGCACCGACCGCCAAACCCGAGCCGGCATAGGCGATCCGAGCCGGCGCGGGCCGGCGCGGGCCGGCGCGGGCCGATCCGCTGCACCATCGGCCGACACGGTGTCAGGTCGTTCGTCCGGGTCATTGCCCGCCGCCAATCGTCCGTCCGACGGCGCGCCGGACGGGGTACACGGGCGACCCCTCCGATCATCGGGATACCGCTCAGGGGTCAGTGGCCGGTGGTTCGAGCCCCGTCCAGCCGAGGTCATGCGGTCGACCCCGCTGTCGGCCTGCACGGCCTCGTACGAGCCTCCGTCAGCACCGTCACTGGAGACCGCTGCCATGCGCAAGCCGATGACTCGCCGTTCCGCCGCCCTGTGGGCCGCCGTCGCCCTGTGCCTGGGCACGGGCACGGGCACGGGCACGGGCACGCAGAGCCTCTCGTACGCCGCCACCGGCCGGCCCGGCACCCGGTTACCGGCGGCCGCACGGCCCTCGTCCGCCAGGACCGCGGCGCCTCCCGCACCAACTGCCCGCACGCCGTCGAGCTGGCTCACCCCCTTCACCCCGACGGTCCCCGACCCCAGTACCGCGACGGCCGAGGAACTCGCCGCGGGGGCGGCGGCCGCGGGCTTCCCGTCCGGCCCGATCACCGACCCGCTGGGGCAAGCCGGGCAGCCGATCTCCCGCACCGACGTGATCGCCAGGGCGCAGACCTGGGTGACGGAGGGCGTCCCGTACAGCAAGAGCGTCAAGCACACGGACAGCGGGGGCACTTACCGCACTGACTGCTCCGGCTACATCTCGATGGCCTGGAACCTGCCGTCGAGCGCCGCCGACAACTGGGGCGAGACCACCTGGACGCTTCCGGACTTCGCCACCCGGCTGGACGGCCTGGACGAGTTGCGGGCCGGCGACATGATCGACAAGACGGACCAGCACGTCGTCCTCTTCAAGAAGTGGGCCAATGCGGCACACGCGGCCGCGGTGGTCCTGGAACTGGCCCACAGCGGAACGCACGCCCGGCAGTCGACCTACTCCCGCTCCTTCCTGATCGAGAACAACTTCCTGCCATTCCGGTACGACAAGATCATGGACTCTCCGCCCCCACCGCCCGCTCCACACGGCGCGGTGTGAGACCGGATGCGCTCGGCGGACGGCACCTGGCGGAGCAGGACGGGACTCAGCGACGGCGCCCCGGGCATCATCGCCCTCTGCAGCGCCGCCCTGAGTGACGGAACCCGGCGCGTGGGCACCCCCACTCGGGCTACCGCGAGTAGCCCTTCGACTACGGAAGGGCTACTCGATCAAGTAGGCACTCTTCCCCACGGGCCCTCAACCTGGCTAGCGTGTCATGCGCATGGCCCGCCTCGGTCATGCGTCCGCCGGTCGAAAGGAGGAACCATGTCCGCCGCGCCCGCGTACAACCAGCCAGCTCGCGGCCGAAGAAGACCCGTGAGCCAGGGGTCGCCCCCGCTCACCGCCTTCGGCACAACCGGGTGCAGCCGCTAGCGCGGATGCACCTCCAGGAAGGTCCGCACAGCTGACTCCAGCGCGCCCTCGATCCAGGCCGGCTTCAGGCTGGTGTGCTCACCGGCGAAGTGCACCCGACCCTCGACGGTCCTGGCTGCCGGGTGCAGGTCGTGCACCTGGCCGGGGGTGAACATCACCGCCTCGCCGAGCGCGTAACGGGCCCGGGCCCAGGACTGGGTGGCGCCCACCCCGGTGAACTCGGCACGGACCCGGGGCCCGAACATCCGCTCCATGTCGTTCAGTGCGAAGGCGTACCGCTCGCCCGGCGTCAGCGAGTCCCAGCGCATCGCGTCGTCCGACCATGTGTAGGACGCCAGCACCACGCCGCCCTTCGACCCCTGCGGCGAGTGCGAGGGGAAGTAGGTGAACCGGCTGGCACTGTCCGAGACGCAGCCGCCGCCGGTGAAGCCGGCGCCGCCCTCCTCCCAGAACCGGTTCTTGAACTCCAGCAGCACCTTGGTCGCCGAGTCGTAGTGCAACTCGGTCACCGCACGTCGCTTCTGGTACGACATCAACGGCTCGATGGAACAGAACCGCAGCGCGCTGAACGGGATGGTGACGATGGCGTAGTCACCCTGGAAGACCTCCGTGGGGGCGGTCGGCGCACCGTCGCAGGACTCCTCGTCGCCGCTCTCCGCGGTGGTCTCGATACGCACCCCGCTGTCCGTCTGCACCAGGCGGGTCATCCGGCGGCCCATCCGCAGCTCACCCTTCAGCTGCTCGGCGAGCTTGTCGGTGAGGACGGCAGTGCCGCCCTCCAGTTCCCAGTAGCGGTTGGTCGGGCTGATCACCGCGTGGTCGATCAGCGTCGGCACCAGGGAGTAGTGCAACCGCGACGTCATGTTCTCCAGGGTGCCGGCGGCCTGGATCCGGTTGTCGTCCCACCCGGCCTCCTCGGACAGGAAGCGGCGGGTGGAGTAGTCGGCGTACTTCCGGAAGATGTCCGTCCAGGCGGCCAGCCGGTCGGCGATCGGACCGTCCGGCACCGTGACCTTCTTGAACGCGTCGTTGACGGCCGCCGTGGTGGTGCCGGCCAGATCGGCGCCGAAGGTGCGGTTGATCGCGACCGGGGACTGGGCGTAGGCGGCCCGGGTGCTGCGCGCGCCGTTGACCTGGATCCAGGTGCGGAAGTTGGCCGTGGGCGCCTTGAAGGTGGAGTCGGCCGGCCCGTTGCTCCAGACCTCGCCGGTGAACGAGCGGTGGACCACCGCCGGCACCTCGCCCACCGGCCTGGCACCGGGCGCGACATCGGCGTTGTAGAACAGCCGCCGCTTGACGCCCAGCTTGTCGGCCAGTGCCAGCACCATCGGGTGGAAGTCCGGCAGCCGCATGGCGCCCGCCTCGGCGTGCAGCCGCTTGTCCTCGAAGATGTTCCGGAAGGTCTTCACCCGACCGCCGGTGCGGCTGGCGTTGGCCTCGATCACCACCACCTCGTGCCCGGCCTGCTTGAGCAGGTACGCGGCGGTCATGCCCGCCACCCCGGCACCGACCACCAGGACCTTCTTGCGCGGGGCCCTGGGCGGCAGCTTGCCGTCGATCAGGATCTTCAGGTACTCGAGCGTCAGGTCGCGCCGCTCGTCGTCGCTGACCATCAGCATCTTCCGCGCCAGGTCGCGCGCCTGGTGCTCGTCGGCACCGCGCGGTACGGCCGCCGGCACCGCGGCCGCCGCCCGGCCGGCGAATCCGGCGGTTCCGGCCACGGTGGCCGCGGCGGCCGAACCGAACAGCGTCCGGCGCGAGAGCCCGCCGCGCGGCCGGCTCGCCCCCCGCCGGCCGGTTGACGGATCGGTGGGCAGATCACTGGGCAGGTCCACGGAATCACTCCATCGCATACACACTCGGACAACACCCGGGGCAACGGGAGGAGCGGTCCAAGGTCACGCCGTCGCAAGGCGGTTCACCGGTTCGAGCGGCGACCGGGCCGCGGCCGGGCGGGCCTCACCCGTCCGAGCGATCACCACGGGTGGACCCCGGCCGGCGCCCGGCGGCGTTACGCGCCACGCACCGCGCCGATCGCTACTGTGCGGTTCATGCCCACCCCCACCCCCTCCCTTGAGGTACGCCTGCGCCGCCTTGCCGAACGGCTCGGCACCCGCCACCGGACCCCGATCGAGACCTGGTTCGACTCCGAACGCCGCCGCTGGACCCTGCGGTGGTACGACGGACCCTCGGTGGCCGTGATCAAGACCGAGCTCGCCCGGGTGACGCCCGCAACCTCCCAGGTGCTGGTGCGGCGGGACCTCACCACCCGGGCGCTGGCGCTCGCGGCGATCCGGGAGACCCGCGCGGGAGCGATGCGACGCCGGGTCGGCAGCTGGGGCCAGCGGTACCACCTGGAACAGGTGGTCGGGGACCGGCCGCATCCCGAGCGGGCCGCCGATCCGCGCGAGGAGGCGATGCTGGAGCGGCTGCTCGCCGAGGCCACCACCGGGGACGGGCAGTGGGCGGTGCCGGACGAGAGCCGGGCCTTCGACCTGATCGCCCGCGACGGCATCGCCTGGCTGCTGCCCAGCCACCGCCTCACCGCCCCCGGGGAGCCGGCCGGACTCGCGCTCGACCCACTGGAGCTCCTGACCGCCCGCTATGCGCAGGGCGTACACCGGACCGCCT
Source organism: Kitasatospora sp. NPDC001175 (assembly GCF_053598215.1). Taxonomy (NCBI): domain Bacteria; kingdom Bacillati; phylum Actinomycetota; class Actinomycetes; order Kitasatosporales; family Streptomycetaceae; genus Kitasatospora; species Kitasatospora sp. NPDC001175. The sequence goes on along the minus strand of NZ_JBSFJU010000062.1, from coordinate 30,551 downwards.
GGGAGACCGCGCTCACCACCATGCCGCTGCGTGCCGCGATCACCGCCGCCCAGGCCGACCCGGACCCCGACCCGGACACCGCCCGCGCCGCCCTCGCGCTGCTGCCCACCCTCCGCGACCAGCTCACCGTAGAACTCGACACCGTCCAGGCCGCCCTCACCCGCGCGGCCACGGACACCGGAAACACGCCTGCCGAAGCCCACTAGTACTGCAACGGTGCTTGTCGTGACGAGGCTTCAGCTCCCGGGCTGTGGCCTCGTCGCTTGTAGTGGCCGCCAGCCGGCGACTGCGAGGCCCGACGTCCGGGTTCAGGAGGGCGACGTACTCGCGAAGGCGGCCACGACGCCGAAGGCCAGCGGTGGCGGCCGAGGGCCGTGCCCGAGTAGCTGGAGGCCGCCGTGGGGCTCGGCCTACGCCTCCGCCTCCGCCGCTGCCTTGCGCAGCGCCATCTCGGGGTACTCGACGATGTGCAGAACTGAAACAGGAGCGACCGACTGACGAAGGCCATCGTTCTGGTACCAGTTCAGCAGACAGGCAGCGCCAGCGGTTCGGAAACGCGCACCAGCGGCGCATATAGCGTGTCGGCACGGCTGAGCACGAGACCCGAACCTCCAAGCTCATCGCCGGACAGCTTGCGAGCGTCTCGCCTCGCCGAAATCGGACTCGGCAGGGCGAGCCGTGCTCGCAGTCACTCGGGAAGGAGGCGGCGATCGCGGCCTCCCGGCGTACGCGGGTGAGCTGCGGCGCCGGCCCGCCTGCCCACCCCGGGGTTACAGGAGCTGGAGGCAGTCCAGGGCGAGGTAGGCGGCGGCGGTGTCGGTCATCTCGCCCCTGCGGAGCACGGTGGTGCGGAACTCGGGCAGGGGGAGGGTGACGACGTCGATGAACTCGGTGCGATCCGGGGTCGGCTCCGCGACCTTGACGCAATTGGTGGCGAAGAAGGCGATGCGCAGGGCATTGGAGTAGGCGTCGTGCCAGTACGGTCCGGCGGCGTGGAGTTCGCCCTGGTAGCCGGTCTCCTCCAGCAGTTCCCGGGCGATGGCGTCCGCCGCCTGCTCGCCGGGTTCGATGATGCCGCCGGGCAGTTCGTACAGCACACGTGCGGGGCCGGGCCGGTACTGGCGGGCGAGGATGACGCGCCGGTCGGGGGTGAGGGCGAGCACCGCGCCGCCCGGGCGCTCGCGCTTGAGGTAGAACTCCTCCTTTTGTCCGTCGGGCAACTCGAAGTCGACGCGGTCCACGGACCGGCCGAACTTGCTGAACACCGTGGTGCGTTCGATCTCGCGCCACGACGCGGTGGTGTCGGTCATGGCTGGACTGTACGGCTCCGGCCCGGGGCCGGGGTGCCCGTTCCTTCGTCTGCCGGCGGCTGGTCCCTGCTGGAGGGCGGCGGGAGGACCCCGTGAACGAACGGAGCACCACCGACACCACCGCCCGCTACTACTACACCAGCAGTGCCCTTGATGTCCTGCGCCCCGGCTCCACAGCCCATGGCTTTCGGGTTCTTTCCATCGCAGGCGCTACCGCGGCAGCTGTCGGCCGCTGCGGCCATCGGGGTTGCTGACGGTGCGATGAGAGCCAGTGTGGTGAAGGCCAGTCCGGCGGCCGTGGTCGCCAGCGCACGGGAGACAGTCATGGTTCTCCTTCCGAAATACGCCGCAGGGGCCGGGTTCCGACTGCGGTTGTAGAACGTGGATAGCACCTCTGTCACTGGCAGTTGATCCGATCACGCACCCTTCCACCGAATGGTGTACAGACATCAGCGAGGTTTGACGGTGACGAGGAGCAGTCGGGCGTCTGAAGCAGCGACCGTTGCGGCGTACCGAGTGGAGAGCTTGGATGCCGCCGGCCGGGATGGGACTGGGGCTGCCGGTGAGCGTGTGCCACTCGTCCACGTCGGTGTACTGTTCGCTGATCTCGGCCGCGCGCTGGTTGAGTCGGGTGGTGCGGACGGTGAGGTCACCGGTGATAGGGGGCGTGCCTCATATCAGCTGACGGCACGAGAGTTTGGCTCGCCCCGTAGCGCGGTCAAGGCCGCGCTGTAGTCCTGGTCGAGATACAGAGGAGCTTGTTCTGTTTCTTCGTGACGGTGTCCTGGGTTACGGTCAGTGCACCATGCACCAACGGGGGGTGCTTTCGGCTTGGCTATCGAGCTGCCGAGCGAGGTGGAGTCGTTCCTGTCGTTCATCGGGATCAACTGGCCCACGGTGAATGAGGACAAGGTCCGCGAGTACGCCTCGCACGTAAGGGAGTTCGCGGAGAACATCGACTCCGCGCACCGGGATTCGACGGCGACGATCCAGCGGCCGGGCGAGGCATAACAGGGCGCTTCGCACGAGGCGCTGCTCGCCAAGTGGGCGCGTCTGTCGGCCAGTCACATGGATGAGCTGGTGCAGGCCTGCCACACGGTGGCAACTGCGCTGGACGTGGCTGCGGATGTGATCGTCGGGATGAAGGTGGAGGCGATCGGCGAGCTGGTACTGATGGCCGCGGCGTTCGTGGCCGACCAGGCGGCCGCGGTGGCCACCTTCGGTGCGGCGGAGGCCGCGGCGCTGTTGATCGAGGAGGGAGCGAAGAAGCCCGTCAACTACCTGGAGCAGCAGCTGGAGCAGTACATCATCGGGCAGGTGATCGAGGCTGCGGTTGATCCGCTGGTCGAGGTTGTCGGCCGGGCCGTGTCCGGTCTTGTCTTCCAGGCTGCGGAGTCTGCCTTGGGTGTCTTTGGCGGGGGCGGGGTGGTTCGGTTTCCGGATCGACCCGAGTGCGCTGGAGACGCACGCCCAGATGATGCACGACCACGCCGAGACCGTCGCTGGCCATGCGCAAGCGTTTCAGTCCAAAGTCGCGGGGGTGAGCTTCGAGGTGGTCCACACCCAACCGGAGAGGACCACCAACCGTGAACGACACCTACACCCGCTGGGCGATCCGCGTGGCAGCCACCGCTGGCGCCGTAGCCGCGATCGCCGGGGCCTGGGCCTCGATCGCTGGCGCGGTAGCTGCAACTGCTGGCGCCAAAACGGCAGGGGCCGGGGCCAAACGGGCGCTGGCCGCCGCACCCAATCCTCCGGCCGACACCCAGTAGCCCTCCGCGAGCCGATCCCCTTGAGGGCCTGCCCGCGCATAGCCTGAAGCCATGAGCAGCTACCACGGCCCGGCCGTCGTCATCCACGGCGGCGTGGAGATCCCCGTCGAGGCGGACCTCCACGCCGAACACCCCGCCGGGGACCTGTTCACCTGGCGGGGCACTATCCAGGCCGTAGCAAGCACCGATCGGGACGCCGAGATCTGGGCGCTGCCAGCTAGCCATGGGGGCATCCTGCGGCTGCCCGGCGGCCGGGAGGGTCATTTCACGGCTACTGGGAATGCGATTGGCGAGGGCCGACTGGAGATCAAGGGCAGCGGTACCGAACCATTCTGACGAACAGCTCCATTGCGTGGGATCCCCCCAGGGCGCCCGTACGACAGCCGCCGTGCCGAACGCTCTGCCTCTCCCCGACGACCTGGTCGAACTCCACCGCGCTACCACCGCTGCAGAGCTGGCGGTCGGCGAGTACTGCGCGACGGTGCAGGCCCACCGCCGAGAGTTGCACCCGGATGATGTCATCGCTCGCGCGCCGTGGGACGAGGAGGAGACCGCCGAGCTCGGCCAGCTGCGGGACGCGTACCTGGAGGCGACTCTCGCGGTGCGTGCGCATCCGTTGTGGGAGCTGGCTCGCGTCGAGGCGTGTCATGCGCAGACGTGGCAGGCGTTGATCGACGCCCTGAAGGAGCCGGCCGCGGCCTGAACGGGCCCTCCGAGTCTCAACTCCAGGTTTCCGCATGGATGGGTACTCGGTATCCCATCCACGCGGGGCCCGGTTCTGCTTCCCGGGTCGTCCGAGCTGGCGCACGGTCCAGCCCGCGGCGTGCCAGAGACCGGGGGCGAGGGTGGTGCGGCAGTCGACCAACAGCGGGTTGGCGGGATGGCCTACCAGGGCCTGCGGGTCGGTTTGCTGGTACTCGGGCCACTCGGTGGCCAGGACGACCAATTTTCGCCGCCGCATGCGGGATGCCGAGGTGACCACAGCCAATCACGGATAGACGCATTGCAGGTCCTTGTCTGGTCGGGGAGCACGCCGCACTCGGCGCGCTCCCCGACGCTCTCGGTTCTGGAACTGGCCCACGGCGGGCCGGAGTTCGCTCAGACTCCTACCGCCCCTGTCCTCCGCGCGAACTCCCGAACCCCCGACAGCGGTGCTGGCCTGTACAGCAGGTCGGCGGTCATCGCCCGCAGCGCTGGGCGGCGGACCTCTTCCGGGGCGGCCTGCTCGACCATGCGAAGCGCCGTGAACGTCCGTCGTGGATCGTCCAGTTGGTGCCACATGCGGGCTACGTCGGTTCCAAGGCGGGCGCGACGCTCCGCGGTCGGCAGCGCCCGGGGGTTGATACGGGCGGCATGCTGGACGCCTTCGTCCGGGGTGCCGAGCGCGTTGTTCACGCCGATCCAGTACAGGTGCAGTTGCTCGGAGGTGGCGTCCACTGTGAACAGCCGCTGGCCCGGGCCGGTTTGGAGGCCGGTGACCGTCTGCTCGGCGCAAGCCATGAGGTCCAGTGCGTCCGCGCGGTGGTGGCCGCAGGCAGCGGTGTAGGCGGCGGTCATCAGCAGGCTCGCCCCGACCGCCCGCGGTTCTACCCCGCGCTGCTCGATGAGGGGCTGTGCGATGCGGCGGAGGAGGTCGATGGCCGCGTCGGTGCGTCCTGCGCGGCGCATCGTGATGGCAAGCACCCTGGCCGCCTCGCCAGTGACGACCGGGTCGCCGGAGGCCCGCGCCGCGGTGAGGGCCCGGTCTGCTGCTACCCAGGCGATGTCCGCGTGCTGTTTGAGGGCGAGCTCGGCGGCAAGGACGTAGGCGCGGGCCGCTGCGGCGTGGACCTGTTCCCCGGCCGTGCCGGTGGCTGTGCTGCGGGTAGCCTCGGCAGTACCGATCAGCGCGGGTAGCCGCTGCCCGAGGGCCTGGTAGCGGGCTGCCCGGAAGTCGGCCCCGGCCGCCGCCAGGTCTGCGCGGAGGTCGTCCCCGGAGGACGGTTCTGCTTCGGCGGGATGGAACAGCGCCTGCTCCAGTGCCCTGTCGGATCCGGCGCGTCAGCCGGTGGATTGGCTGCGGCACACACGTCACCGAGGTGGACACGCGGGCGTTCCGCTACGACCTCGCCGCTCTCGCCCAGGCTGTGAAGGCCCAGCGCGGCCGCACGATGGCCGTGGTCGCCTACGCTGGGGACTCCCGTACCCAGACCGTGGACCGGCTGCGCGCGGTCGCCGAGACGGTGCGCGAGCACGACTCGGACGTGTGGCTGCATCTGGATGCTTGCTGGGGCCTGATGTGCGCGCTTACCCCGCGCCTGACCCATCTGCTGGACGGCCTGGAGCTGTTCGACTCGGTGACCGTGGACCCGCACAAGGTTCTCAACGTCCCCTACGGCATCTCCGCGCTGCTGCTGCCGCGCGATGGTCCGAGAAGAACCTCGACGGTGCAGACACCATCGTCCTCGCCAGCTGGTTCCGGTTCATCGACGAAGACCTGGACGATGGCCCGCACTACGAGGCTGGCCTGGTACTCGCGATTGCGTGACCCCTACCCTCGGCGCAACTGCGGGCTTGACCGGCAGAACGGCCTGAGGTGGCTTCTGACGCTCGATCACATCCTCGCGCGGCAACTGGGCATCCATGCCGCAAAAACGCCGGACAGGCCCTGCCAGGGTCCAGAACGAGTCCGCAACTCCCCCACGCCGCCCACGGTTCGTATGGGCGGCCGGCAAGCCCCGCCGATCATTGACAGGTAACTGTCAATGACGCTTGGCTCGGAGCACTGATCAACAACCCACAGGGAGACTCATGAAGCTCAAGTCCGTTGTCGCCGCTGTCACCGGGCTGGTCCTGGGCGCGGCGCTGCGTCGCCATAGTCTCCACTCCAACCCGGCGAACCATACCGGTCAGAGCAACTGGCTGCCGCGCTCGGCTCACAGCGTCGCGGCATAGGCCGCCGCGTCCGCGTCAAGCTCGGCGCGGGTGGCCGAGAGCACGCGGACCTCGCCACCGGCGCGGGCGGCCAGGGCGGCGCGGAGACGGGAGATACGGAGGGCGCCCATGTAGGCGGGAAGGTCTGCCGGGGCGACCCAGGCAGCGTCGCGGACCTCGTCCGGCTGGAGGCGCAGCGACGGATGGGGGAGCGGGACCGTGCCCAGATCGAAGTAGAACTGGACGCCTGGCATGTTCGGCAGGTCGCTGCCGTCGCCCCTGGCCCAGGCGATGTGGAGCAGTCGCCCGGCCTCTAGGCGCAGCCCCGTCTCCTCCACGAGCTCCCGCTCCGCGGCCTGCTCCGGCGTCTCGCCGGGGTCGATCACACCGCCGGGACAGCCCCACGGCTCACGGTTGAAGCTGCGTACCAGCAGAACCCGGCCGTCCGGGTCGGTGACGACGCAGGAGACTGCGGGGAAAGCGCGGGCGATACCGGAGAGGTAGGCGGGGACCTCCGCGGATCCAGGTTGTGACACCGTCAGGACTCCTTGCATAGTTCGTTGCTCGCGTATGTCTTTAGATTCCGGAGACGCTGCAAGAGGCGCAGCTGGTTCGCCGGCTACCCGACTGCGTATCGTTAAGGGCTGTCCCGTAACTGACCTCTGAGATGGCCCCCCGGGTTCTGCCGACGGTCAGCCGCCAGGACGATCGAGGGGTGGCTCTCGTGGGGGATGCCGATCGTGCGTGCAGCCGACGCACTGTCGTTGAGGTTCGGTGATGGTGGGGGTCATGCCGATCACACGTCTCGCCCTGCCGCTCGGCGACACCGAGCGCCCCGTCCCGGTCTGGGCCCTCCGGCTTGCCAAAGCCCTCCCGTTCGTCGTGCTGCCGCACTGCCTGTGGCGACTGCCGTTCGCCGTCGACTTCCAGATGGGCATGATCGATCCGAACCGCCCGACTATGCCCTGGTGGGCGCCGGCCTACGTCGTCGGGCTCAGTGTGCTCACCGAGGCGCTGTGCCTGCTGACCACTGGGCTGGTGGCCGGCTGGGGTGAGGTGGTGCCGCGCTGGGTGCCGTTCGTCGGCGGCCGGCGGGTGGCGCCGCTCGCGGCGGTGATCCCGGCGGTCCTGGGCGGCCTGGCCCTGGTGGCGATGTTCGACCTCTACCCACTCGCATGGGCGGGCGTCCTGCCCGAGGTGGGGTACAGCAACGGATGGTGGATGGCCCTGGCCCGGGTATGCATCAGCCCGGCGATGCTGTGGGGGCCGATCGTGCTGGCCCTGGCCTGGGCCTACTACCGGCGGCGCCGACCTGCCTGGGCCGCAGCACGGTGGCCGTGATCGCCCGGCTCCCGGCAAAGGAGGGTGAGATGATCTCGCGGTGGCTGGTGTGATCACGGCATCGGAGCCGTCCTAACTCCAGTGTGACTTGGTGATCTACGCGCTTGTGCCCCGTCGCCGGGAAGCTGGCCAGTGAGCGGTCGAGTTGGCCAATTGAGCGGTCGCAGGACGTTCACGGAGTCCATGCTCGAGCTGCCGTGTCGATCCGGCCGATGCGGAGTTGGTCGCCGTAGGTGTTGAGCGAGCGCCGTTGCTCCACAGTGCCGGTCGCGTGTGTCCGGCGGGGTGTTGGAAGTCTGCCGGTGGTGAAGGCGATCTATCAGCGATCTGTGGGTAGCACGGTGTGTCATTGGCCGGGTTGGCGTCGCCGACCACGCACCGCCCCAAGCCGAAGGAGTCTCTCGTCATGTCTTCCGTGTATCTGAGCCGGCCGTGGGACGTTCACCGGCTTCCCTCCGCCGCAGGCAAGTCCTTCCTGGTCACCGGGGGCAACGCTGGGATCGGCTACTTCGTCGCGGAACAGCTCGCCGGGACCGGGGCCGTCGTGGTGCTCGGGAGTCGGGACCGGGAGAGGGCCTCCGCCGCCATGGCCTCGATCCGCTCGCGTGTCCCCTGCGCGCAACTGCGCCACCTCCAGCTGGACCTCGCCGACCTGGCATCCGTACGGACCGTCACGGACGAACTCGGACTCGACCGCCTCGACGCGGTGGTCCACAACGCCGGTGTCGCGCTCGACGATCCACCGCGGCGCACAACGAAGGACGGTCACGAGCTGATGTTCGGGATCAACCACCTGGGGCACGTCGCGCTGACCCGAGGCCTGGCGCCTCTGCTGTCCGCGGCGCCCGCGGCCCGGATCGTGACGGTGGGGAGCTTCGCGGCGCGCTCCGAGCGACTGGACCCGGAGGACCTCCAGTCGGTGCGGGACTACCGACCCAAGCGCGCCTACGGCCGGTCGAAGTTGGCGCAGATGTCCTTCGCCTTCGAGCTCGACCGCCGCCTGCGCGCCCGTAGCAGCACCGTGCTCAGCCTGGTGGCCCATCCCGGCGGCGCCCTGGATTCCCTGACCCCGCCCCGTGCGGGCGTGCATGCGACAGCCCTCGGCACGCGGTTGCGCGGCGTGCCCGCCAGGCTGCTGCTCCAGGGCAAGGACTGCGGGGCGTGGCCGATCGTCCGGGCCGTCCTGGACCCGCAGGTGCGCGGAGGACAGCTGTGGGGGCCCAAGGCCTTCGGCCTGCGCGGCACACCGCGGCTGGAGTCGGTCCGCGCCCACATGACCGATCCCGCCCTTGCCGCGCGCCTGTGGGACGCCAGCTGCGACGGGGCTGGCGTCGAGCCCCACCTGGCCCTCCTGTAGACGCGGCTCACCACGCGCGCCCCAGCCGACGCCCGCAAGAAGGCCGCCACGGTCCTCCACGCCAGCGACGCGTACTACCAGGACGAGTTCAACAAGGGTGTCGATGTCGTCACCGCCCGCGGCACTGACGGCAGCTTCGACGCCTTCCACACCTGGTACCAGAAAGCCGCCACCGACTCGCAGGCCGGCATCGACGCGTTCAAGCAAGCCGGCAGTTACTTCGACGCGAGCGACGAGCCGCCGTCGATCAGCGACTGGCGGGACGACAACGGCACTCTCGCCGCTGACGTCGCGGGCCTCGCGAATGACGGGCTGGACGTGGGCGGCCCGGAGGACGCGAAGGCCCGGCGGAAGGTCAGGGAGGACATCGCCATTGAGCCCGCGCAGCTTCCGATCGCTGGTCACCGCTTTGCCTCGCGAGGGCGCCGAAGCGGTACGGCGGGGCCGGTCGCCGCAACGAGGTTGCCTGTGCCTCCCCAGGTCAGGCGCCGCCGGTAGTACGAGATCGTGACGACCACGAGCAGTGGTCCCCCATCGTCACATCAGGGCCCGACAACCACACTGGGCGATCGAGGCTCCGGCGGACCGAGAGAGCGTCAGCGGCGCACCTGGTCGTGCCCTCGTGGCCGAGCGCACTCAGAGACGATTCGCCTCACTCCACGCGTTGAACGCAATCGCCCAAGCCGCCACATCCTGCGCCTTGCCCGGCTTCACCTTCACCGTGGCCGTGTCGCCGTCGGCGCCGACTAGCACGACGGTGAGCTCGCCGGTCTTCTTTCTCGCTGCCAGCGCGAACGGCCCGATCAGTGCCAGCCGGGTTATCGTGATGCGTTTGCCGGTGTTGTCCAGGGTCTGGACGCTGGCGCCAGCCACAGGGGTGCGCCAGGTCTTCCAGCCTTGCACGGCGGTGAGGTTGCCGTCGGAGTCGAGGTGGATCCCGCAGCCGAAGGGCGGTTTCGGTGGTTTGACCATGCACGGTAGTGTCGGGCCCCGCCGTCGCTGGCGGGGCCACTGTGACCGCATCGTTGTCATCGGGGACCCTCCCGACAGGTGATGTACCCAAATGCTTTCTGATGACAGATCATCAGGTTTGCTGATGTAGCGCCCGCCCAGTAAAGCTCCAGGTCCGTCGACCGTCGGCCGATCGCGCATTCCAGCCCGCCCGAGATACCTCCGCCCGGATCGGCCGTCCCTGGCGTACGGCAACGCCCCGCTGGTTCACGGCGGGGCACGGCCGTGCAGCGGCCAGTCGGCCGACAGGCCGGGCGTCCCATTGGGCCGACACTGCGTCAGCAGCAGCTTCCCCCGTTACCGCCGTCCTTCTGGACCAGCGGGGCAGGCGCCGGAGCGGTGTACTTCTCGAACTCCTCGGCGGCCTGCTCCAAGAGGAGGTCTCGCGGATCTGCCAGAAGGGCGGCAAGATCGCGGAGGGCGGAATTGTTGGGGCGCCGTGTGTTGATCACCGTGAGGCCCCCGTCGCGGCCGATGTCTCCCCGGGGCCGGTTGGTCAGCGCCGAACGTAGAAGGTGGCCGTGTCGCGGTTGCCAAGCCAGCGCAGTGTCAGCGGGCACCGGGAGAGCGGGCGCCAACGGGCTGCAAGCTCGGTGAAGAAGGACTCATCGGCGCAGATCCCGCCAGCACCGTCGCCGAGGTAGAACAGGCCGGGGCCCTGGTAGGCGCGCAGGGTGTCGGCGGCCATCGGGTCACGGTGCGGGGGCCAGAGCAGCGCCAGCACCCGCTCGGGGTGTGCGGCGGCGTCCTCGGCGGCCCGGCCCGGACGGACCTCGGTGAACTGGAAGCGGTCGGTCCAGCCGTTGTGCTCGGCGCGTGCCTCGGCGTCGGTGGCCAGGACGTCGACGCCCCGGGCGCGCAGCAGCCACGCCCAGTAGCCGCTGCCCGCGCCGACCTCCAGCAGGCCGCGCCCGTCGAGGCAGTCGCCGATCCACTCCAGGGCGGTGCGCGAGGCCAGCGCCCAGCTGTAGATGCGGGAGAGCTCCTGGCGCCGGGGGAGCGGCGGTCCCAACTCCGCGGGCAGGTGGTCAAAAACGTCGATCACGGGCGCCCGGGAAGTACCGTGGCGCAGCGCGGGATACCAGAGCAGCGGGACCATCTGGGGGTTCTGTGCGGCGAATTCGACGTCCTGCTCGGGCAGCAGTTCGCCGAGCGGCCGGAACGGCCGGCCCCATCCGGCGTGGTGCAGCTCGGGGCGGGAGGCCCAGAGCCGGACCAGCCGCTCGGCGGTTTCGGCGATGAGCCGGACGGCGGGGTCGCCCGCCTTGGCACCGGACCGGTCGCAGGACTGCCCGGCCGGCGCCGTGCCGTTGGGGGTGGGGCTCACGGGGTCTGCTGCCAAGGGGGCTGCCTTGCCTGAGCACACGTCAGGAGCCGTTCATGGTCCGCTGGTTGCGGTCAGGGCGGTGGTGGCGACTCATTGCACGTAGCCGTGGTCCGGGACGACCAACCTGTCGGTGGTGTCCGTGGGCTGGGTGTCCGCGACCGCAGGGTCCGGGAGTGCCATGTGGGCCTCGACCACGATGCCGTGGGACGAGGTGGGCAGCGCTCCCGTGCTCACTCCCACGGCCGCGGCGGCGGCGAGGGCCGCAGTGGCGGCGCCGATCAAGACACTGTGACGATTACTCAGCTCCATGGCATAGCCTCCGGGTTGGGGAATTACCTCGGGCAGCGTAGCCAGGAAGATCATTTCGATCAATCTGTTTTGATCACGCGCGACCCTGCCCGGCCGGTCGGGCAGGGCGCCGGACGCGCCCGCACAGTGCAGTGTGCGGGCGCGTCAGGTGTCAACGCGGGTTCAGCGGTGCAGCATGAGCCAGGCACTCTGGCCGCCGCACCCGCTCGCCCGGTAGGTGGCGCTGCGGAAGCCGACCGGGATGGGCGAGCCGGGGCAGGCCCACAGACCGGCCCTGACGGCTATCTGGCTGCATAGGATCCCCGGATGGCAGTCACCAGTTACCTCCTACAAGGGCCGCGAGTGGCCATACGCCACGTCCGCCGCCAGGACTACGACGAGCTCACAGTGCTCGCCCAAGAGAGCGCCGAAATGCTTCGCCGCTGGCTGGGCGCCCGCGAGGACACGGTCGAAGCATTCGAGACGGGTTCTCCGGGGCGTCGCGCCTGCGGTGGTCCTGCCGCCCGTGACCTGTTCCCCGACGTTCAGCCGCGCTTCCTGTGCTTCGTCCTGCAAGCGGATTAGTACTCTGGTGTGCAGTTTCGCGACGGCCCAGGGCGACGACGGCCAGTACTGCACGCCTGACGCAGGCGGCGGCCGCGAGATGATCAAGGGTTGTGTGGACTCCTGGAGATCGTGCGGTGGCCGCGGGCCATGGCGTAGTGCCTGCCCGATGGCAGGTGATGTTCGACCAGCTGATGGGCCGTGTCGCGGACCGGTTCACGCGAGTGCGGCCTCACCAGGACGAGCACACGAAGGACCCGGCCCGGCAAGGTGCTTGCCGGGCCGGGTCCGAGTTCAGGCGGTGGCGGTGCGCCGTTCGAGGCGGGTCCTCCGCGAGGAGACGGTCAGTACCAGAGCTGGTTGTCCTGCCCGGCGCAGGTGGCCAGGGTCACGCGGGAGCCGTCAACGTTGCCGGGAACGGTCAGGCACAGGGTCCAGTTGGTCTTGCTCCGCAGCATGGCCGACGAGTAACCCGCGGGGCGGTCGATGTACCACTGCTGGTCGTCGTGGCCGTTGCAGTTCCACTGGGTCGCATCGCCGGAGTAGATGCCCAGGCACTCGCTGTTGCCGTTCTGAAGCTGGTAGTAGCCGCCACCGGTACCGGTCAACTCCCAGTTCTGGTCGGCGTTGCCGTTACAGCCCCAGATGACGGCGGCCGTGCCGTCGAAGGGGACGTTCCCGTAGACACCAAGACACTTGCCCGTGGCCACACTGTGCTGCGAGCCGCTGACGAGGGCCGAGGCGGAAGGTGCGTTGACGAGCGCGGCACCGGCCGCGAGCATGAGGCCCGCGGCGGTGGCGGCGATCCGAGTCAGAGCCTTGGTCATTTCGGTGAACCCTTCAGCCGATGCCGGAAAACGCGGCAGCCCCTGCCGGGAACAGCCGCAGGAGTTACCTCGATGCCCGGAAGCTACCTCAAGGAGATGCGCTCGCAATACCTTCACGATTGCACGGATGGGGCCGCATTACGTTCACCAGTGCACAGTCCTCGCAGCCGACCTGGCAGCTCTGCACGGACCTTCAACGCCTGGCTGCCTACCAAACTTGCCATCCTCCGCGCGTTGAGCACCGCAGCAGCACCAGCGGGATGATGCACCGCATGACCGACTGCACCGCGACCGGCAGCATCACCCTCAACGGCTAGTCCATCATCATCTGCAACCTGCCACCCCACGACGGCGACCAGCACCACGACATCGTCCACGGCGACTGGACCAGCAGCGCGGAGCAGTAGACCGCCACCGCCACCCCCACTGATAAATCCGATGAACTGTCACCCCAGCGGAGTACATTGGGCGTTGTCCAGGTGCGAAGGCCGGGGTTACTTCCATTGGTAATGGGGTTGCCGCGGGTTCGAGTCCCGCCCGGTCGCAGACCGGTAGCTCAGCTGGCAGAGCGCCTACGTCTCCTCAGTCGAACTTGACCTCTGGACAAACAACTTCAGACTTCCACCCGGTGCGTAGACCGCGCGTTCTTCACTGGTTCGATTCCTGCCAGGCCCACCCCTGGGCCTGTTGCCCTGTTGGTTGGGCGCTCGCGCTGTCGCTCAGATCTCGGATGGCATAACTTCACACGCACCTCCCGGTGCGCTGCGGTCCGGCTACTTCTTTGGGTGAAACCACGCCGGACCCACACCTGATCTCGGGAGGCACAGCACCGGGGTGCCCGGTGCGCAGGCACACGGTTACTTCTTGGTCACTAGGGTTCGAATCCCTTCCGCGCCCTGACCGGCGCGGGGTACCGTCGCCGACTCTGATCTCGGGCACCCCTGCTTCGCCTCCCCTCCGCAGCGAGGGGATTCCTCTTGTCCCGCTTCAACACCCGCACCACCCGGCCGGCCGTCAGCTCGCCGATCCGAACGACCGGCGCGGCCACCCGCACCTACGAGGGCGCGGCCGGCCACCTGCGCGACGAGCGCAGTGAACTTTTCCTCCTCGCGGTCTCGAACACGGTCGGAACCGACACCTTCTACGAGAAGGCAGGCGACCGCGACGACCGCTACGTGCAGCTCGTCCGGCAACTCGCCGTCGAAGACCCCGCGTGGACCTACAACCTGCTCCACTGGCTGCGCACGGACGGCAACATGCGAACCGCATCGCTCGTCGGCGCCGCCGAGTTCGTCAAGGCCCGGCTCGACGCCAAGGCCGACGATCTCGTCCTGCGCCCCGCGCAGCAGGGCGTGAACCGGCTCGTCGTCGACGCGGTCCTTCAACGCGCCGACGAGCCTGGTGAGTTCCTCGCTTACTGGACCAGCCGCTACGGCCGGAACGTGCCCAAGCCCGTCAAGCGCGGCATCTCCGACGCCGTACAGCGGCTCTACAACGGCAGGGCCCTACTCAAGTACGACACCGACAGCAAGGGCTACCGCTTCGGCGACGTCCTCAACCTCGTTCACGCCACCCCGCACGCCGACAAGCCGTGGCAGGGCGGCCTGTTCAAGTACGCCCTGGACCGCCGCCACAACCCCGACACCGCACTGCCCCCGGACCGGGACCGGCTGCTGACCGCCAACCGCGAGCTGCTGGCGCTGCCGATCGCGGAGCGGCGCGCCGTGGTCACCGAGCCCGGAGGCATCGAACGACTGTCGGCGGCAGGGCTCACCTGGGAAGCGCTGGCGGGCTGGCTTCAAGGCCCGATGGACGCTGCTGCGTGGCAGGCCGTCATCCCGTCCATGGGCTACACGGCACTGCTGCGGAACCTGCGGAACTTCGACCAGGCCGGCGTGTCCGACGAGGTCGCCGAGCAAGTCGCGGCGACCCTCGCGGCGCCGGAGGCCGTCGCGAAGTCCAGGCTGTTCCCGTTCCGCTTCTGGGCCGCGTACAAGCACACCCACTCGCTGCGCTGGGGGCACGCCCTGGAGAAGGCCCTCGCGCACTCCCTCGCAAATGTGCCGTCCCTGCCGGGCCGGACGCTCATCCTGGTCGACCGGTCGCCATCGATGTTCCCCGGCTACGGGTTCTCGACGCCGAACAAGTCCGACATCCCGCTCGCCGAGCAGGCCGCGGTGTTCGGCGCAGCGCTCGCTGCCCGGGCGGCAGACCCGACGCTGGTCGAATTCGGAATGCACAGCAACTGCATCGATGTTCCTAGGGGCGGCAGCGTGCTGCGCCTCATCGAGCAGTTCGGCCGTATCGACGGCACTGACATCCCGTCCGCGGTCAAGGAGCACTACCGGGATCACGACCGGGTCGTCATCGTCACCGACGAGCAGACCCGGCCCGGCTGGCTGCCGTCGAACTGCCACGGTCACTGGGGCGGTATGCCGGAGACCCGCATCGACGACCTGATCCCCGCGCGCGTGCCAGTCTACATGTGGAACATGGCTGGTTACAAGCCCGGCGCGATGCCGTCCGGGAGCGGGAACCGCCACACCCTGGGTGGCCTCACGGACGCGGCGTTCTCGCTGATCCCGCTGCTGGACGCCGGACGCGATGCGAAGTGGCCTTGGGAGCAGCAGCGCGGCTGATGGCCCGTCATGGTGCCCGCACCCCATGTTGAGGTGCGAGCACCACCGCGCACCATGACACGACTGGTAACGACCTTCTGGCCACGACACGGCACGACGTCCACCGACTGCTGGAACGGGCCGCCGCCTGGATGCCCACTGAGGCCGACCAGTGACCTGCCGCCTGACCGCTGCCCCGCAGGCCGGACTCTACCCCCCCCCCCCCCCGCTGCGGCAGGTAGCACGAAGGTCGCGTTCACCAAGGAGTCCTCGCAGCTGCGCGCGACCTTTGTCGGCGGCCCGCGCGCAGCATGCCCGTCCGCTACTGACTTCGGCGCTTCGGGGTGATGGATCGGCGCGTTCTACCGGCGGACCGTCGCAGTGACCGGCGCAGCCGTTCCCAAGATCTGCCACCGCCGTCACTTTCAAGCCCCGAGGTCAGTATCCAGCGGCCTCGAACAGCGCCTCGAACCTGATCACTCACACGAGGGTTCGCCGGACACGGGGCGGCCTCCGCTTGATCATGCACTCGGGCTAGGGGTGGATGATCGGAGCGAAGGCCGTTGGGGACGACTGTGTCGTGTGACGGGATCGGCAGGGGCGCGTTCGCCACCACAAGGTCGGCGCCAAGCCCCGACGGACTGGATAGGACGGCAAGGCAGGAGCCTTTTCCTGAACCCCCTCCGGGGCTGCTCGGGAGCCCTTCGTCGGTCCGGGGCGTGGACCGCCTGCTCCGAAGACGGCAGGGGCCGGGGATGGGACCTCAGGTCGGTGGTGGGGCGCTCCTGAGCCGGGGGGCGGCCCAGGAGCGGCGGTCTACCGAGATGCGTCGGAATAGGCGGCAGTGGCGCGAATTTCGACGAGCAGCCCCGGACTGGCGAGGGCGCTGACACCAATCAGCGACCAGGTCGGGAAAGGGGCTTTGATGAGGCGCTGCTTGGCTTCGAGGAAGCCGGGCATGTGCCGATGGATGTCCACGTGGTAGCTGGTCACGTCCACGAGGGCGGACAGGTCGAGGTTCTCCAACCGGAGGATCTCCTCGATGCGCCGGATGGCGAGCTCGGTCTGCTCTTCGATGGTGTCCGCGATGGTTCCGTCGGCACGGCGGCCGATGGTTCCGGCGATGAAGAGCAGACCGTGCGCACGGACCGCGGCGGAATAGCCGAAGCGGGCGAAGGCGCCGCTGGTCTCTCCGAAGACTTCGGAGTCCTCGGGGACCTCGACGGTGTGTATGGTCATGGCAGTGCTTCCCTCTCTCTGTTGACTGGTCGTGGGATCCGTGACGTCAGCTGCCCCAGCGGGACGAACGACAGGCGTGCTCCAGTCGGGTCCGGCCGAAGGTCTCACGTTCTCGGAGGAATTCACCGGGAATCGTGTAGCGGGGTGCGTTCTTCGGGTTCTCAGCGGCTTGCGCGACGATCGCGTCGGTGAGTGAGCGGATCATCTCCAGTCTCGGGTAGGCGGCATGCACCGCGTCGGCCTGCTCGTCGGTGACGGCTTCGACGTGACCGGTGCCCAGCGGGCCGCCGAAGTCGAGTGCGACGCCTTCGCGGACGAGCAC
Organism: Kitasatospora sp. NPDC001175; assembly: GCF_053598215.1. Lineage (NCBI taxonomy): Bacteria > Bacillati > Actinomycetota > Actinomycetes > Kitasatosporales > Streptomycetaceae > Kitasatospora > Kitasatospora sp. NPDC001175. The sequence goes on along the minus strand of NZ_JBSFJU010000062.1, from coordinate 13,662 downwards.
GCACAACGTGCCGCGCCGTTCCGCGATGCCTGGGGAGGTGTGCAGGGCGATGGCCTGCCAGACCTCATCGGCGTCAGCCGCGGAAACTCCGCGCCCGACGAGGAACTCGGCGGCCCGGTCGGCGCCCTCGACCTCGAAACGCTGACAGTGCGCGCCGTCCGACGCGACGCCGAGGTCATGCATCACGCAGGCGGCGAACAGCAGGCTGTCGTCGTAGTCACGGCCGACGGCCAGGTCGAGGCGGCCGGCCACCAACCTGGCGAACAGGTAGCTGCGGACGCTGTGGTTGAACACGGAGGGCGTTTGCACCGTCCGGACGAGATTCACGACGGCGTCGGCAAGTGGTGTGCCGGGCAGCGTGATCAGGTCCGTGGTCACCTCGCGGGTAGATCCGTTCATGACTTCAGAGTGGCCGCGACCGCCCTGACCTGGCGAGAGGCAAAATTACCCGACTTCGATAGGATCCTGCCATGGCAGTTCACCGAGTCGCAGTCCTGGCGCTGGACGGGGTCACCCCGCTCGATCTGGCGATCCCGACGCAGATCTTCAACGCCCGACCGGAGACCCCGTACGAGATGACCGTGTGCGCGCTCGACGCGAAGGTGACCACCAGCGCGGGCTTCGCACTGATCGCCGGTGGGGAATTGGAGCAGGTACGCGTCGCCGACACGGTGATCGTTCCGGGGTTCGAGCCGATCCTCCAGCTTCCGAACGCCGTACTCGATGCGCTGGCCGAGGCCCGCGACCGTGGTCGGCGCGTGGTGTCCATCTGCACGGGAGCCTTCGCGCTGGCCGCGGCGGGCGTGCTGGACGGCCTGCACGCCACGACCCACTGGAAGCACATCGAGGAGCTCGAACGAGATTTCCCCGCCATCACGGTCGACCGCGACGTCTTGTACGTCGACGAGGGTGACGTGCTCACCTCGGCCGGGGTCTGCTGCGGCATCGACCTCTGCCTGCACATCGTGCGCCGCGACCTCGGGGCGGTGGTGGCCAACCAGATCGCCCGCGGCTTGGTCGCCGCCCCGCACCGAGACGGCGGGCAGGCGCAGTACGTACCCGCTCCGGTCGCAGTAACTGGCGAGGCCTCGCTCTCCACCACCCGGGGATGGGCCCTGCAACGACTCGAGGAGCCACTCACCCTGCCGGTGCTCGCCCGCCACGCCGGCCTGTCGCAGCGCACCTTCATCCGCCGGTTCGCCGAGGAGACCGGCACGACCCCGCTGCGGTGGCTGCTCAGCGCCCGAATCGGCCGGGCACGGGAACTACTGGAAACCACGAACCACCCGGTGGACCGGGTGGCACGCGACTGCGGACTGGGCACAGCCGCCAACCTGCGCCTGCACTTCCGCCGCGCACTCGACACCACTCCCACTGCCTACCGACGCACCTTCTGGTGTTCGGACCACGCACGCAAGCCGGACCCGTCGCCATAACCCGGACGGCTCACCACTACCTCGGACAGCCTTACTGATCGTTTCGGAATGAGGCTCCGAGTCGTCTCAAGCAGATGATGCCGCAAGCGAGTTGAAGCAGGCCTTGGTGGAGGTCGGCGCGCACCTCGCAGCGGACCCGCAGGCGCTTGAACTGGTGGAGCCATACGGTTGGGTCGGCCGCGCGGCGAGGTGCCTGCTCGTGGCAGGTCCTTTTCCGCGCGGCCTCCCGCCGAGTGAAATGACGGTTTCCCTGTCATCCGGCTCTCCAGTGATCACGGCGTGTGTGATCTGGCCGTTCGTGCGCGGCCCCGCGGGGCTGGTGCTGGACGTTCCGGGTGAACCACACAGGCGGCCGGTTACGCCTAGCGATCATTCGGTTACCTTGTCGGCGACAGGAACCCCCATCCGCACCCCACCCCCGGGAGTCACCCGTGCGACGCGTCGCAACCCTGCTCGCCGCTCTCGCCACCACCAGCACGCTGGCCCTCGCCGTACCCACCTCCGCCTACGCCGCCCACGGGCAGCTCCTCTTCTTCAGTAACGATCGGGTCGTCAACAATCCGAGCGTCTGCGTCAACCAGGCACTCGGGTCGCAGCCCATGGAGAACCGGACGACCGCGTACGTCCTCGTCTACGAGGGCGCCAAATGCTCCGGAAATGTTCTCGCGGTGGTCCCGCCAGGCGGCACGGCGACCGAGTCGGCCGGTAAGAGCGTGTACGTCGCATAAGGGCGACGGCCACCGTCTGACCGAACGACCGTGATCGGCCTCGGAGACGTCCAGTGGAAGTCGGACCTCCACCGCCTCCGGTGCCGGTCCGCGTCCGGCCTGTGCTGTCCGGCAGTCGAAGGCACCCGGAGCCACCGCTGGGCAGCACTGGGATCGGCGGTCCCGCGTTTCCCCCGAGCGCGGGGCTGCTTCGCGTTCACGGCGAACTACAAGTCCCGGTGTGGCACTGGGCGTTGATCACCCCGCGCCACCCGCGAGGACCAACATGCCCTCCACCCCAACCGCTTGCCCGAGCAACTGCAACCGCGCCTGACGCCAAGCCGAGACCATCGGACTCCCCCGGTCCCTCGCATGGGACCAGGGCAACGAGATCGCCGTGGAGGGCCTGGTAGATCGTCTCGTGGACCACCTGCATCTCTGGCCCGTCGGGGAACTGCCGGCGAGGTATCTGGGCGATCTGCTCAAGGCTCCAGTGCTTGGTGAGCCGCTCCTGCATGAAGCCTTGGAGCTCCAGGTTCTGTGGGGCTCCGGTACGGCAGCGCACGCTTCCTCGCGCTCCTCGGGCGAGCCGCCCGGTGAGGCCAAGCGTTCGCGGGACCTACTCGGCGGTGTCCGGGGCGGGGGTGCGGCCGACCTCCTGTTCACCACCCCTGACCAGGAAGTCGCCGATCAGGATCTTGTAGAGGGCACCGCCGACGACACCGCCGACCAGCGGGCCGACGATCGGCACCCAGAAGTAGAGGTTCCCGTACTGGTCCCGCCAGGCATGGCCGTAGCCGGTGAGGTAGCTGGCCAGCCGGGGGCCGAAGTCGCGGGCCGGGTTGATGGCGTACCCGGCGTTGGTACCGAAGGCCATACCGATCGCGACCACGATCAGCCCCACGATGAAGGGGCCGAGGTTGGCCCGTGGCGGGCTGTTGAGCACATCGGTGACCGCGAAGACCAGCAGCACCAGGATCGCCGTCCCGATCACCTGGTCGCGCAGCGCGCCCAGCTCGCTCACCGGGAAGCCCCCGTTGCCGGGGAGGGTGGAGAAGACGCCCTGGCTCTTGATCGAGTGATTCGGGTCGAACTTGGCCAGCACCTCGGTGTAGTTCCACCGCACCACCAGGGCCGCTACGAACGCGCCCGCGGTCTGCGCCACGGCGTAGGGGCCGACCTTCGCCCACGGGAAGCCCTTGAAGGCCGCCAGTGCCACGGTGACCGCGGGGTTGAGATGGCCGCCGCTCATCCGGGCCGCGACGTAGACGCCGAGGGTGACACCGAGCCCCCAGGCCCAGGCGATGCTGTCATGGTCGCCGAGGCCCGCCGCGAGCACCTGCGCCACCACGCCCACACCGAACAGGATGAGGATCATGGTGCCGGTGAACTCCGCGAACAGTTCACCCGTCAGTCCCCACCCGGGGCCCTGTTCCGATCGCTCAGCCATCCGCACTCCCGAGGGTCCTGTCGGCCGGACCGGCCTTGGACGTCCTCCTCATCGTGTACGCACATCACGGACGGCTGCCCGTCAGGCAGGGCTACTTGGGGGCGTGAGCGGCCCGTCGACCGTGGTCGGGGCGCCAGGATTTGATTCCGCGCCCCCTTGACGGTGAAGTGCGCCGGGCCTGTGATGATGAGACCGCCCGGCAGCGGGGAGCGTGAAGAGAGGAAAGGGCACCTCCCGGCCGAAGACCGAGGATGCGCCGAGAGCCGCGTCCGGGCGTGCATCGTGCGGGGCACCCGTCCCCCAGCCTTCGGCCGGGGGGACCCCCAAGTCGCCAGGCTGGGGGAAGAGAGCGCAGCGGCGCTGCGCGCGACGAGGGATGTGCGTCCGAGGGCCCCTCGCCCTCAGCCCGACGGCTGGGGGCGGCGCCGCACGATGGCGGGCACGGACGGTCCCGCCCCCGGCCGAAGGCTGGGGCACGGGCGCCCCCACCCGACGGCGGGCACGGGGAGAGGGCGAGAGCTGTCGGCACGCGACACCGTGGGCCCTGCTGCCCGTCGGTCCGAGGGGCGACCGGGCGCGGAGGGGACTGGGTGTGGACGGCGAGGAGATCAGCTGGCTCACGGTGCCGCAGGTGCGCACGCTGTGGCCGGGGGTCGGTCCGGTGCACGAGACGGCGGTGGCCAACGGGGTGCGGTTCCGTACCGACACCGCCGACAGCGTCTGGGGCTCGCACACCGTGGTCCGGTACCACGCCGACGACGTACGGCGGGTGGCTCCCCGGCTCATGGCCGCGCCCGGTGAGCCGTCCGGCCGGACCGGGCTGGCGGGTTTCCTGGCCCTGCTGCTCCTGCTGGTGCTGGTGACCGCACTGGCCGTCTGGGCCTGGCACCAGAGCCGGGCCGGCGCCCAGACCTACTGGCACTGAGCGCGGGGCCCGAGCGGCAGTCAGCGTGAGACCTCCCGCCCGCGGGTCCGTCAGAGCGCGGCGTCCCGGGCGAGCAGTGCCGCCTGCACCCGGTTCTCGCACTCCAGCTTGGCCAGGATCCGGCTCACGTACGTCTTCACCGTGCCCTCGCTCATGTGCAGCCGGGCGCCCACGTCCGCGTTCGAGAGGCCCTCACCGAGCAGTTCCAGCACCTCGCGCTCGCGCGCCGAGAGCGCGGCCAGCCGCCGCCGGGCCGCCTCACCGCGGGCGACGGCCGGGCCGGCCGCGAGGCTGTCGACGATGTGTCGGGTGGCGGCGGGCGACAGGAAGGCATGACCGCTGGCCGCCGCCCGAACCGCCTGGATCAGTTCGCCGGGCGCGGTGTCCTTGAGCAGGAAGCCTGCGCCTCCCGCGGTGATCGCCCGCAGCACGTTCTCCCGCTCACCGAAGGTGGTCAGGATCAGCGCCCGCGCCCCCGGTGCCACCCTCGGCAGCTCGGCGAGCGCGGTGAGACCGTCCATCACCGGCATCTGGATGTCCAGCAGCACCACATCCACCACGTGCGCCCGCGCCAGCTCCAACGCCTCACGGCCGTCGGCCGCCTCCGCCACCACGTCGATGTCGTCGGCGGAGGTGAGGATGAGCCGGATCCCGGCGCGGATGAGCGGCTCGTCGTCGGCGACGAGGACTCGGATCACTGGTTGGCCTCCCGGACGCATGCGCTGATCTGCTGGCTGCACCTAGGCACGGTAGTGCACCTTTTCGATCAGCACGCCGTCGCGGAAGCAGAGCCGGCTGGCGTAGTCGCCCGCCGGCTCGTCGCTCCGCTGCTCCGCGCTGAACCAGAGGCAGGACGCCCCGGCCGGGACGTCGGGCCCCTTCTGCCGGTACCCGCTGGTGAGGAAGTCGCTGCCGGAGGGCAGCTTGTCCTTCACCGCGCTCTCCGGCTGGCCCACCTGAACCGCGTCGTAGACGTCGCGGTCCAGCGTCGCGTTGTCGGTCTCCTCGACCAGCACGTAGCCGCCGAAGCCGAGCAGGCCCAGGAAGGCGAGACACGCCAGGCCCACCACCACCGCGCAGCCGAGCGCCGGGCTGCGCCGCACCGGCGGAGCCGGCGGCGGCGCCTCCGGCAGGTCGGGGTCGTCCGCGGGCGGGCGGCCGGCCCCCTCGTACGGCAGCACTCCGGCGAGCCGGAAGCCGCCCTCGGGGGTGGGCCCGCTGTGCACCATGCCGCCGAGCAGCCGGGCGCGTTCGCGCAGCCCGGTCAGGCCCTGGCCGCCGCTGACCACCGGTCCCGGTGCGGTTGCGGCCGAGGCGCCGTTGACCACCTCGACCAGCAACGCGTCCGGCTCGTAGCGCAGGGCGACCTCGATCGGTGCGCTCGGGGCGTGCTTGTGCGCGTTGGTCAGGGCCTCCTGGACGATCCGGTACGCGGCGTGCCCGGTGGCGGCGGCGAGCGGGCGGATCTCGCCGGAGCGGGTCACCCGTACGGCGGTTCCGGCGGCCCGGGAGGCGTCGGTGAGCCGCTCGATCGTCTCCACCCCGCCGGCCGCCCCGGTGTCCCCCGCCGTACCCGCTGCGCCCCTCGACCCGGCCAGCCCGACCGTGTTCTCGTCCCGCAACAGGCCGACCGTCTCCCGCAGCTCGCGCATCGCGGTCACGGCGGCCTGGCGCAGCACGGCCACCGCCTCGCGCTGCCGGTCCGTCAGGCCGCGGTCCACCTCCAGTGCACCGGTGTGCACGGAGATGAGCGCGAGCTGGTGGCCGAGGCTGTCGTGCATGTCCTGGGCGATCCGCTGGCGTTCGCGCAGTCTGGCCTGGTGGGCGATCATGGCGCGTTCGCGCAGCAGCTGGTCGTTGCGCTCCTGCAGGGTGCTGAGCAGGGTGCGGCGCTGCGCGCGGTAGCGGCCGAAGACGGCCGGCAGGACCACGAACAGCAGGAACACCGCCAGGTTGATCCCGATCAGTCCCCTGGGCGGGATCCCGTCGAGGTTGTAGCGGAGTGAGACCGCGGTGCTCAGCACCAGGACGGACGCGCAGGCCGCCGTGAGCGCCCAGGCCCGGGCCATCCGGTAGCCGGCCGACCAGCTCGCGGCGGCCAGTATCGGGATGCAGCCGCCGAAGGCGCCGAGGCCGACCGCGGTCAGCAGCAGGACCGTCAGTGGGAGTCCGCGGCGCAGCAGGTAGAGCGCGGCGGCGGCGAGGCCGACGGCGATCGCGCCGAGCGGGTTCATCGGGTCGGCCAGCGAGATGATGCCGCTGAGGACCGCGACCAGGAGTGCGGCCGTACCCTCGCGGAGGTACTCGCGTCTGCCCCAGGGGCCGGGGAGGGCACGCTTGCGTGCCGCTGTCCGGAGTTCTGCTGTCTTCGCCACCCGGGCGAGCGTAATCGGACGGGCCGACCTGCGCCGTTGTCTTTGGTCGCGCTCGCGCACGACGAAAGTCACGCCTCTGGGCGTGGGCGGCCGGGCAGCCCCGCGCGTGCGTCCGCCGCCGGGCCTGTGGGCCGGGCGGTGAGGAGCAGGGCGACGTCGTCGGCGCGGTGGGCCGAGTGGCGGGCGGCGCCGGGGAGGCGATCGTCGAGGATGTCCAGGCATTCGGGGACGGTGCAGTGGGCGAGCGAGACCCTCAGGCGGTCGATGCCCTGGTCGATGGCGGTGCCGGACTCCTCGACCAGCCCGTCGGACACCTTGGCGCACCTTCTCTCTGGCCGCCCGGCCCCTCGGGGTGTCAACCGGGACCTCGCCCCCGCTGCCCGGGCCGCCGGGGCAGCGGGGCGACCTGATCGGTCGGTGGGTCAGGTGGTCGAGAGCGCCCGGGCCTGGCGGAGCTCCTGTCGGGCGGCGTCCTCCACGGCGGCGATGGTCGCGTGGGCCGGTCCGCCCACGGGGATGCGGACGGGGGTGTCGGCCGGCGGGGCGGCCACCACACGCAGGACCAACTCGGCGAACTCCGCCGGGCGCCCGAGGGAGGGGTCGTCGGCCAGTCCCTGGACTCCCTCGCGGGTCTGGCGGGTGATCTCCTCGTACGCAGGGATCCGGGCCCGGGTCTCGGCGGCCTTGGCCCCGAAGGAGGTGGTGAACGGGCCGGGCTCCAGGGCGGTGACCCGGATGCCGAACGGGGCCGCCTCGGTGGCGAGTGCCTGGGTGAGGCCCTCCAGGGCGTGCTTGGCGGTGATGTAGCCGGCGAGTCCGGGGAAGCCCGTCCGGCCGGCGATCGACGAGACGTTGAGGATGTGGCCCGAGCCCTGGGCCCGCATCAGCGGCATTACCAGCCGCGCCAGCCGCCAGGGCCCGACCACCAGGGCCTCCAGCTGGTCGCGCAGTTCCTCGTCCGAGGTCTCCTCGACCGTGCCGAACAGGCCGCAGCCGGCGTTGTTGACCAGGACGTCGAGCCCGCCGAAGCCGTCCACGGCCAGCCGGACGGCAGCCGCGCACTGGTCCGCGTCGCGGACGTCGAGCCGGGCCGCGACCACCCGGGCCGGATGGGCCGCCGCCAAAGGGTCGAGGGCGGACGGCCTGCGGGCGGTGGCCAGGACGCGGTGCCCGGCATCCGCCGCGGCCCGGGCGAGGGCCAGCCCCAGCCCCGACGAGCATCCCGTGATCAGCCAGCGCAGTGTCATGACGTCCTGCCTCTCCCATGGGTCGGATCCGCTTCTTCCAGCATCGGCGGAACCCGGGTACTCCGTTACCTGCCGGCTGCTCCCGTGGCGCGCCGTCAGCCGGGTCACCGAGAGCGCGTCGCACGGGCCCGACGAGTGCCACTCCGACATCCGTTCTCCGACGGACCGTCAGGGCTGGAGTGGTCACCAGCACTGCAGAGAAGGCGAGTTGGCGGGGAGCGGTCTGCGTCGTTGACCTTTCGATCCGCGCCTCCCTATGCTCGACCCGCTCCGTCCTCCCGGGCCGCGCCCGGCAGTCCACCCGGGAAGGGACTCTCCCATCAGTACGCCGACCACCCCCCGGAGCATCGGCCGCCGGCGCTTCCTCACCTACCTGGTCGCCGCGCCCGCGCTCGCGGTGGGCACCCAGCTCGCCCTGGACGGCGAGCCGGCCGAGGCGCTGCCCGGCATCCCCGACGTTCTCGACCTCGGCGACGCCCTGATCCTGGCCGGGCTGCCGACCTCACATCTGCTGGTCCTGGAGGTCACCGCGGCCGGCCGTGTCGTGCTCCAGCTCCCCCGCCTCGAGGTCGGCCAGGGGCTGACCACCGCGATGGCGATGCTGGTGGCGGACGAACTCGACGCCAGGCTCGGCGATGTGGACGTCCCGCTCGCGCCCGCCCGGCCCGAGCTGCTGTTCAACCAGCTGACCGGCGCCTCCAACTCGGTCCGCTCGCTCTACGACCCGGTACGGGTCGCCGCCGCGGCGGCCCGAGCCAGGCTGGTCACCGCGGCCGCCCGCCGGTGGTCGCTGGCCGCCGGTTCGCTGCGGACCCAGGACAGCACCGTGCTGGCACCGGACGGCCGCAGCGCCTCGTACGCCTCACTCGCCGTCGACGCCGCCGCCGTGCTGGTGCCCGCCGTGCCGGCCGTGACCAAGCCCGTCGAGCAGCAGCAGCTGGTCGGCCGGGCCACCGGCCGGATCGACGCCCGCGACATCGTCACCGGGAAGGCCAAGTACGCCGGCGACCTGGACGTCCCCGGTGCGGTGCCGACCGTGGTCTCCCGGCCGCCGACCATCAACGGCACGGTCCGCTCGTACGACGCCACCGCCGCGCTCGCCATGCCGGGGGTGATCGGCGTGGTGCGGATTCCCAGCGGCATCGCCGTGCTGGCCGAGACCTTCGACCAGGCCATGAAGGCCAAGGCCGGGCTCAGCATCGACTGGAACCCCGGACCGCTGGCCGCGCTGTCCGACGAGGACATCCGCCGCAAGCTGCGCGACGCCCAACCGCCCTTCGTACTGCCGCCGTTGCTCACCCGGCACCTGGACGCCGAGTTCGACTTCGCCTTCGTCAGCCATGCGCCGATGGAGGTGCTGACCGCCGTCGCGGACGTCCGCGCGGACCGGGCCGAGCTGTGGTTCGGCGCACAGGCGCCGATCGTCGCCCAGCAGACCATCGCCGCCGACCTCGGCCTGCCAGTCTCCGCCGTCACGCTCCAGGTGGTGCGCGGCGGCGGCTCGTTCGGGCGGCGGCTGTTCTTCGACGCCGGTCTCGAGGCCGCCCAGATCTCCAAGGCGGCCGGGCGGCCGGTGAAGCTGATGTGGACCAGGAACGACGACGTGCGGCACGGCCGGATGCGCCCGGCCAGCCACCACCGGATCCGGGCCACCCACGCACTCGGCAAGGTGGTCGGCTACGAACACCGGGTCGCCACCGTGCGGACCGACTTCCGGCACGGCCTCGGCGAGGCGCTCACCGCCGCCGCCTTCGACCTGTCGGTCGCCGGGATCACCCTCTCGCAGGCGTTCTTCCTGCTCACCGAGAGGCTGCCCTACGACCTCGGGCTGAGCAGCCAGTCGCTGGCCGAAGTGCCGCTGGAGATGCACACCGGCAGCTGGCGCTCGGTCTACTCCGGCCTGGTCCGGGTCGCCGACGAGGTCATGATGGACGAGCTGGCCCGCACCCTGGGCCAGGACCCGGTGGCCTTCCGCCGCAGCCGGCTGTCCGACCCGGCCGCCCGGGCCGTGCTGGACCGGCTCGTCCAGGAGGGCGGTTGGGGCCGGCCGATGCCGGCCGGGCACGCCCAGGGCGTCGCCTTCCACGCCGAACACCGCTCCAGCGTCGCCTACCTGGTCGAGCTGGACGCCACCGACCGGACCGCGCCGCGGGTCACCAAGGCGGTCGCCGTCGCCGACGTCGGTCGGGCGATCAACCCGCGCGGTCTGGAGGCCCAGCTGATGGGCGCGCTGATGGACGGCATCTCGGTCACCCTGCAGGCCGGTGTGCACATCGACAGCGGGGCGGTGCGCGAGGGGAGTTACGCCGACTTCAGGTACGCCCGCCAGCGGCACAGCCCGCCCGAGTTCGCGGTGCACCTGATGCCGCCGAGCGGACCGCCGGGCGGCGCGGGCGAACTCGGCGTACCAGCCGCCGCGGCGGCCGTCGCCAACGCCTGGGCCCGCGCCACCGGGACCTCGCCCCGCAGCTTCCCGATCGACTTCTGACCCTCCCGAGGAACATCCGACACACCATGCCGAGCTACCAGTTCGTTCTCAACGGCCAGTCCGTCACCGTCGACGCACCGGCCGACATGCCGCTGCTCTGGGTGCTGCGCGACAAGCTGGGCGTCACCGGCCCCAAGTACGGCTGTGGGGTGGGTGTCTGCCGCGCCTGCACCAGCCATCTGGACGGCGCGGAGATCCAGCCCTGCATGGTCCCGGTCCAGGACTGCGCGGGGCGGCAGGTGACCACCATCGAGGGCCTCGCGGACGGCGACCGGCTGCACCCCGTGCAGCAGGCCTGGCTGGACAACGACGTGGCCCAGTGCGGCTTCTGCCAGCCCGGGCAGATCATGACCGCCGTCGCCCTGCTGCGCCGCAACCCCGAGCCGACCGACGCCGACATCGACCGGATCGAGAACGTCTGCCGCTGCGGCACCTACTTCCGCATCCGGGAGGCGATCAAGCAGGCGGCCGCCGCCTCGCGGAGCTGACGCCACCTCAGAGCGGCAGTCCGAACAGCTGGGCATCGTGGCCGGCGAAGAGGCGGCTGCCGTCGGTGCCCAGGTGCCAGACCTGCACGCCCGGGCCGGAGTCACGGAACTGCCAGCGCAGTTGCCCGGTGCGGACGTCCAGCGCGCAGACGCCGAGGTCGGCCGGACCGGGGACGTAGAGGGTGTCGCCCACCAGGAGCGGGTCGCTGCGCGGGTCGAGGCGGAACGGCACCCTCGCGGACCACTTCCGCTTGCCGTCGGCCGGGTCGTGGCGGTCGATCCGGCCGTCGTCGCGCAGCAGCAGGATGTCGCCGTCGGCGGGGGCCGCTCCGAGGTAACGCCAGGAGTCGCCCTGCTCGGGTGTGATCGTCCAGGCCGCGCCACCGTCCGCGAGCCGGATCGCCTGGACTCCGCCCAACTGGCTGGACGTGTAGACGTGTTCGGGCCCGAGCCCCGCCAGGTAGGCGTCCGCACCGGTCTGGACCGACCACGACCGCGAGGTGTCCCCGGACTTCAGCAGCGACAGTTCACCCTGCCCGCCGTAGGCCAGCAGCCGGCCTCCGGCGATCGGGAAGAACCGCTCGTACCAGGTCCCCTGGGGAAGCCGGTGACTCCAGAGCGTCCGGCCGGTGTCCGAGGACAGCCCGAACAGGGCCGTTCCGTCGACCCGCCGCCGCTGCCAGGCCATCCCGTACAGCACTCCGTCGACGCAGTCCTGCAGCCGCACCGTCCCGGGGTCGCCGAGCTCCGGTGGGCAGGGCAGCTGCCAGTCGGCGGCCGGGTCGGTGAGGTGGAAGCTCCTGATCCGGCCACTGCGGGCATCGAAGATCCGCTCGCCCACCACCATCGGCGGGTTCAGGCCGGGCGGCGGCGACGGCTCTCCGGGCGTCGGGGTGGGTTCGCCCTCGGACAGGTCGATCCGGCGGCGCTCCGCCCCGGTGGCCGGGTCCAGCACCAGCAGTTCGTCATCGGCCACGAAGAGGGGCAGCACGGCGGAGCCGGGGATCCGGTCGACCTTCGACGCGGCGACACCGCGGTGCACCCAGAGCGGACGGGACCCGGGAGGGACGGCCGGGGCAGTGGGGTCGGCGGACTTCACCGGGGCGGCCGGGGCACCGTCGTTCAGCCACCAGACTCCGCCGACCAGAGCCAGTGCACCCGCTCCGAGAAGTAACTGACGTCTCGTCAGGCCGCCGCGATAGGGCTCCGGTTCGTCTTCCCGGACCGGGGAACCCGCCAGGACCTCCAAGCTCGGCTCCATGCCCGGCTCCAGGTCCAGCATGATCTCGCCGACCGGCTCCCCGGGCTCTTCCGGCAGTTTCTTCCCCATACCCCCGCACGCTCCCCCCGTGAACACCTCGCACGGAGGATAGCCGACGCCCGCGGGACACGAACGACCGGTCGGCCACAAGGGCGAGGGCCCGGCTGTCCGCCGGCAGCCGGGGATGCGGACGGGCCCCGGAAGACATTCGATCCGCACACAATCGACCCGCCGGCGGCACGGCTCCGACCACCCCCGGCGCCCCGCCCTCACGCCCGCGCCGCACGACTTCCAGGCTGCGGCCCTGCACACGGCCGGCGACGGGTAGGGTGAGCCTTGACCTGGTACATACCTGGGATTGACCTTCCGGTCGGCCCGGCGCGATCGGGCCTGACGGGGCATGACCGGGTGTGACCGAGCAGCCTGGCGCCGGTCGGCGCGGGGCCGGCACGATTTCTGGACGGGAGTCACGGTGACGGAGCAGGCGAAGGCCAAGGATCGCAGCGCACTGGCGCAGCTGCTGCTGGAGCATCCGCCGATGGCCCGCGAGCTTCCCGGCTTCGCGGTCGACGGGCTGCCCACCAACCCGGCCGAGCTCTTCGGCGAGTGGCTGACCGGGGCGTTCGAGGCCGGGGTGCCGGATCCGCAGGTGGTCACACTCTCCACGGTGGACACCGACGGGTGCCCGGACGCCCGGGTACTGGCACTGCGGGACGTCGACGTGACGGGCGCGGGCTGGGTGTTCGCGGCCGATGCGGACAGTCCGAAGGGGCGCCAGCTGGCCGCCCGCCCCCGGGCCGCGCTCACGGTGTACTGGCCGCTCCTGGGCCGTCAGGTCCGCGTCCGCGGCATGGTGGAGGCTGCGTCACCGGAGGATTCGGCACTCGACTTCCTGGGCCGCTCTCCGTGGTCCCGACTGGCCTGCCTGGTCGGGCACCAGAGCGAGCCGCTCAGCTCCTTCGAGGCCTACGACAGCGCCGCCCAGGAGGCCGAGCTGCTGCTCGAGGCCGACCCGAAGGCGGTCGCCCCGGGCCACACGGTCTACGTCCTGCGAGCCTCGGAGGTCGAGTTCTGGCAGGGCGACTCCGCCCGCCGCCACGTCCGGGTCCACTACACCCGCAACGAGGTGGGAGCCGTCGCCGGCGCCTGGTCGCGTACGCTGCTCTGGCCCTGAGGAGCCCGCGAACGGTGCCGGTGGCGGGCCGCGCGAGCTCAACCAGCGCCTGGTGGACGCCCAGGAGACCCGGCGCATCCTCGACCGCCTCTACGGCTACGAGGTCTCGCC
>NZ_JBSFJU010000061.1:12879-46390 GCF_053598215.1 Kitasatospora sp. NPDC001175 | reverse complement strand
CGTCCAACTCCACCTCCTCGAACTCCTCGGCATCGAAGTCACCCGAACCCGCTGGCCACAGACCTGAAACGGTGACCTGCGAAGTACGGGGCTAGGCCGCGCCCCGGGCACTCGCGGCTGATCAGACGGCTCCGCCAGGCCCCGGCGCACACCACAGGCGCCCGCCCGGCCGCGGGCCGGCCCTCAGCCCGCCCAGCAGCGCTCGACCACCCCGTCCCGGACGGCGAGGTTGAGCCTGCCCTCGCGGTACTCCAGGGTGATCAGATCACCGGGCGCCAGCACCCGGACGACGTCCCAGCCCCGCTCGGCCGCCAGGTCCTGCGCCGCCTTCACCGGCAACCCGACGTACCCCACGTGCTCCTCGTGCTCGTCCACAGCCGTTCTCCCCACGGTCGCCACGGCCCCCGGACGTACGCTGGAATCGTAGACCGGCCACCGCGGCCGAGCGGGGTGGAGGCGATCGGCTATGCGTCCAGCGAAGACCCCACGGCAGTGGCGCAGCGGCACCGAGCCCGCTACGGCTCGGAGCGACCTCAAGCTGCGCTTCCTGCTGTCCGTCACCTTCACCCCGTTCTTCGCCGTGCTCACCGCCGTGTTCGCCCTCTGGGCGGCCCACACCTCCTCCGCCGCCGCCCCGAGCAGTGGCACGCTCACCTTCTTCGCCGTGTGCTGCGGCGTCCTCACCCTGCTCGCGCTGATCGACCTCTGGGTCGTGGTCCGCCGCCGCAGGACCGAACTGTGACCGGGCGTCAGCCCTGATTCGGCAGGTCACAAGGTCGTCACAACCCCGCACACCTCCGCCGCACACATGCCATCCTGACGCGATGCGTCTCCGATCACTGGCACCGGCTCTCGCCGTCGCGGCCCTCGCACTGACCGCCTGCAGCAGCAGCGCGTCCACCACCGCCGCGCCCGCCGCCTCCTCGTCCGCCGCCGCCTCGCCGGCCGCCCCGGCCGCCGGTACGTCCGCACGGCCGGGCCAGTCCGGCTCCGATGCGGCCTCCGGCTCCGCCGCCCCGGCCAAGCCCGCCGCGCCCAGCGACGCGGGCCTGCCGCCCAAGCCGGACCCCGGTGTGGTGACGAAGCTGGTGGCGGCCCTGGACACGATCGACCCGGACATCGTCGCCGGTCACCCCGACCAGGCCGTGGAGCTCGCCCGGAGCCAGTGCCAGGCGATCTACAACTTCCCCAAGGACCGGGCGAAGCTGATCGACCTGGTCAACCAGCACTTCACCTCCCCCAAGCACCCCGACGGCTTCGGCCCCGACAAGGCCGGGAAGATCCTCACCGCCGTCCAGACCAACCTCTGCCCCGCCCCCAACTCCCGCTAGCTCCTCCGGCGCCCCCGGCATCCCGCCGGGCGGCGCCCCGGCCTACCGGTTTCCGACCGCCTGCTTGACCAGCGTCCGTCCGAAGTCCCACATCAGGCCGCTGCCCCGGTGCGCCTCGTCCATCACCTCGGTGAACGCCGTGACGAAACGGTCCACCTCCCGCTCGGTGATGATCAGCGGCGGGATCAGTTTGATCACCTCCAGATGGTCACCGGACACCTGGGTGAGGATGCGGTGCCGGTGCAGCAGCGGTACCACCACCATCTGCGCGAACAGGCCCTTGCGCGCCGCCTGCAGTGCGGTCCAGCCGGTGCGCAGCTTCAGCGACCTGGGTCGCCCGAACTCGATCCCGATCATCAGCCCCCGGCCCCGCACCTCGGCCAGCAGCTCGTAGCGGTCCACCAGTGCCGCCAGCCGCTCCCGGAACAGCTCGCCGATCCGCCGGGAGTTCTCCACCACCTTCTCCTCCCGCATCACATGGAGGGTGGCCAGCGCGGCGGCCATCGCCTGGGCGTTGGAGCCGAAGCTGGCGGAGTGCACCAGCACCCGGTCCATCGAGGAGTACACCTTCTCGAAGATCCAGCCCTTCCCGAGCGTCGCCCCGATCGGCACGTACCCGCCCGACAGCGCCTTGGCCGCACAGACCAGGTCCGGCTCGACCCCCTCCTCCTGGTACGCGAAGAAGGAGCCGGTCCGGCCGATGCCGGTCTGCACCTCGTCGCAGATCAGCAACGCCCGGTGCTCGTGCAGCAGTTGCCGGGCGGCGAGCAGCCAGCCGGGCGGAGCGGCGTGCACCCCCTTGCCCTGGATCGGCTCCACGATCAGCGCCGCGACATCGCCCTTCTTCAACTCCCGGGCGAGCGCGCCGAGATCACCCAGCGGGATCGCGGTGTCCGGCAGCAGCGGATCGAAGCCCCTGCGGAATCCGCTCTCACCGTTGACCGAGAGCGATCCGGTGGTCAGGCCGTGGAAGGCGTGCTCGCAGTACAGCACCCGGGGTCGCCCGGTGGCGTACCGGGCGAACTTCAGCGCGGTCTCCACCGCCTCGGTTCCGCTGTTCCCGAAGAAGACCCGGTCCAACTCCGGTGCGAACGACAGCAGTTGCTCGGCCAGCAGGCCGGGAAGCGGCGAGCAGTCGAAGCGGGTGAGGTCCGGCAGGTCCAGGTCCATCACCTGCTGAACGGCCTCCCTGACCACCGGGTGGTGCCGCCCGAGCGCGAAGATGCCGAACCCGGCCAGCATGTCGAGGTACTCGTTGCCCTCGGCGTCGTAGAAGTACGGCCCCTCGGCGCGCTCGTAGTACCGGTCGAAGCCGAGTGTGTGCAGCATCCTGGGCAGCTGCGGGTTGAGGTAGCGGGCGTACAGCTCGTAGCGTTCCTGGCCGCGCTCGGCGATCAGCGCGGCGAGGTCGAGGCGGTCAGCCGGCATGGGGCTGGTTCGCTCCTCTCATCGGCGGGTCCGGCGGGGTGCGCAGCAGTTGCTTGGCGAAGGCGGCCGTCTGCGCGGCCACCCCGGTGCCGCTGAGGCCGATCTCCTCCAGGAGTTCGCCGCGCCCGGCGTGCGCCAGGAACTCCTGCAGGATGCCGAGGTCGCGCAGCGGGGTGTCCACACCGGCGTCGCGCAGTGCCTGGGCGATCGCCGAACCGACGCCGCCAGAGCGGCCGTTGTCCTCGACGGTGACCACCAGCCGGTGCGCGGCGGCGAGTTCGAGCAGCACCGGGTCCACCGGCTTGACCCAGCGCGGGTCCGCCACCGTCGCGGTGAAGCCCTCGGTGACGAGCAGTGCGGCGGCGTCCAGGCAGGCAGGGGCCATCGCGCCGACGGCGACCAGCAGGATCTCCGGCTCGGGCCCGGTCCGCTGCAGTACGTCCACCCCACCGATCCGTTCCAGGGCCGGGACGGCTGGGTGCAGGTCACCCTTGGGGAAGCGCAGCACGGTCGGCGCGTCGTCCACCGCGACCGCCTCGCGCAGCTGGGCGCGCAGTTGCTCGGCGTCGCGCGGTGCGGCGAGCCGCAGGCCCGGTACCACCTGCAGCACGGACATGTCCCACGCCCCGTTGTGCGAGGCCCCGTCGTTCCCGGTGACCCCCGCTCGGTCGAGGACGAAGGTCACCCCGAGCCGGTGCAGCGCGACATCCATCAGCACCTGGTCGAAGGCCCGGTTCAGGAAGGTGGCGTACACCGCGACCACCGGGTGCAGCCCACCGGTGGCCAGCCCGGCGGCGCTGGCCACCGCGTGCTGCTCGGCGATCCCGACGTCGAAGATCCGCTCCGGGTACGTCTGCGCGAACCTGGCCAGCCCGACCGGCCGGAGCATCGCCGCCGTGATCGCGACCAGCTCGGGCCGCTCGGCGGCGAGCGCGACCAGCTCCGCGCCGAAGACGGAGGTCCAGGAGATCCCGGCCGAGGACGCGACGGGCAGGCAGGTGTACGGGTCGATCGGGTTGACCGCGTGGAAGCGGTCCGCCTCGTCCAGTTCGGCGGGCCGGTAGCCACGTCCCTTGACGGTGAGGCAGTGCACGATCACCGGGCCGCCGAAGTTCCTGGCCTGCCGCAGTGCCTGCTCGACGGCGCCGATGTCGTGCCCGTCGATGGGTCCCAGGTACTTCAGGCCCAGGTCCTCGAACAGCCCCTGCGGCGCGAAGGCGTCCTTGAAGCCCTTCTTGGCGCCGTGCAGCGCATCGAAGATCGGCTGCCCGACCAGCGGGGTGCGCTGCAGCGCCTCCTTGCCGAGGGCCAGGAAGCGCTCGTACCCCTGGGTGGTGCGCAGCGTGGCCAGGTGGTGGGCGAGGCCACCGACGGTGCGGGCGTAGGAGCGCTCGTTGTCGTTGACCACGATCACCAACGGGCGGTCCCGGGCCTCGGCGATGTTGTTGAGCGCCTCCCAGGCCATGCCGCCGGTCAGCGCGCCGTCGCCGATCACCGCGACGTTCCTGCGGTCGGTGCGGCCGAGCAGTTGGTCGGCCTTGGCGAGGCCGTCGGCGTACCCGAGCGCGGTGGAGGCGTGCGAGTTCTCGATCAGGTCGTGCTCGGACTCGGCCCGCGAGGGGTAGCCGGACAGACCGTCCCTGGCGCGCAGCCGGGAGAAGTCCTGCCGGCCGGTGAGCAGCTTGTGCACATACGCCTGGTGACCGGTGTCCCAGAGGATCCGGTCGTGCGGCGAGTCGAAGACCCGGTGGAGCGCGATGGTCAGCTCGACCACGCCGAGGTTGGGGCCGAGGTGGCCGCCGGTCCTGGTCACCGCGGCGATCAGGAAGTCCCTGATCTCCTCGGCCAGCAGCGGGAGTTCGGCCGCCTCCAGGGCTCTGAGGTCGGCGGGTCCCCTGATCCCGCTCAGCAGCGACATGCCGTCACCGTGCCGCGGTGCCGGACGAGCCGAGGGTCTCGCGGGCCGCGCGCAGCGACTCCTTGAGCGAGCCCATGGTGGCCAGCACCGCGGTCGGCTCGTACCCGCAGTGCGCCATGCAGTTCGCGCAGCGCGGGTCCTTGCCCCGCCCGTACTTGCTCCAGTCGGTCTGCTCGATCAGCTCGCGGTAGGTGGGCACGTATCCGTCCGACATCAGGTAGCAGGGGCGCTGCCAGCCGAAGAGCGAGTAGTTGGGGATGCCCCAGGCGGTGCACTGGAAGTCGATCCGCCCCTCCAGGAAGTCCAGGAAGAGCGGGCTGTGGTTGAGCCGCCAGCGGCGCCGGTTGCCGCCGGCGAAGGCCTTGCGGAACAGCTCTCTGGTCTGCTCGACGCCGAGGAAGTGCTCCTGGTCCGGGGCCTTCTCGTAGGCGTAGGCCGGGGAGATCATCATCTCGTCGACGCGCAGTTCGTCGTTGAGGTAGTCCAGTACCTCGATCACGGTCTGCGGGGTGTCGGTGTTGAAGAAGGTGCTGTTGGTGGTGACCCGGAAGCCGCGCCGCTTGGCCTCCCTGATCGCCTCCACCGCCTCGTCGAAGGTGCCGTCCTTGGCCACCGAGGCGTCGTGCCGCTCACGCAGTCCGTCGATGTGCACGGTGAAGGTGAAGTACGGCGAGGGCTTGAACCTGTCCAGCTTCTTGCGCAGCAGCAGCGCGTTGGTGCACAGGAACACGTACTTGCGGCGGGCGATCAGCTGCCGGACGATCTCGTCGATCTGCGGGTGCATCAGCGGCTCGCCGCCCGCGATGGACACCATCGGCGCCCCCGCCTCCAGCACCGCCCCGACCGCCTGCGCCACCGGCATCCGCTGCTTGAGCACCCCGGCGGGGTGCTGGATCTTCCCGCAGCCCTCGCAGGCGAGGTTGCAGGCGAACAGCGGCTCCAGCTCCACGATCAGCGGGAACTTCTCCCGACGCTTCAGCTTCTGCTGCATGAGGTAGGTGCTGATGCGGATGGACTGGCGCAGCGGCATGGCCATGACTAACTCGCCTCCTGGGGGAGCGTCGAGGGCTGGGTTTCGAGTGCGACAGCTGCCTGGCGGTGCCAGGCGATGAGAGCCGGTACGGCGGCGCGTAGGGTCCGCCAGGCCCGCACCCCGGCCGGTAGGGTGCCCGGCCGGATCAGTTCGTGGTCCGGGGTGTCCACCACCACCCGCAGGACCGCGGCGGGCAGGTGGGGGCGCAGCTCGGCGCGGACGGCCAGGACCGCGGCCGCCTCCATGTCCACGGCCAGTGCACCCCGGGAGTTCAGCGCCCGCCGCTCGGCTCCCCGCACTACGTGGTCGGCGGTGTGGTGCAGCCCGGTGTGGCTGGTGAGGCCGCGGGACTGCAGGGCGCGGGCGAGCTGCTTGGCGGAGTCCAGCGGGTAGTGGTTGCCGTCGGGGTCGCGTACCGCGTCGGCGACGATCACATCGGCCGGCCGCACGCCCGGTCCGACGGCGGCGCCGAAGCCGGCCACCACCAGGGCGCCGTACCCGTCCCGGGCGAGCAGCTCGCGCGCCACCCGCCTGGCCCGGGTGCGTCCCACCCCGGTCCTGGCCAGTACCGGCGGCCCGCTCTGTGCCTCGGCCCAGTCCCCGCCGCGCAGCGCCCACACCTCGGGGCCCAGCGCGCACACCACCAGCAGCGCCCCGCCCCTCATCGGACGGCCCCGCTTCGCGAGGCGCCGAGGCAGGCGGCGCCCCGGGGGCGCGCGGTACCGCGCGGGTGACCCCGCCCCCGACCGGAGTACACCTCACCCGGCGCGCCGCACCCCGCGGCTTTGCAGGCACTCGCCCTCATCCCAGTCCTCCGATCCGGCCGTTTGGCCCGATCCTCGGGGGCACGGGCCGAGTCCGCCACCGGACCGGCCGCGGGCGGCGCCTCATCGCTGGCCGCCGGGCACCCGGTTGCCGTGCAGGTAGCGGCCGAGGGCCGTCACCGGGAACACCAGCCGGTAGAGGTGGTAGTTGATCGAGAAGTCCCACGGGAACCCGGTACCGGTGAAGTGCGGCTCGTCCCAGGTGCCCTCGGGCAGCTGGGTGTCCACCAGCCAGCGCACGCCCCGTTCGACCGCGGCGCTGCGCGCCCCGTCCGGCCCCTCCCCTGCCGCGAGCAGCGCCATCAGCGCCCACGCGGTCTGCGAGGCGGTGGACTCCCCGCGTCCGGCCCAGCGCTCCGGGTCCTCGTAGGACCGCATGTCCTCGCCCCAGCCGCCGTCCGGGTTCTGCCGCTCCTCCAGCCAGCGCACCGCCCGCCGGATCGCCGGGTGGCCGGTGCGCAGCCCGGCGGCGGTCAGCGCGGGGACCACCGAACCCGTCCCGTAGATGTAGTTGGTGCCCCAGCGGCCGAACCAGGAGCCGTCCGGCTCCTGGTTGGCGAGCAGCCAGGCGATGCCGCGCCGGGTGCGCGTGTCGTCGGATCGGCCGACCTCGGCGAGCATCTCCACCACGTGCGCGGTGACGTCCGCCGACGGCGGGTCCACCACCTCGCCGAAGTCGCAGAACGGCAGCTTGTTGGGAAGCCGGCTGGTGTTGTCCACGTCGAAGGCGCCCCAGGCGCCGTTCTTGGACTGCATCCCGAGGTTCCACTCGACGCCGCGCCGCACCGCGCCCTGCAGCCGCTCCCGGTCGGGGAAGGCGACCCGGCTGAGTGCCAGCACCACCTCGGCGGTGTCGTCGATGTCGGGGTAGTTGTCGTTCTGGAACTCGAACGCCCAGCCGCCGGGGGCGAGTTCGGGTCGCTGGACGGCCCAGTCGCCGCGCCGGGTGATCTCCTCGCCGAGCATCCAGTCGGCGGCGGCCACCAGCGCGGGGTGGTCGGCGGGCAGTCCCGCGTCGCGCAGCGCGATGGCAGCCAGGCAGGTGTCCCAGACCGGGGACTGGCAGGCCTCCATCCAGCGCCGGCCGTCCTCGGTGTGCACGGTGAAGCCGTCGAAGGAGTCGAGCCCGGCCTTCATCACCGGGTGGTCCAGACGGTAGCCGCGCAGGTGCAGCGCGATCAGCGAGTACACGGCGGGCGGCTGGATACCGCCCCAGCAACCGTCGGCCTCCTGCCGCTCGATGATCCAGCGCTCGGCCTGGGCCAGCGCGAGCCGGCGCAACGGCCGTACGGCGTAACGGTGGTAGACGTGCAGGGCCTTGTCCAGGCGCTCGAAGAGCCCGTCCCAGGTGGTCAGCGGGGCGAGCGGCCGACGGGGGTGCGGGTCGGCGGGGTCGGTGTGCAACTCGTCGAGCAGGAAGGGCACGGGGCGGACCGGGCGGTAGGTCGAGACCACGGTCAACGGTACGATCGTCTGCCTGGCCCAGCAGCCGAAGGCGTAGATGTTCAGCGGCAGCCACTTGGGCGCGAAGATCAGCTCGGGCGGCAGTTCCGGCAGCCGCTCCCAGGGCCACCAGCCGAAGAGCGCGAGCCAGATCCGGGTGAAGACGCGGGTGGCGGCGATACCGCCGTGCGCGCGTACGTACTGCGCCGCCGACCGCATGTGCGCGGCCTCGGGGTCGTCACCGGCGAGCTTGAGGGCGACGTACGCCTCGACGGTGGCGGAGAGTTCGGGCGGGCCGCCGTGGAAGGTGGCCCAGGTGCCGTCCGGGCGCTGCTGGGATCGGATCCAGGCGGCGGTGCCGCGGGTCTGCTCCTCCGTCCTGATGCCGAGGAACTGCCGCAGTAACAGGTCCTCGGCGTCCATGGTGACGTTGGTCTCCAGGTCGCCCTTCCACCAGCCCTCGGGGCTCTGGAGTGACAGCAGATGGGCGGTGGCCCTGGCCAGCGCCTCGGCCGGCGCGGTCCGGTCGGGGCCCTCCTCGGCCCGACCGGCCGCCCTGGCCCCGTTCACCGCGCCGTCGGCCCCGGCGGCCTCGCACAGCACCGGGCCGCGCCCGCCGGCCGGGCGGCCCGACGCGATCCGGCCGCTGGTCCGTTCAGGCCCCGGCGGTCGGTCGCCCACCGCGACCGGCTCGGAATCGTACTCGGGGTCGAGCCGGCCGTCCGCGGTTGCTGTCACTTGACGTCACCTCTCTCGTACCACCACGAATTCGGCGAGTGCGACGAAGTGCCGGCGCACCGCGTCGGTCATCGGCACCTCGTCCAGTGCGGCGAGGGCAGTCGTGTGCTGGCGGCGGGCCTCCGCCTGGGTCCAGGCGCGGCCGCCCGCCTCCTCGATCAGGGCCGCGCGGGCGGCGAGCACCTGCTCGCTCTCCTCGCCGCGTCCCTCGGGGTCGGCCAGCTGCTCGGCCAGCCGGCGGGAGGCGCTGCCGCCCTCGGCCAGCGCAGCGGCGACCGGCAGCGACTTCTTGCGCTGGCGCAGGTCGCCCCAGTGCGGCTTGCCGGTCACCTCGGTGGCTCCCCAAATGCCCAGCAGGTCGTCCACGGCTTGGAAGGCCAGGCCCAGGTGGTGGCCGTAGCGCTGGAGCGCGTCGGAGACGCGGTCGTCGGCCCCGGCCAGGACGGCGCCGATCGCGGAGGCGGCGGCCAGCAGGGCGCCGGTCTTGCCGCCCTCCATGTCCAGGCACTCCTCGACCGTCACCGCCTCGCGTGCCTCGAAGGCCACGTCCTTGGCCTGCCCGTCGATCAGCTTCCGGGTGGCGGTGGTGATCAGACGGACCGCCCGGGCCGCGTCCGCCGCGCTCGCGCCACCGGTGACTGCGGCGTCCAGCAGCACCTCGGTGCCCAGCGTGGCCAGCGCGTCGCCGACCAGGATCGCCTGGGCCGGGCCGAACACCGTCCACGCGGTGGCCCGGTGCCGCCGGGTCTCGTCACCGTCCATCAGATCATCGTGGAGCAGCGAGAAGTTGTGCACCAGTTCCACCGAGACACCGCCAGGCACTCCGGTCTCGGCCGGCGCACCGACCGCCTGCGCCGAGAGCAGCGCCAGCGCGGGCCGGACGGCCTTTCCGCCGTCCCCCGCGACCGGCTTGCCGTCCCGGTCGATCCAGCCGAAGTGGTACGCCGCCACGGTGTCCATCGGTGCGGCCAGCCGGGCGACCGCGGCGCGCAACGGCGGGGTGCACAGGCTCCGGCCGCGGGCCAGCAGCTCCGGCACCGAAGCGGCCTCCTCGAGCGTCGCGGCCGCGGCCGATGCGGAGCGAGCCTCCACGTGTCCTCCCTCTCCGTCCGGACGCCGGGCCCCTCTGGCGGGCCCGCCTGGTGCGATGTCAGTAGTGCTGGGGCCCGCGGTCATCGGGGCCACCTCCCGTCGCCTCGGTCGACCGGGATCCGCCCGGTCCCGGCCAGCGCGGCGTCGGCCGCGGCATGGCCGCTGCGCACCGCGCCCTCCATGGTCGCGGGCCAGCCGGTGGCGGTCCACGAGCCCGCCAGCAGCAGCCCCGGGACAGTCGTCCGGGCCGCGGGGCGCAGCACGGCGGTGCCCGGTGCCGGGTCGAAGGTCGCGGTGCGCTCGCGGGTGACGAAGAAGTCCAGCACCTCCGCCTGCCGTGCGCCCGGGATCAGCCGCTCCAGCTCGGGCAGGTAGCGCGCCCGCAGCTCGGCCACCGGCAGGTCGATCTCGTCCCCGGCGTCGGACTGGGACAGCGCCAGGTACTGGGCACCCGGTACGGCCAGACCC
This sequence comes from Kitasatospora sp. NPDC001175, assembly GCF_053598215.1. Taxonomy (NCBI): domain Bacteria; kingdom Bacillati; phylum Actinomycetota; class Actinomycetes; order Kitasatosporales; family Streptomycetaceae; genus Kitasatospora; species Kitasatospora sp. NPDC001175. Next base: position 36,115 of record NZ_JBSFJU010000061.1, on the reverse strand, counting down.
GAGTGCGCCGTACGGTCGAAGACCCACTGCACCGGGGAGCCGAGCGCCGCGAAGAACGGGCGGCGCAGCAGCCGCCGGTCGTAGACCACGTGGACGTTGAGGATCGGTGAGGTGCCGAGCTCGGCGAGCCGCTCCTGCCGCGGGATCGCGCCGGCCGGCAGCAGCGCGGCGGCGCTGTCCTGGGCGCCGGCGAGCACCACGGTGTCGGCGGTGAGCAGTTCGCCGCTCTCGAGCCGGACGGCGTGCCGGTCTGCGGGCTTGAGCTCGGCGGCCCGGCTGCGCAGCAGCACCCGCACGCCCAGGCGTTCCAGTTCGGCGAGCGCCGCGTCGTGGTGGATCTCGCCGAGCGGGACGGCGGCCATGCCGATGTCCGAGGCCCCGGGGTCGGAGAGCAGGCCGGTCTTGAAGACCATCGCGGCCAGCGCCAGCGAGGTCCGGTCGGCGGTGGCGTTCAGGGTGGCGACGCCGACCAGGTCCCACAGGGCCTCGACGGTGGCCGGGGTCTGACCGTGGCGGCGCAGCCAGTCGCCGAAGGAGAGCTCGTCCAGCGCCGGGTCGGCCAGGTCGAGCCGCTGCAGCGCGAGCGCGGCGCGCACCACCCGCAGCCGGTCGGCCGGGCCGAGGTGCGGGTAGGTGGCCAGGCTGCGGGTGAGGTGCAGCGGTACCGGCAGGGCGTCCCGGCGCAGCCGGCCGAAGTCGCGGCGACCGCCGGCGCCGAGCCCGAGGACGGGGACGTCCAGGCGCGGCTGAAGATCCACCAGTCGGCCCGCGCCCAGCCGGTCGACCAGGCCGCGGTAGGCGGTGCAGCAGCGCAGGAAGACGTGCTGGCCGTTGTCGACGGTCAGCTCGCCGCGTTTGAAGGAGAAGGCCAGGCCGCCGAGCCTGGGCCTGGTCTCCAGCAGGGTGACCTGCTGCCCGGCCTCGGCCAGCCGCAGTGCGACGGTGATCCCGGCCAGGCCGCCGCCGACCACCACGGCGCTGCGGCGGGCGGACGTCCGCTGCCCGGTCATCTGCCCCTCCCCCCGCCGTCGTTCGGCTGTTCGCTCATGGACACCACGTGCCCGCCCAGGGCCGTCGCACACCCGCTGACGGACGTCGGACGTGCGTTTACGGGCAGCCCGCCGAACCGTTTCCGTGATGTTGCGCTGACACAGCGTGACATAACTTCCGAGAGAATCAAGAACGCCCTCCGGCGAGCCCGGACAGCGCCACGTATGCCTTCTCCCAGCCCGGCAGCGAGACGCGGCCGCGCAGCACCGACTCGGGATCGGCGGCGATCCGGCCGAGCAGCCGGTGGTAGATGCCCGCCATGGCGGCGGTGGATGCCCGACTGCGGCGGTCCAGCATCGGCAGCAGCCGCAGGCCCTCCTCGAAGCAGCGCTGGGCGCGTTCGGCCTGGAAGGCCACCAGCCCGGCGAAATCGGCGCCCCTCGGGGGCCTGGGCAGGGCGAAGCCCTGCTCGCAGCCGAACCTGACCAGATCCTCGCTGGGCAGGTAGGTGCGGCCGTTGAGGGCATCCTCGCGCAGGTCACGGAGGATGTTGGTGAGCTGGAGGGCCAGGCCCAGGGTGTCGGCGTACTCGGCGCCGAGCTCCGGGTCCTCGCAGCCGTACACGCCGAGCGAGAGCCGGCCGATGGAACCCGCGACGCAGCGGCAGTAGACCTTGAGCTCCTCGAAGGTCTGGTACTCGGCGCCCTTGAGGTCCATCTCGACGCCGTCGATCAGTTCGTCGAGGGCACCGAGCGGGATCGGGAAGCGCCGGGCGGCGTCCGCCAGGGCGACCTTGATCGGGTCGGTGTCGTCCACGCTGACGGCGCCGGAGCGGATCTCGTCCAGCAGCTCGCGGGTGCGCCCGAGCTGCTCGGCCTTGCGCTCGGGCGGCAGATCGCCGTCGCCGATGTCGTCGATCCGGCGGGCGAGCGCGTAGAGCGCGGACATGGCGTACCGCTTGGCCTCCGGGAGGAGCCGGATGCCGTAGCTGAAGTTGCGGGCCTGCAGGGCGGTGACCGCCTCGCAGTACCGGTACGCCGCCATGACCTGAGCGGACGCCAGTGGTGATGCCGCCACGCGGGCGTTCACCTTCCCTTCGCGAAGAGTCTCGCCGCCTTCACTGCGAGGCGGCGCTTGTCCGGCTTCGGCTGCTGGGCCAGGACGTCGTACCCGGCGGCCTCGATGGCAGCCAGGGCCGCGTACCCGCCTGCGGTGAATCCCGCCAGCAGCAGTCGGAGCCTCCCGGAAACCGTACCTACCAGCGGTGCGCCGTGATCGAGCAGGGTCCGGGCCCGGTCCACCTCGAAGGCCACCAGGTCCCGCACCCGGGGTCCGGCGACCGGCCGGGCGAGGTCCTGCTCGGTGACGCCGAAGGCGTCCAGGTCCTCGGCGGGCAGGTAGATCCGGCCGCGGCCGAGGTCCTCGGCGACGTCCTGGAGGTGCTCTACCACCTGCAGGGCGCTGCAGATCGCGTCGGAGTAGGCGATCCGCTCCGGGGTGGCCACGCCCGCGATGGCGAGCACCAGGCGGCCGACCGGGTCGGCGGAGAGGGTGCAGTAGTCGAGCAGGTCGCGGTAGGCCGGGTAGCGGGTGACGGTCTGGTCGACCCGGTTGGCCTCGATCAGCCGACGGAACGGCTCGGGGGTGACGGCGTGCCGGCCGATCAGCGGGACGAGTGCGCGCATCAGCGGGTGGTGCGGCGCCGGGGCGTCCGGGGTGAGCGCCGCCTCGAAGGCGCGGTCCAGGTCCCGTTCGAGTCCGTCCAGCAGGGCGAGCCGGAAAGCGGTCCCGTCCTCGGCCGGACGGGTGAACGGTACGCCCAGCAGCTCGGCGACCCGGACCGGGTCCGCCAGATCGCCGTCACCCGCGTCGTCCACCAGGCGGGCGAAGCCGTACACCGCCATCAGATCGGTGCGCCAGGCGGCGGGCAGGAAGGAGGGCGCGACCGGGAAGTTCTCCAGGTCCGCCTTCTCGAGTGTGGTGCCGTCTGTCTGGTTATCGGATTTAGCCGAAGCTGCCACTACCGTCACTCCCCCGTTCTACACCGGCCCGGTCCACCGGCCCATACCGGACACGCACCCGAGCCTCCGGGCACAGCCGAAGGGCCGGCACCAGGGACGTTTCCGCCCCGGCGCCGGCCCCCGCCGTACCGGCCCAGCTCAGGCCCGGTTGTGCTTCTCGTACTCGCGGACGACCTCGTCGGTGTGGCCGTCCATCATGAGCTCACCCTTCTCGATCCAGATGGTGCGCTCGCAGGTGTCCCTGATCGCGTTGTTGTTGTGGCTGACCAGGAAGACCGTACCGGCCTCCTTGCGCAGCTCGCGGATGCGGGCCTCACTGCGCTTCTGGAACTTCTGGTCACCGGTGGCCAGCGCCTCGTCGATGAGCAGCACGTCGTGGGTCTTGGCCGCCGCGATCGAGAACCGCAGACGGGCCGCCATACCCGAGGAGTACGTGCGCATCGGCAGCGAGATGAAGTCGCCCTTCTCGTTGATGCCCGAGAAGTCGACGATCTCCTGATACCGGGACTCGACCTCCTTGGGCGTCATGCCCATGGCCAGGCAGCCCAGGATGACGTTGCGGTCACCGGTCAGGTCGTTCATCAGCGCGGCGTTCACGCCCAGCAGGGACGGCTGGCCGTTGGTGTAGATCGCGCCCTTCGCCGTCGGCAGCAGGCCCGCGATGGCCGCCAGCATGGTGGACTTGCCGGAGCCGTTGGAGCCGATCAGGCCGACCGCCTCACCCTTGTACGCGGTGAAGCTGAGGCCGCGCACGGCGTGCACCTCGCGGATGGCGGGCGACCGCTTCTTGGCGATCAGCCGGCTCAGCGCCGAGGTGGCGCTGCCCTTGCCGGAACCGGCGCCGTGCACCTTGTAGACGATGTGGACGTCGTCGACGACCACGGTGGGGGTCCGGGCCGGCTCGGAGGACGCGGTCTTGGGCGCGTCCTGGCTCGCCCCTCGGAAGTTGCTCATCGCGATGTCAGCCACGGCCGTACTCCTCCTCTGCCTTCCAAAAGAACACGAAACCGACCACGAAGACCACCACAGCCCAGGCGGAGGCGGTGAACCAGATGTGGTGCGGCAGGGTCAGGTGCTGCGGCAGCGCGTGGCCGGCGTGGTCCTTGCCGCCGTGGTAGTAGTGCTTGCTGAAGCTGTCCGGCATGAACGCGTAGCGCATCAGGTCCATGTAGATCGTCGCCGGGTTCAGCGACATGACCGTCTTGGCCAGCGGCGGCCAGCTCGCGATGGCGCCCTGGATGCTGTACATCACGCCGGAGACGTACATCCAGGTGCGCAGGATGAACGGCATCAGCTGGGAGATGTCCGAGGCCTTGGAGCCGACACGAGCCATGATCATGGCCAGACCGGCGTTGAACAGGCACTGCAGCAGCAGCGCCGGGATGATCAGCAGCCACGTCATGTGCGGCATCTGGCCGTTCGCCAGCACGATGCCGACCAGGACGACCATCGAGATCAGCAGCTGCTGCAGCTGGATCACGGTGAAGGCCACCGGCATACAGGCGCGGGGGAAGTGCAGCGCCCGGATCAGGCCGAGGTTGTCGGCGATCGAGCGGGTACCGGCCTGCACGGCGCTCTGCGAGAACTGGAAGACGAAGACGCCGACGCAGAGCCAGGCGAGGTAGACCGGGATGCTGTCCCGGCTCTTCAGCATCACACCGAAGACCAGGAAGAACACCGAGCAGTTCAGCAGCGGCGTGAGCACCTGCCACAGCTGGCCCAGCTTGGCGGTCGTGTACTGAGCGACCAGGCGGGCCGTGGCGAAGGCCAGGATGAAGTGGCGCCGCGCCCACAGCTGCCTCACGTACTCGGGCAGACTGGGCCGCTTGCCGCTGACTCCCAGGCCGTACTTGGCCGCGAGCTGCTTCGGGGTCAGGCCCGCATCAGCCCCACTCGGTGTGGAGAGGCTGAAGTCACTCACTGTTGACACATTCGTCCTTCACGGGATCGGATATCGGGCCCGCCGCCGGGGGGAGCGGCGACGGGCCTGCGGATCCACTGGGATCTCGGGGGGATTGTCCGGTCGGCAGTGGGGCTGCCGCCCTGATGCGATCAGTTGCTGATGCGATCAGATGATTGGCGGTCTGCCCAACCTCGTCAGTCGCCATACAGTACGCCATCGCATCGGTCGTCGCGGACCGCAGGGTTCGCTCCAACCAGCCCGGAAACCGCCCACCCAGGACTTCAGCGCGTCGCCCGAGGGACGGCGGGCCAGAGTGAGCAGCAACCAGGTTCCCAAGTAGAGAGGCACGAACGGGGCGGGAAGGTTCCGTCGCGCCAGCCACACCCGGTTCCGGGCCACGTTGTGGAAGTACGTGGCGTGCCGGGCCGGGGATGTCGTGGGGTGGTGCAGCACGATGTCCGCGCGGTAGTCGATCTCCCAGCCGGCGTCCAGCGCGCGCCAGGCGAGGTCGGTCTCCTCGTGCGCGTAGAAGAACTCGGCCGGCAGCTGGCCGGCCTGCGGGAAGACCGCGCTGCGCACCGCGCTGGCGCCGCCGAGGAAGGTGGTCACCCGGGAGGAGCGCAGCGGGTCGCTGGCCCGCAGCCGGGGGACGTGCCGGCGCTGGGTGACACCGGTGTCCGGGTCGGCGATCCGGAAGGAGACGATGCCGAGCTTCGGGTCGGCGGTGAAGGCCTCGCGGAGCAGCCGGGCGGAGTCCTTGTTCGGCAGGCGCCCGTCGTCGTCCAGGAAGAGGACGGCGTCCACCTCCCGGCCGTCCTTGCCGAAGAGCTCGATGCCGACGTTGCGACCGCCGGGGATGCCGAGGTTCTCGGGCAGTTCGACGGTGCGTACGTCCGCGGGCAGCGGGGGCAGCGGGGCACCGTTGCCGACCACGGCCAGCTCGACGGCCGGGCCCTCCTGGTTCCGCACCGACTCGATCAGAGCGTTCAGCTCCTCCGGTCGGTTGCCCATGGTGATGATGACCGCGCCGAGGCGGAAGCCGTCGGCGCCTCGCCCGCCCGACTCCGGGCGACCCGGCGCGCTCACCGCAGCCTGCTGGAGAGGACGATGCTGAGCAGGTGCAGGACCGTCTGCAGCATGGCGATCGCGGCCAGGACCACCACCGCCAGGCGGGTGAAGAGCAGCCCGCCGTGGACGGTGTCGGCGATCCCGACGGCCAGGACGAACAGCGATGCCTCGACGGCGCCCACCAGGCGGTGGAACTTGAGGAAGGACGCCGCCCGGCGGGCCTTGGCCACACCGGAGGAGCGCGGCACCGAGGCGCTGTCCTCCACCGCGGCCATCCCGCTGCGGGCGCGGGCCACGTCGACCAGGTCGGTCTCGGACTTGATCAGGATCGCGCCGAGCGCGGCCAGCGTGCCGAGGAAGGCCCACTCCCAGTGCGAGGCGTGGCCCTGGCGGTGCAGCAGGTCGCTGGCCCGCAGGCCGAGACCGGTGAGCAGCGCGGCCTCGGACATGTAGTGGCCGACCCGGTCCAGGTAGACGCCGGTGAGCGAGGTCTGCCGCCGCCAGCGGGCGACCTCGCCGTCGACGCAGTCCAGCAGCAGGTAGACCTGGATCAGGAAGGCGCCCAGGACGGCCCCCGCGATGCCCGGGACCACCAGGGCGGCACCGGCCAGGATGCCGGTGAACATCATCAGGTAGGTCAGGCCATTGGGCGTGATCGCCGTCATGGTGGAGAGCAGGCGGGTGATCCGCAGGGAGATCTTCCGCATGTACCAGCGGCCGGCCCAGTGCTCGGCACTGCGCCGTTGGAGCATGCCCTCCGGGTGGATGACGGCCCGCAGCTCCTCGATCGAGGGCCGGACCGTGAGATCGACCGCGGCGCGGTCAGTTGTTGACGGCATGGACATAGTCGGCGTACGCGTCCCTGATGTCGGAGGGAGAGAGATCGAGGTGTTCCAGGATGGTGAAACGTCCCGGACGAGTGTTCGGAGCGTAGTACACCGCCTCGGTGAACTCCGCCTCGGTGAAGCCGATCTGAGCCGCGGTGACCGGCAGCCCGTGGAACCGAAGGCGGTCCACGATCAGCCCGGTCAGCTCGCGCTCGCCCCGCAGGTGGCTGGCGAAGGCGGCACCGAGGCCGACCTGCTCGCCGTGCTGGGCGGAGCGCTTGGGGTACAGCACGTCCAGGGCGTGCGAGATCTCGTGGCAGGCGCCCGAGGACGGCCGGGTGCTGCCGGCGATGTTCATCGCGATGCCGGACAGTACCAGGGCTTCCGCGAGGCAGGTCAGCAGGGCCTGGTCGGCCAGCTGGCCCGGGTGGCGGAGCAGGTTCTCACCGGCCGAGCGGGCCATCGCGACCGCGAGGCCGTCCACCTTCTCGCCGGTGACCTCGTGCGAGAGCTCCCAGTCGGCGCAGGCCGAGATGTTGGAGATCACATCGCCGATGCCGGCCGCGACGAAGCGCGACGGCGCCTCGCGGATCACGTCCAGGTCCACCACGATGCCGATCGGGCTGGGCACCCCGTAGGAACCGCGGCCCGCGTCGTTGTCGAGGGTGGAGACGGGCGAGCAGATGCCGTCGTGCGCCAGGTTGGTGGCCACCGCGACCAGCGGCAGGCCGACCCGGGCCGCGGCGTACTTCGCCGCGTCGATGATCTTGCCGCCGCCGAGGCCGACCACGGCGTCGAAGTGCCCCGCCCGCATCGCGTCCGCCAGGCGTACCGCGCTGTCCAGGCTGCCGTCGATGACCTCGAACCACTCGGCGTCCGGGAGCAGCGGTTCCAGCCGCTCCCGGAGCACCGTGCCCGATCCGTTGCTGATCGCCACCGCTATCCGGCCGGAGGCCGACAGCCGCTGGTCGGCGAGGATGCCGCCGAGCGCGTCCAGCGCGCCCGGGCGGATCTCCACGAAGACCGGCGACGGCAGCAGCCGGGTCAGTACTGGCACGCGATCTCCCGCGCCTTGTTCAGGTCGTCGTGGTTGTCCACCTCGACCCAGGAGACCTCGCCGATCGGCTGCACGTCGATGCGCAGGCCGCGGTTGACCATCTCCTGGTAGCCGTCCTCGTAGTACAGCTGCGGGTCGCGCTCGTAGGTCGCCTTGAGGGCGTCCGCGAGGGCGTCCTTGGCGGACGGGTTGATGATCGTGACGCCGATGTACTCGCCGGTCGCCTCGGCCGGGTCCATCAGCTTGGTGATCTTCTGCATGCCCTTGGCCGGGTCGACGACGACCTTCATCTCCTCGTCGGCCAGCTTCTTCACGGTGTCCAGCGCGAGCAGGATGCCGGGGGCGCCGCCCTCCTTGATCATCCGGTCGTTGCCGTCCAGCATGGTGCGCTGGACCGCGGCCGGGTGCACGGTGTCACCGTTGGCGAGCAGCAGGCCCTCGCCGAACAGGTCACGGGCGCACCACAGCGAGTAGGCGTTGTTCCACTCCTCGGCCTTGTCGTTCTCGACCAGGGTGAGCTTGACGCCGTACTTCTGCTCCAGCGCGTCCTTGCGGTCGTACACCGCCTCCTTGCGGTAGCCCACCACGATCGCGGCCTCGCGCAGTCCGACCTCGGCGAAGTTGCCGAGGGTGAGGTCCAGGACGGTCCGCTCCCCGTCGACCGGCACCAGCGCCTTGGGCAGGGTGTCGGTGTACGGGCGGAGCCGGCGGCCGGCGCCGGCTGCCAGAACGAGGCCGATCATGCGGTGTCTCCTGATTCATCGTGTTCTGCGGTGGCGTCGCCGAGGACCCAGTAGTGGATGCTCTCCGCGACCACGACCAGGGCGAGCAGGCCGGCGAGGGCCACCAGGACGACCTGCAGAGGATGCGCCCCGGCGGTCTGGTGACCGATCGGCCCCTCGGGCCTGCCGTGGTAGACGAGCGCCGCCACCAGGGTGACGAGCAGTGCCCGGCCCTCCTGTCCGCCGGTCACTCGCACCAGCCACCTGGCCGGCGCTCCGGTGCCGCCGCGCAGGCGGTACACCGTGTCGTAGTGATGGTAGGCGAAGGCGGCGACCAGCCCGAACGCGGCCGGGAGGGCCGCGATGTCCAGCTTCAGCGCGAGCGCCAGCACGGTCAGGTACTCGCCCGCCCGGAAGAACGCGGGGGCGAGCCAGTCCAGCGCGCCGGTGAGCCTGCGGGCCAGCACCAGCGAGCTGAGCACCACGTACCCGCCGGCAGCGGCGACCGCCTGCCAGGTCCCCGCGGTCAGGTACGCGGCGGCCGGCAGCCCGGCGGCCGCGACGGCGGCCAGCAGCGGCACGGCCGGGCCCGGCAGGAAACGCGCCACGGGGCGGAGCACCGGGGCCAGCAACTCGGTCAGCACACCGCCGTCGGCCAGGATCGCGACCTCCCGGGCGGCCCGGTCCTCGCGCGGGCGGCGGCGGTTGATCGAGCGCAGTACCCGTCCTGCGGTGGTGTAGCAGCAGGCCAGTGCGCAGCCGGCGAGCAGCACCGACAGCGTGATCCGGGGGGTGGTGCAGGCCGTGAGCAGGGCTATCAGGCCCCAGCGCTCGCCGATCGGCAGCACGATGATCCGACGGGCCCAGACCGTCCAGCCGACCCGGTCCAGGCGATTGGAGAGCTGCGCGGTGGGGCTGGTGTTGGTGCTCTGCTGCTTGGTGCCGGCGGTGACCGGGTTGCGCGAGGTCTCCTGGTCGGCCGCCATGAAGGCGAAGTCCACGCTGTGCCGGAAGGTCATCAGCGTCATCGCCGCCAGCGACAGCGCCCAGACGTGGTCCCCGGTACGGGCCGCGCCGAGCGCCAGGCCCGCGTAGAAGGAGTACTCCTTGGCCCGGTCGAAGGTCGCGTCCAGCCAGGCGCCCACCGTGGAGTACTGCAGCGAGTAACGGGCGAGCTGCCCGTCGGTGCAGTCCAGCACGAAGGAGGCGAGCAGCAGCACACCGGCGGCTATGTAACCGCCCCGGGTGCCGGTGGCCGCCAGGCCCGCCGCGAGCAGCGCGGTGAGCAGGGAGGCGGTGGTCACCTGGTTCGGGGTCAGGCCGCGCCGGGCGCACCAGCGGGCGATGTAGCGCGAGTAGGGGCTGACGAAGAAGGTGGTGAAGAAGCCGTCCCTGGCCTTCACCGCCCGGCGCAGCCGGACCGCCTCCTCGTCCACCCGGGCCACGGCCGCGCGGGCCGCGTGCAGTTCGTCGTCGTCACCGGGGACGGTGGCCACCAGCGTGCCGAGCTCGGGGCGCTGGACGGGCAGCCCGCGCTGGGTGAGGGCGTCCGCGAGCTGGTCGGGCAGCGGGCTCTCGTACCGGTCGGACCAGCCGTACCGCGCGGTGCCGTACGGGTCGGTGCCCTGGGGGGCGGTGCCGTAGCCGTCGGCGTAGCCGCCGTAGCCGTTCTGGTACGAGTCGCCGGTGCGCTGCTGCGGCAGCTGCGGCTCGGTGCTCAGGCGCTGGGCGGCCGTGGCGAGGGCGGCCCGGGCCTCCGCGCCGGAGACCACCATCGCGCCGGGGACGGCGGCCGCCGGGAAGCGGGGGTCGGTCAGCGCGAGCCGGAGCGAGTGGCGGTGGCCGACGAATCCGGCGTCCACCACGGCCAGGCGCTCGCCCGGGCCGACGGAGGAGACCAGCGCGGCGAGCTGTGCGGCGTCGTGCGCGCGCAGGACCCGCCGGAAGCCGATGGCGGCGAGGTCGGCACCCAGGTCGCCCTGGAGGGCCTCGGTGGCCGTGGCGGCCGCCGTGGCCGTCGGGGCGGTGGCGAGCGGCGTCGCGGTCACCGCTGCGGCGTTCCGGCCACGGCCGGGTCCGGCGGGCCTTCCGTGCGCGAGCAGCTCGGGGCCGGTCACGATCACAGTGGACAGCGGAACTCACTCCCTGGCGATGGTGTGCGGTCCGGCCACAACGGTGTGCGGTGGGACGAATGGGGGTTTCTGGACGTACAAATGCAGCGGCGGGCGGTACCGGACGAGCATTTCCGGGACCAGGCGCACCGACCGAGGCTACCCGACGGGTGATTCGCCCTCGAAATGGCAGCCGGCAGCCAGCAGGCAGCGCTTATCCACAGCTGGCGCACCGGGCCGCGCAGATCATCATTCCGGACCGCGGGCCCTGCCTTCAAGCCGCGCGCCTGCCGCGATGCGACCGTGACCTGACAAATCAGCAGACAGAAGGTGAACAGAGCACGGCTCAGATGATCACGAATCGAACGCGCAGGCTGGAGATCCGGGCCTTCCACGCCCCCGTGTGCGTCGGATGGTCCGGCCCTGTGGGCCATGGGGCAGACTGGGCCACCGACGCAACCCCCCGTGCCGAAAGAGGCCACATGCCGGAGAGCCGACCGACCAGCCAGACGCAGTTTGCGGACCAGAGCGCGGCAGCCTCGTCCCCGTCCCCCGCAGCGCCCCCGTCCCCCTCAGCCCCGGACTCCCCCGCCACGGAGATCCTGCTGGAGCTCGTCGACGACGACGGTGTGACCATCGGCACGGCCGAGAAGCTCTCGGCCCACCAGCAGCCGGGCCGCCTGCACCGCGCCTTCTCCGTCTTCCTGTTCGACCGTCAGGGACGGCTGCTGCTCCAGCGCCGGGCGCTGAGCAAGTACCACTCGCCCGGCGTCTGGTCCAACACCTGTTGCGGTCACCCGTACCCGGGTGAGCCGCCGTTCGTGGCCGCCGCACGGCGCACCACCGAGGAGCTCGGTACGGCCCCCGCACTGCTCTGCGAGGCCGGCACGGTCCGCTACGACCTGCCCGACGAGACCTCGGGCCTGATCGAGCGCGAGTGGAACCACCTGTTCGTCGGCCTGGTCACCGCGCCGCTCTCGCCGGCCCCCGACGAGGTTGACGACACCCGGTTCGTCACCGCGGAGGAGCTGAAGGCACTGGAGGCCGAGAAGCCGTTCTCGGTGTGGTTCCGGACGGTCTTCGAGGCCGCGCTCCCGGGGATCCGGGAGATCGCCGGGCGGGACTGGTAGGCCCGGTACTTCCGGGCGGGACTGGTGGTTCCGGGCGGGGGTGGTTCCCGGCGGTGCCGGTCTGCCCGGCTCGAGGCGTCGGGGGATCGGGGGATCGGGGGTGCCGGATCGACTCGGTGCGCGCGGGCCCGACCCGGGTCGCGACCTGCGCCGACTCGTGCCGGCCCCTGACGGCTCACAGCTGCTCACGCGGGCTCACGCCGGCACCGGTTCACACCAGCTCATACCGGCTCACATCAGCTCACATCGGCCAGAGGCCGCTGCAGCCCGGCCGCCCGTCCACGACTACCGGGCTCTGCACGGCCTCCGGCTCGGCGGCCGCAGAGCCCGCTCCGGCCCCGCCGCCCGCAGCGCCCCCGGGTTCGGTGGGCAGCGGCAGGGAGGCCCAGATCACCTTGCCGCCCTCCCCCGTGCACTCGACGTCGCACACCCCGCCGGCCTGCAGGGTCACGCTCTTCACCAGCAGCAGCCCGCGGCCGCCGAGTTGACCCTGGTCGCTGTCCAGGGCCTTGGGGCGGTGCGGATGGCCGTCCTCCACCGAGATCCGCACCCAGCCGTCCTCGATCGCCAGTTCGGTGGTGAGGTAGGGCGAGAGCACGGCGGCATGGGTGACGGCATTGCCCACCAGCTCGGAGACGATCAGCAGTACGTCGTCGACCAGCTCCTGGTACCGCTCCGCCACCAGCCCCTGGGCCAGCAGCCGGTCCCGCACCGCATGTCTGGTCTGGGGCACCGAGGCCTCGTGTGCGACCGCCGAGAACCGCCAGACGCCCTCGATCGGCAGCCCCGGTTCTCTGCCCGGCGGTTCCGCCGCCGAACGCTCCGCCGCCGAACGCTCGGTCGTCTCCGTACGCTCCTCCGTCGCAGGCCTCGTCGCGGGTTCCGCCGCCCCGCTCATCTGCTCCACCTCAAGCCGCCCTTCGCGCAGGTGATGGGAGGCGTCACCGGGCGGCCCGGACACCGGCCCTCGGGAATCACCGCTCCGCTCAGGCTCCCTTGGTCACCAGAGGCTAGGGAAACCCCGGCCGACCGCGGGGCATGGACTGGAACTGGACCATCCGAAGCCCATTCCTGATCGGATCCTGACTATTTCCGGTGAATCCTGCGGCGATTGCGCTCGCCCGACAGCCGAAACATTCACCCCCCGACGCCTCAACCCCCGCACCCCGACACCCCTCCCTCACCCCGGCCCACTCCACCGCCCGGCACGCCCCACCCTGACGCACCGCCGCTTTCTACCCCACTTGCACCTGTCTGTCCGCTTTCTCCCGATCACGTCGGCCGAGCGGCCGCCGGACGACAGATACGCAGGTGAGAAGCACTCCAGAAGCCTGGTAGTGTTCTCTCTGTCGCCACGGGGCGCAGGAACAGAACCCGAGGCACACACCCTGTCCGGGTGGCGGAATGGCAGACGCGCTAGCTTGAGGTGCTAGTGCCCTTTATCGGGCGTGGGGGTTCAAGTCCCCCCTCGGACACCAGCAAAGACCCCAGTTGATCTGGGGTTTTTCTGTTTCACCGGCCCTGGGCGTGACCAAGCAGGTGACCAACAGGGCCCGGAACGGGCTGGACCAGACCGGTCAGACGTGCGCCGCGCGCTCCCAGCGGCGAGCTTGATCGCCCCGTCCTTACGACGGTGGCCGTACCGAGCCATCGTGTAACCGGGTGAGTGGTGCCGGACGTTCGCGGACACCTCTACGGGATTCTCCCCCGAGCCAGTCGTGAGCACCGTCAGTCGCCAGGTCGGACAACTCAAGCTGGTGGCGGCAGTTGACAGTTGGACACAGCAAGGAACGTATTGTCGATCTCTGCCCTCGGGAGGCTCAGCGAGCCGACCGAAGGCAGAGCGTCGAGGTTGCTCCACCGTGTGGCAACCGGTATTCAGGCGCAGGTCGACAGATCGCAGATCGCGGGCCGTCGGGTTCCGGCCGGGGATGCGCCCCCGGCGTCAGTTCTGTCGCAGCAGCTGCTCCAGTTCTCCGGCCAGCCGTGCCGCCGTCGCGAGGCGGTCGAGGGTGTAATCCGGCTGCGGGGCACGGTCGATGACGATCCTCAGGGCCGCGGCGGCCTGGCGGGCGAAGAGGGCGAGCAGATCGAGTTCGGGGAGGCTGGCGCGGGCCCGCGGGGCCGGGTCGAGGACCTCCAGGACGCCGAGGACGCGGTCGCCGTGGATCAGGGGGACGGCCATCAGCGCACTGGGCACGTAGTCCGTCGACTCCGCGAGGGAGCGGTCGAAGGAGGAGTTCCTGGAGAGGTCGTCGACGACCATGGGCTGCCCTGAGGCGGCCACCCAGCCGGCGATTCCCCGGCCGGCCGGGAAGCGGCGGCCCACCAGGGACTCTTCGCCTCGTCCGGAGACCGCCTGGAAGACCAGTTCGTCCGCCTCCTCGTCGAGCAGGAAGACCGAGCTGGCCTCGGCGGCGAAGATGGCGCGGGCCACGTCGACGATGGACTGAAGCAGCTCGCCCTCCAGGGGGTCTGCCGTTCTCTCGGTCATGAGGCACCTCTGCTGTCGGTGTTCACCACGCTGACGTTGGCCGCGGAAAGGTAGAGCGCGTTCTTGAGCTGGAAGCTCGTCATCCGGGGGTGTCCGGACAGGATCCGGGCGCACAGCCCGGCGATGTAGGGGGTGGCGAAGCTGTTGCCGGTGGTCCGGATGGACGCCCCGCCCAGCCAGGGCACCTCCACGTTCTGCCCCGGCGCGAAGAACTCCACCGGTGGCGCGGGGTTGTAGAGGTGGAGGTCGGGGTCGTCCTCCTGGTGGCTGCCGACCGAGATCACCGAGGCGAACCGCCAGGGGAAGCTCTCCACTGGCGTGTTGTGCGCCGAGGCGACGATCACCGTCCGGTTGAAGAAGGCCTCGTCCGCCAGAGCGTGGAGCTCCTCGGCGAAGCGCGTCCGGGTTGTGGACAGGCTCAGGTTGATCACGTCGAACCCCTGCCCGACGGCCCAGCGCAGCCCCGCGAGCAGGACGTCGCCGGAGCCGGAGAAGCGTTCGCCGAGCACGCGGACGCTGGTCAGCTCGCAGTCCGGCGCGGTCCGACGGATGATCCCGGCGCAGGCGGTGCCGTGGCCGCAGGTGTCACCGGTGGTGGTCCGCTCGACCCGGACACCCTGTTCGTCCTTGGCGACGACCCAGGAGGCGGCGAGCGGGCCGACCAGGGGATGGTCGCGTTCCACCCCCGAGTCGACCACGCACACCCGCACCCCCGCTCCGCTGCCCGCCAGGTGTGGCGGAGCGGGCGCGCCGTCCGCGACCACGGGGATGTCCGCGGGCCGTCGGCCTCGCAGACTCCAGGTGAGTCCGGCGGCCGGTGGGGTCGTGGCGGTGGCCATGGTGTCAGTTCTCCTCGTTGAACGCGGCGACCCAGCGCACGCCGGGCTGGTGCCCCTTGGCGGCGAACCAGGCACGGGCCGCCGCCGCGGCCTCCGCCGCCGGACCGCCCCGGCCGAGCAGGCGGAGAGTGTGCGCCTGGTCGAGCGCGGCCTGGGCTCTGACGACCGGGGAGTCGGTCAGAGTGGCCTCGGCGACGGCGCACCCGGCCAGCCGTACGGCCCGCTCCGCCTGCCCCTGTGCGGCGGCGAGCCGGCCGCGCAGGCCGTCCAGGTCCACCGACTCGGCGTGCGGCCGCCCGGACTTGGCCGCGAGCGGCCGCAGGGCGTTCTCTGCGGCGGCCCACTGCCCGGTGTCCAGCAGTAGCCGGGCCGAGTCGAGCGTGATCGTGTCCAGCAGCGCGCCCGCGCCCAGCCGGCGAGCGGCGTCCGCAGCCCCGGCCAGCAGCTCCAGGGCGGCATTCTGTCGATCAGTCAGCACTTCGATGAGTGCGGCGAACACCGGGAGGAAGACCTCGGCCTCGGCGTAGCCGAGCTCCCGCGCCAGCCGGCCGGCCTCCGCCAGGTGCTCCCGGGCCGCGGCCGGTTCGTCCTGCAGGGCGAGCAGGACGGCCATCGGGCAGTTCAGCGTCACCCGGACCGTGCGGCGTCCCCGGCCGTGTTCGGCGAGCAGCGCCTGGCAGCGGACCGCGGCCGCCGGTACGGGAGTCGGCCCCCGCCAGAGGGAGATGCCGATCGCGCCCAGGGCGGCGGCCCGCTCCACCTCGCCGTCGACGCTTGCCGCGTGCGAGAGGGCCCGGGTGAGCAGGGCGTCCGCCGCACCGTGCCGGCCGTGCGCCTGGTGGTGCTGGGCCAGACGCAGCCGGGCGCGTGCCTGGCCCAGTTGGTCGTTGGCCGCTTCGAACACCGGTAGTGCCGCGCGGGCCGCTTCGACCGGTCTGCCCGCGCCCGCCAGCGGGTCGAGCACCGCCAGGGCCAGCCGGGCGTGTGCGTGGTCCACCGGGTCCGCCGGGGCGCTGAGCACGTCCGTGAGCAGCGACCGGCCCTGCACCGTACGGCCCAGGGCGATCCGGACCTCGCCCAGTCTGCGCGCCGTCGGGATGCCGGCCGGCTCACCGGGCCGGCCCAGGGCCATCGCGCGGGCCAGCAGGTCCTCGGCGCGGGAAAGGTCGGATCCGGCCATGGCCTGGGCGCCCGCCCGGGCGAGGGTCCGGGCCGCGGAGCCGCGCAGTGTCTCGGTGTCGCCGTCCAGCAGGCCGAGGTCGCTGCGGTAGCGGTGGGCCTGCTCCAGGTGGGTGCCGACCGCTCCGTCGCCCGCCGCGCGTACGGAGGGCAGTCCGGCGGCCCGCTGGTGCACCTCGGCGCGGGCTCGTTTGGACATGCACTCGTAGGCGACCTCCTGGACCAGGCCGCTGGTGAAGCGGAAGACCGGCCGGGCCGGGCCCGCCGGCCTGGCCGGTTCGATCAGCCGGCGGTGGCTGAGCGCCGGCAGTGCGGAGCGGACCGGGTCGCGGCCCTGGGCGAGTTCGGCCAGTTCCTCGGCGGTGAACTCCCGGCCCACCACCGACGCCAGGTCGAGGGCCAGGCGCTCGGCGGGCTCCAGGGTGTCGATCCGCGCACCGAGCAGGGCCTGGACCGTGGGCGGCAGTTCGCCGGGCGATTCGGTCTCGGAGCCGACGGCGAGCAGTTGTTCCAGGTGCAGCGGGTTGCCTCCGGCGCGTTCCAGCAGGCCGGCCGGGGCGCCGTCCCAGTGCGCGTTGACGTCGACCAGTTCGGCGGCGAGCAGCCGGGCCTCCTGCTCCGAGAGTCCGGACAGCCCGATCGCACCGGTGGCCGCCAGGGGTCGCGACTCCAGCAGTTCGGGCCTGGTCAGGCAGATCAACAGGACGGAAGCGGGGCCGAGTTCGGCGGCGAGCCGGTCCAGTACGTCGAGTAGCAGCGGGCCCGCCCAGTGGCAGTCGTCGATTGCCAGCACCACCGGCCGGCGGCCGGCGAGCGCGGTCAGCACCCGGATCAGTGCGGCGCAGGTCTCCGCGACCGATGGGTTGGGCGTGCCGTCGCGCAGCAGGCCCGTGGAGAGCACGGCCAGCGCCTCGGCCGCCCCCTCCAGGAGGGCCTCGCCGAGCAGCCCGCGCAGCGCGTCGGCCAGCGGCTGCAGGCTGCCCTGTCCGCCGTACGGCCGGCAGCGCCCGGTGCCGTACGCCGCCAGTGGCGCCGTGCGCTCGAGCCACTCCCGCAGCAGCCGGGTCTTGCCCTGTCCCGCCTCGCCGTGGACCAGCAGGCACTGGGCTCCCCGGCCGTCCGCCGTCCGCGCCAATGCGGCGTCCAGCTCGGCGAGTTCGGCGTGCCGGCCGACGAAGCGGACGTCGAAGCGGCGGAGCAGTTCCGGGTCGTCCGCACCGAGGCCGAGCAGCCGGTGGGCGGTCACCGCGTCGGCCTTGCCCTTGAGGAGCAGCGGCCCGACGGACTCCGTCCGGACGGTGGGGCCCGCGGCGCGCAGGGTGTCCGGGCCGATCAGGATCTGGCCGGGGCCGGCGTTCTGCTCCAGCCGGGCGGCGATGTTGACCGTCTCGCCGGCGACCAGCGCCTGGCGCGCCGAGGCGTCCGAACCCGCCACCACCTGGCCGGTGTTGACCCCGATCCGGACGTCCAGCCGGACGCCGAGGGTGGCGGCGAGCTCGGTGTTGAGGCCGCTCAGCGCGTCCAGCATGCCGAGGGCGGCGGCCAGTGCGCGGCGGGCGTCGTCCTCACGGACCGTCGGCACACCGAACACGGCCATCACCGCGTCACCGATGAACTTCTCCAGGGTGCCTCCGTGTGCCTCGATCTGCCGGCGCATCAGCTCGAAGTAGCGGAGTGTCACCGACCGCAGGGTCTCCGGGTCCAGGGCGCCGGAGAGCGCGGTGGAGCCGACCAGGTCGCAGAACAGGACGGTCACCAGCTTGCGTCCTTCGGCCGGTCCGGCCGGACCGGGCGGGGTGCACGGTGAGCCGCAGGAAGGGCAGAACCGGGCATCCGGTGGCAGTTCGCAGCGGCAGGCGGGGCAGTCCATGACCGTCTCCTTGTTCTCGGCCGGGGCGGATCAGAGCCGGGGGGGCGGGTCAGAACAGCGCGCCACCGGCGATCTCGCTGTGGGCCTGGACCTCGGGCCCCACCTCGTCGAGCCGGTGCTTGAGGTCGAGCAGGACGGCCACTTCGTGCGGGGTGAGCTTGCGGAGCACCTCCTGCTGTTCCTCGGTGAACGCGTCGATGTCGAAACCCGCGGCGGCGAGGCGGCTGAGCGTGACCTGCTGGTCGGTCATCCCGGGGCTCCTGGGTGTTCGGAGGTGTCGGCGAGCTGGCGGAAGAGGCGGGTGATCCCGTCGACGGTGTGCAGGGCGCTGACCGCGACCGCGGTCTGCTGCGCGGCGGTCAGCGGGAGTTCGTCGAGCAGGTTCTCGAGGTCGGCGAGGTGGCCGGTGTCCAGTGCGGCGTGGTCTCGAAGGGTGCGGAAGGCGGCCGGTGGCAGCCCGGTGTGCTCCGCGAGCCGGTCGGCCAGCCAGGGCGCGGGGGCGTTGCCCTCCAGTGCGGCGATGTAGCCCAGCAGCACCACGGGGTGGTGGTGCCGGATCCAGTAGTACTGGGCCCCGGAAAGCTCTGCCACCACCACCGGCGGGAGGGCGCTCGGCGCCTCGGCGCCTGCCGCGGCGAGGTCGGCGAGCAACCAGTCGTCGTGGCCGCGCTCCTGTTCGGCGTGCAGCCGGAAGTAGCGGGCGAGCGGGGCGGCCAGCGGGTCACCGGGAGGCTGCCGGTCGCACCACTCGGCGGCCAGCTCCAGCAGCGGGACGGAGGCTTGGATCAGCCCGTGCATGGCGGCGAGGTAGTTCAGGTAGCGCGGACGGAGGCTGTCCGGCTGCCAGAGCGCGGTGGTCGCTGCTCTCAGGAGGGGCGTCGTCAAGGCGAGTTTGGTGCGCAGCGCGGCGGAGGCGCTGGGACGGCTCGCGGCAGCGGAATCGCTCGGGCGGCTCGGCGCGGTGGAGGCGCTGGGGCGACTCATCGCGGGCTCCCGGCGGCGTCCCGGTGCGGAAGTGCGACGAGGTCGGCGTACGGCGGGCAGCCGTGCCGGCGGAGCAGCTCCACCGGGCCGGCCGCGCGCTGGATCCTGGCGGCCTCCCGGTCGAGCAGTTCGCCCACGGGCCCGGCCCCGTCCCGGGCGGCGCCCGCGAGCACCTCCGGGTGCTGCGGCAGGTTCCGGCAGGTTCCGCAGTATCCGGGCCCGGCCGATTCGGGGGCGTACCGCGCGTACAGGTGGGCCGGACCGACGGTGCGGAGCAGGCGCAGCACGGGCGAGGCGAGCGAGCGCCGCCGGACGGTCCGCCAGTCGTCCTCGGCGATGTGTCCCAGCCGCAGGTGTTCCGGGGCGGGTCGGCGGTCCACCGCCTGCTGGTTGCAGCAGGCGAGCACCGTCCCGTCGAAGGCCACCACGGGCCAGGCCGCCATGGCGCAGGGCAGTGCCCGCTCCCCGTCCGGCCGGGGCCTCGACGCGGTGGCCCAGGCGGCCGCCCGGCCCATCGGCCTGATCTCGTTCACCAGCATCGGCACCTGGTCGGCGAACTCCCGCCGGATGTCGGCCGTCACCTCGGCGAGGTAGGGGTCCTGCGGCCCCGACCCGGTGATGTGGAAGCTGACCGGCACTCCGGCCTCGCGTACCTGGTGCACGGCGTGCAGGACGGCCGCGCGGGGTACCTCGCGCTCGTGGAAGGCGTCCAGGCTGGCGGAGAAGTGGTCGGCGGCGGTGACGGCGCGCATGACTCGGGCCGGTATCCGCCTCTCCCGGGCGAAGAACATGCCGCTCAGCAGCACGCTCCGGGTGCCCGCCGCCCGCGCCGACTCCGCCAGATCACGGGCCAGTTCGGGCAGCAGCAGCGGCTCGCCGCCGGTGAGCAGGACCACCTCGGGCCGGTCGCCGGCGGCGAACGAGCTTACGAACCGGAGCAGTTGGGCGTCGGACGGCTCCTCTCCCGCCATGGTGGACGAGGTGGAGCAGTGCGCGCAGCTCAGCGGGCAGCGGCGGGTGAGGGTGATCAGCAGGCCCGCCGCCGGGACGGGCCGCAGCCCGATGAAGTCGGACAGCTCCACGGGCCCTCCCCCGGTCTCTCGGGCCGCCGCCCGATCGCCGCGGTCACCCACCCAGGGTCGCGGCGCCGGGTTGGGATCCGGTTGGCCACCGGTTCAGGGACGGTATATCCGCTGGCCGACCTGGGCTTCGGCCACTTCGCGGGCGTACAGGTGGGCGAGCCGGGGCAGGTTGTACAGCGCGGCGTGCGCGCTGACCTCGTCGGCCGGTGAGAGCACCACCCCGGTGTCGATCAGGGCTTCCAGTTGGCGCAGTGCCGAACCGGGCCCGCAGCCGAATGCCTCGGCCGCGTCGTCGACCGTGAACGGGCGTGACACGGGCAGCCGTCCGAGCCGCCCCACCGCGGTACGGACCGACTCCGGCAGGTCCCGCCAGCCGCCGGCCAGCCGCTCCCGGACGGAGAGGTCGCCGGCGGCCAGCTCGTCCAGGGCGGCGCGGGGTTCGGCCACCCGGTCGGCGTACTCGCCGAGCGGCAAGTGCCGCAGGACCGCCAGCCGCTGGCCGCTCACCCGCACGGCGAGCGGCAGCAGTCCGGTCGCGGCGGCGATCCGTTCCGCCGCCACCCGGTCGCCGCGCAGGCGGTGCGCGCCGATGATCCGGCCGAGCAGTTCGACGGCCTCCGCCTGGGAGTACAGCGGGACGTTGACGCGGTACGCCGAGGCCAGTCCGGCGAGCGAGGTTCGGGAGGTGACCAGGGCCGCGCTGCCGCCGGCTCCGGGCAGCAGCGGGCGGACGGCCGCCTCGTCCGGGACGTCGTCCAGGATGACCAGTACCCGGCGGTCGGCCAGCCAGGCACGCCAGCGGGCGGCGGCCAGGCCGGGGTCGTCGAGCAGCGGCCCCGGCAGGCCGGTGAGCCGGGCCAGCTCGGTCAGTACGGCGGCCGTCGGCCTGGGGGCCCCGTGCTCGTCGCGCAGCGCCACCAGCACCCGGCCGTCGGGGAAGTCCTCTCCCAGGCGGTGCGCGACATGGACCACCAGCGCGGTCTTGCCGATGCCGGCCGGTCCGACCGCCACGGCGATCCGTCCGCCGCCCGGCCGTACCGTGCCGAGCAGTTCGCCGATCTGCTGCTGGCGGCCGGTGAAGTCCGCGTCGTCCGGCGGCAGCAGGGTGCGCGGCACCTCGGCGGCCGTCGCCGGGCCCGCTCCCCGGGCCAGGATCGAGCGGTACAGCCGCTGCAGCGCCGGGCTCGGGTCCAGCCCGAGCTCGCGGGCCAACAGCTGCCGCAGCCCGTCGTAGACGGCGAGTGCCTCGGTCTGCCGGCCGGTGCGGTGCAGTGCGGTCATCTGGGCGGCTCGCAGGCGTTCGCGCAGCGGGTACCGGTCGACGAGGTCGCCGACGGCCTCGGCCACCTCCCGGGCGTTCCCCAGCGCCAACTCGGCCTCGGCCCAGTCCTCCTGGACCCCGACACAGCGTTCGGCCAGCCGGTCCGCCTCCTCGCGCACCGGCTCCGACCCGCACAGGTCGGCCAGCGGCGCGGTGTGCCAGAGCCGCAGGGCCTGCCGGAACAGCCGGGCGGCCTCGGCCGGATCACCGCCGTCCCCGGCTTCCCGGCCGGCCCGGGCCAGCGCCCGGAACCGCAGCGAGTCCAACTCCGGCTCGGCGACCCGCAGCAGGTATCCGCCGCTGACGTGGGCCAGCCGGTCCGCCTCGCCCGCCTCGCAGAGCATCCGGCGCACCGCCCAGACGTACTGCTGCACGTTCTTGCGTGCCGTCCTGGGCGGCTCGTCCTGCCACACCGCCTCGGTGAGCCGGTCGACCGAGACGGGGGTGTTGGCGTGCAGGAGCAGCATGGCGAGCACCAGCCGCTGCTTGATCGGCCCGAGCGGCAGCGGGCGGCCGCCGACCTCGACCGAGAGCGGGCCGAGAACGGCGAACCGTACGCCACAGGGCTGCGGTTCGTACGCGGGCACCTGCATCCGGTCTCCCCTTCCGTGGACGAATCTTCGTCGGGGGGAGATCCTCGCGGCAGTCGCGGTGGGGCGACATCGGGGCGTGGCCCCCATGTTCTTGACGCGACCCCGACCGTTTCGGCGGCGGCCGGCGCAGAATCGCCGACGGCCCGCGAGTCCTCGGTCGAGGCGTCGAGCGCGCGGCCGGTGGCCACCGCGGAAATGCCGTCCGAGGTGAACAGCGCTACGAATCAGTGTAGTTGGGTTTCCTCGGGCGCTGGCCCGCCGTCACGGACGAGGCGTAGTGACGCCGGCAGCGCATCGGGTGGCGTCGGGCTGGGGTCGGCAGCGGTCTCGCGCCCGGATACGCCGCGACCGATCGGCTCGGCCGGGTGGATGAGCGGCCCTCTCTCCACGGTCCACGGCGGCCACGGTACGCGGCGATCGCGTCCAGTGCCCCGAGGGCGGTCCAAGACGGGATCGCCGTCGGCCCGGGAGCGGTGAATCCGCTGGTCATGGACGGCTCGTGGGCGTTCAGGGCGGGCCCGGCGGGCCGACGAGCGGCGGGCATACCGATTCCATACCGGCGGTTGACCGCTGCCGAACCGTCGGTGCCTAGCTTTCGGTTCGTCCGGTGCGGCGGTCACCGGCCCCGGTGCGACGGCGGATTCCGCCGGCGGCTGCGGTTCTGCCACCGGAGTACGGAGTTCTGTCGTCGCGGACGAGGGCGATCTGCGCCCGGCTTTCCCCGTCCACAGAGGAGGAGTTCATGTCCGAGAACCCCGAGAAGTTCGAAGGCACCGGAGTCATCTGCGGCGTCTACGACAAGGAAGAGGCCTTCGCCGACGACGTCCAGGCGCACTCCGCCGAGATGTTCAAGGGCACCGAGGTCATCTGCGGCGTCTACGACAAGGAAGAGTCCAACCTCACCGACGACGTCCAGGCCCACTCCGCCGAGAAGTTCGAAGGCACCGGAGTCATCTGCGGCGTCTACGACAAGGAAGAGTCCAACCTCACCGACGACGTCCAGGCCCACTCCGCCGAGAAGTTCGAAGGCACCGGAGTCATCTGC
>NZ_JBSFJU010000061.1:0-12781 GCF_053598215.1 Kitasatospora sp. NPDC001175 | reverse complement strand
GCGGCGTCTACGACAAGGAAGAGTCCAACCTCACCGACGACGTCCAGGCCCACTCCGCCGAGAAGTTCAAGGGCACCGAGGTCATCTGCGGCGTCTACGACAAGCCGAACTTCACCGATGACGTCCAGGCGCACTCGGCCGAGATGGTCGAGGGCACGGAGGTCATCTGCAGCCTGTACTGCGAGGCCGATGGGCTCTCGGCCGAGATGTAGCGGCCCGAGATCGTCTGCGGCGGGTGCCAACGCCACGACGAACTGACCGCCCAGGGCGCGGCTCCTCCTCCGGGTGCCGCGCCCCGCCGGCCGGCCCGCACGACCGTCCGTCCACTCAGGCAGGAGAACCGAGCACCATGAGACTCATCGAAGGGCCGTCCGGCGTGTGGTACTTGGGACCCGGCGGGACCCTGCTGATGCCCCGGCGGTTCCACCGGCAGGGCGCGCTCACCGACGAGGGCAGGGCGGAACTGGAGAAGTCGCAGATCGGCACGCCTCGCTCGCGGCGCCACTACAGCCTCACCGTGGTCACTTCCTCCGCGTGCAACCTGGGTTGCCCGTACTGCTTCCAGAACACCGGGGTCGCCGCCCCCGGACGCTTCGATCCACCGCGGATCCCCAAGCGGGTCCTGGACGTGCCGATGATCGAGCGCATCATCGACTTCACCACGGGCCGGCTCGCGGACGGCGGGTACGACCGGCTGTTCGTGCTGCTCTTCGGCGGCGAGCCGCTGCTCAACCGCGCGGGCTGCCGGGAGCTGCTGGTGCGGCTCGGCCGGCTCGCGCCCGTCAGCGCGTCCATGGTGACCAACGGTGTGCTGCTCAGGCCCCGTGTCGCAGAGGAGTTGGAGAGTGCGGGCCTGAAGTCGGCGCAGATCACCTTCGACGGTCCGCGTGAGCTGCACGACGCGCTGCGCGCCACCCGCTCCGGCCGGGGCACCTTCGACACCATCATCGAGAACCTGGTCGCCGTCCAGCGCGAGACCGACCTGCGGCTGACCCTGCGGCTCAACACCACGGCCGAGGGGCTGCCGCTGCTCGACGACCTGATCCGCGGCCTCGCCGAGCGCCTCAACCCGCAGCGTTGCTTCCTGGACATCGCGCCCGTGCTCAACTACGCGGATCTTTACCAGGACGTCCTCGCGCGCTCCAGCGGCGAGGTCGACACCATCCTCGCGGGATACGCGACCGCCCTGGAGTGCGGCTTCGAGGTCGCCTGGCCGAGCGGCGGCGCGTGCGGCTTCTGCGGGGAGCGCGATGGCGCCACCGGCGCCGTGATCAATGCCGACGGCACCCTCTACAGCTGCTGGGAGACCATCGGCAAGGACGGCTACGAGGTCGGCAGCATCGAGGACGGATACCAGCCGTATCCGCCGCAACGCTGGGTGAGTTGCGGCGAGTTCGCGACCGAGGCCGCGGCGCCGTCGGCCTCGAAGGCCTTCGACGACGCGCTGACCGTCGGCCTGCTGGAACTGCTCCGCGCCCGGCGTCGGGAACAGGCGGTAGCGCGCGCATGAAGGTGCTCGTCGCGCCCTGGTCCAGCCCGGGCCATCGCTATCCGGCCATCGCCACCGCGCTGGAACTCCATCAGCGCGGCCACGACGTCGCCCTGCTGAGCGGCACCGGCACCGACGCCGAAGCAGCGCGTGCGGCCGGGCTGGATGTGCTGACCGTACGCCGGGGCTGGACGTCCGACCTGCTCAGCCGGGCCGAGCTGGTGGTCGCCAACGGCACCAGCGCTCCCGTCCTCGGCGCACTGCTGCACGATCGTCCGCTGCTGCTCAGCCCGAATGGCGGCGAACAGCGCCTGCTCGCCGCGGCCTGCCTGCGGGCCGGCGTGGCCGCCCCGCTGGATCCGGCGGCAGCCGTGCCGGACCTGCGCACCGTCACGGCCGACCCGGCCCTGCGCGCCAGGGTTCGTGAGGCCGGTGCGCTGTTGCGCCAGGCCGAGAGCGCAGCCCTGGCGGCCCAGGCCGTCGAGGAGGCGGGCCGCTAGGGCCTGACCGTCCGTGCCCCCGTACCGGTCCCCTGGAGGAGAAACCATGGCGTCCACCGTCCCCACCGACCACGCGGCCGTCGCCTACGACGCGACCGCGCCCTTCTACGACTCGCTCACCCGGCAGGACGACTACACCGTCTTCGGTGACGTGCTGGAGAGCCTGATCAAGCGCGCCGACCCGCCCGGCGTCCGCCTGCTCGACGCGGGATGCGGCACCGGCCGCAGCACCGTCGCCTTCGCCGAGCGCGGCTTCGAGCCCACCGGCGTCGACATCAGCCCGGCCATGATCGACATCGCCCGGGCCAAGCACGGTCACACCGGCATCGAGTTCCACGTCCACGACATCCGCCTGCCGTTCGAGCACGGCGGTCCCTACGACGTGGTGCTGTGCATGAGCGACATCGCCAACTACCTCGCCGACAAGGCCCATCTGGGCGAGGCACTGGCCAGTCTCGGGAGTGTGCTGCGCCCCGGTGGCGTCCTGGTTTTCGATGCCAACACCGCCCGTGGCTACCAGCTCATGCGAGAGTCCCACGTCTTCGACTCCGAGGACCTGCACGCCGCCCTTCGCGGCCGCTTCCTGCCCGAGGACGGCGACCCGCACCGGTTCCAGCTCACCATGGACGCCTTCCGGCGGACCGGGCCCGAGGCGAACACCTGGACCCGGGAGACCGTCCAGCACCTCCAACGGCACCACAGCCCCGCCGAGTTCGCCGATCTGCTCGACGCCGCCGGGCTGGAACTGCTCGGCGCCCACGGGCTGGAGCGCACCGGCACCCTGTCCGACTCCCTGGACGAGGACCGCCACACCAAGGGCCTGTACCTCGCGGTGCGGCGCACCGCCGCCTGACCCGGCGGCCGCCCGTGATCAACAGGAACTTCACGCTGATCTGGGTCGGCCAGGCACTGTCGGACATGGCCAGCGAGATGACCTCGCTGGCCCTGCCGCTCGCCGTGCTCGCCGAGACCCGCTCGCCCGCCGCCACCGCGACGGTCGCCACCGCGGTCGGCATCGCACAGCTCGCCGCGAAGCTCCCCGCCGGCCTGCTCGCCGACACCCACAACCGCAAACACCTGATGCTGCTGTGCGACGCCGCACGAGCGGTGATCGCGCTGCTGCTCGCCTTCGCGCTGGCCGAACACCGGCTGACCACCGGCCTGGCGGTGGGTGCGGCCGCCGCCTCCGCGGCGATCTCCGCGGTGTTCTTCCCCGCCGAGGCGGGCGTGCTGCGCCAGGCGGTGCCGACGGAGCGGCGGCGCGAGGCGATCACCCGCAACGTCGTACGCACCAACATCGCCATCGCCATCGGCCCGCCGCTCGGCGGGCTGCTGCTGCAGTGCGGTGCGCCGATCGCCTTCCTCGCCGACGCCGCCTCCTACCTGGTCTCGTTCGGGCTGGTGCTGCAAGTGGCCTATCGGCATGTGCCGCGTCCCGCGACCGCTGCCGCCGAAGACCCGGCCCGGCGGGGCCGGTCGGCGCTGCGCGCGAGCGGTGAACTGACCGTCGGTTTCTCCTGGTTGATGCGAAATCGGGGGATGCTGGTCCTGGTACTGGTGGTGGCGTACCTGAACCTGCTCGGCCGGGCCATCGAACTGCTCGCCAGCATCGGGGTCTCCGACCTGGGGCGGGAGCCCGTGTCGGCGGGCGTGGTGCTGACCGCCGCGGGCTGTGGCGGCATCGTCGGCGGCCTGTGCACCGGATGGCTGCTGCGCAGACTCACTCCGATGCTGATCCTGGCCGGCACCACCGCGGCATGGCTGCTGCTGACGCCGCTCGTCGGCACCGGGATCGCCTGGATCAGCGCGCTCGCCGTCGGACTGCTGGTCTTCACGCTGCCACCGCTGGCCTCCCTGGCGTTCCTCGTGGTGAGCCTCGACACGCCCCCGCATCTCCAGGGACGGGCGGGCGCCGCGGTCCAGTTGGTCGCGGTGTCGATCGCCTGGGCGGGCCCCGGGCTTGCCGGATTCCTGATCACGGCGAACGGCGGGCCTCTCGCGGCCCTCGAACTGGCCGCGCCGCTGGCCCTGCCGCTGCTCGCCGCGACCAGCCCACGGCTCCGGGCCCTGGTCAACTCCCTCGGGCGGCAGCCGGATTCGGCGAAGGCGGCCGCGGAGCTGCCACCGGTGGCGCCGGTGAGCGCCACCGGGCAAGGGGGCGAGTAGCCGGGACCCGGTGACCGTCCGGGGGCACGCCGACTCCTGCCGGCTCGGAGGCGGGGACGCAACTCTGCGTCCCCGCCCCTTTGCGTCGTCCGTACCGGCCCGACCCAGCCCGCGGTACCACCGCGTTCGCACCCCGGAGTCGGCACTCCGCCGTCCCCCGGGGACCCGGCTCGGACGGAACCTCGCCCCGGGCGCCGACGACGCGTAGCACTCCGGGTCCGCGAGCCCGAATCCGATCGTCCGGTCCATGGACTCTCCAGGCAGGGTGGGTACGGCCGTTCGGAGACGGCGCGCCCGGCCTCCCCCCGCAAGGCCGGGTGCGGGCTCCGAGACTAGGCCGGGGCGCTTCAGGGCCGGTCTACCGTCGGTCTGCGGTCGATATCGCGGCGGTCTTGCGCACCCCCGCCCGCCCTGACAGGCTCTGCTCGTGACCGGGAAGCGGATGCCTGGATTTCGTATTGTGAAGGAACTCCCCTGGTGGCATGGAGGATTGACGGAGTCTCAGTCAAATTGTCCGGAGTGGGCCGGTTTCGTCGACGCAGCGGTGTCCGCCGCGCCGACCACGTCGGCACCGGCTCGCGGTGAGCTGCCGGGCACCAGCGGTTTCGCTCTCGTCCTCGCGCCGCTGGCAGCGGCGGCCGCCGATCGCGTACCCGTCATCCCCGGTGCGGACTCCACGGCCCTGCGCGCCGGGTTCGTCCGGCAGTTGTCCGCCCGACTGGCCCGGCTGGCCGCACGCGCCCTGGTCCTGGAACTCCATGTGTGCCGGGTGACCGGCCGGCTCTCGGGTGACACCCCGTCCGACCGGTTCCGAAGCTTCGTCGGCCTGATGGCGACCCGGGACGGCCTGTCCCGGCTGTTCGCCGATTACCCCGTACTGGCCCGACTGCTGGGCCAGGCCTGCCTGCAGGCCGCCGCCGCGCGGACGGAACTGCTGGAACGGTTCGCCGCCGACCGCTCCCTGATCGTCGACACCCTGCTGGCCGGCCGAGACCCGGGAGCGCTGACCGAGGTGGAGAGCGGAGCTGGCGATCACCACCGCGGCGGACGCTCGGTCTCGCTGCTGCGCTTCGCCGGCGGTGCCCGGGTGGTGTACAAGCCGAGGCCCGTGACCGCCCACCGGTGCTTCAACGAACTGGCCGACTGGCTCAACGCCCGGCTCGGGGAACGGGAGTTGTGCACCCTCGCGCTGCTTGAGCGGCCGGGCTACGGCTGGGCCGAGTTCGTGGCGCAGCGGCCCTGCGGCAGCGAGCCGCAGCTCGAGCGCTTCTACCACCGGCAGGGTGTACTGCTGGCACTGCTGCACGTCCTGGACGGCACGGACGTGCACCACGAGAACGTGATCGCCCGCGCCGACGAGCCGGTACTGATCGACGTGGAGACGCTGTTCCATCCCACGCTGCCCCTCCCGTCCGCGACCGCGGAGGATCCGGCCGCCCTGGTGCTGCGGTCCTCGGTGTACCGGACCGGCCTGCTGCCCAGCCTCCACCTGGGCGACGAGACCGCCTGGGACGCCTCCGGGCTCGGCGCCGACCGGGGCGCACCGCTGCCGATGGAGACGGTGGACTGGGAGGGTGCGGGCACCGACGAGATGCGCCTGGTCCGGCGGGTCCGGCCGTTCGACGGCGCGCGGAACCGGCCGCGCCTCGGCGGCCGGGACGCCGACCCCGCCGGGTACACCGGGTCCCTGCTGACGGGCTTCCGCGCCGGGTACCGCACGATCGCCGCCCACCGGCACCAACTGACCGGGCTGCTGGACCGGTTCGCGGCCGCCGAGGTACGGGTGGTCATCCGGGCCTCCCAGCTCTACGCGCAGTTGCTCGACGAGTCGACCCACCCCGACGTGCTGCGGGACGCCGCCGAGCGGGACGGGCTGCTCGCCGAGGTGCGGGAGAGGTCGCTCGGCGACCCGGTCCGGCCCCGGCTCGTCGACGACGAGATCGCCCAGCTGTGGAACGGCGACCTCCCGCTGTTCACCAGCCGCCCCGGGACAGCGGACCTGTGGAACGGGCACGGCGAGCGGATCGCCGGAATCCTCGGCGAGCCCGGCCTGACCAGAGCGGCGGGCAAGATCGAGGCCATGTCCGAGGCGGACCTGCGCGACCAGGAGTGGATCATCCGTGCGGCGCTGGCCGCCCGCTCACCGGGCACCACGCCCACGACCGCCCGGCCCGGCCGGGGCCGGAAGGCCGCCGCGCCCCCGGCCCCGGCCCCGACCCCGGAGCGGCTGCTCGCCGCCGCCTGCCGGATCGGGGACCGGCTCGTCGCCACCGCCCGGCGGGGGCCGTCCCGGGTCAACTGGCTCGGCCTGGAACTGCTCGAGCACCGGTACTGGCGGCTGGGCTCCATGGGTGCCGGTCTGGGCGAGGGCTACTGCGGACCGGCCCTGTTCCTGGCCCGGCTCGGCCGCCTCACCGGGAGGGCGCGGTACGCGGAGCCGGCCCGCCAGGCGCTGCGCCCGCTGCCCGCCCTGCTGGCCGCGCTCGCCGAACGGCCCGACCAGCTCGGCTACATCGGCACCGGCGCCTTCGCCGGACTCGGTGGCATCGCCTACGCGCTGACGCAGGTGTCCGCCGCCCTGGACGACGCCGAGATCGCCGGCTGGGTCGAGCCCGCCGTCCACCTCGCCGCCGGCGCCGCTGCCGCCGAACAGGAGCCGGGAGTAGTGGCCGGGCGGGCCGGAGGCCTGGTGTCGCTGCTCGCCGTGCACCGGGCCACCGGCTCGGCCGAAGCCTGGCAGGCCGCGCGCTCGTGCGCGGAGCTGCTCGCCGCAGGCCCGCTCCCCGGTGCCGCCGGCTTCGCCTACGGCTCGGCGGGCGTCGGCTGGGCACTGCTCGCGTTCGCGGCCGCCGGCGGCGATCCGCGCTTCGAACGGGCGGGCCTGGCGGCCCTGCGGGCCGAGGTGCCGCCGACCGGTGAACCGTCCTGGTGCCACGGGCTGTCCGGGACCGCGCTGGCCGTGGCCGCCAGCCCGGTCGCGGCGGCGGATCCGGCCCTGGCCCCCGTACTCGACCGCGCGGTCCGCGACATCGCCGAGAGCGGCCCACCGGCTGACCACAGTCTGTGCCACGGCGAGCTCGGCGTGCTCGAACTGCTCCAAGCCGTGCCGGGACCGGTGGCCGAGGCGGCCCGGGCCCGGCGGGCGGAGGCCCTGCTGGCCGACCTGGAGCAGGGCGGTGCGCGCTGCGGCACACCCGGCGGCGTGGTCAGCCCGGGGCTGCTGAACGGCCTGGCCGGGCTCGGGTACGGCCTCCTCCGGCTCGGGTTCCCCGACCGGACGCCTTCGGCGCTGCTGCTGCAGCCGCCGATTCCTGATCGGGCGTCGGCTGCGACGCCATGACACTCCGTCGAAAGGACACTCATGGACACCGAGGAACTGGTCCGGTCGTGGAAGGACCCGAGGGTCCGTCAAAACCGCGCGGCCGGACACCCGGCCGGCGAGATCAAGCTCGGCGGCGGCGGTGCCCTGGGCCGCCGGTCCGGCCTGCTGGCCGGGGCGATCAGCACGGCTGGCGACCTCTGGGCCGAGGCCGACAACACCATCATCACCAGCTGCACCGTCCCGGAGTAACCACTGCGCTCAGCTCCCGTTCGGGTGCTGACCTGTGGGAATCTCCCCAGTTCGAGTAGCCTGCGGACATGCGGACCACCTCACCGGTCATCGTCGGCCGGTCTGCCGAACTCACCGTGCTGAAAACGGCGTTGACGGAGGTCGGCACAGGTACGGGCCGGGCGGTGTTCATGCTCGGGGAAGCCGGGATCGGGAAGTCCCGGCTGGCCGGGGAGTGCGCCCAGCGGGCCTTGGCACGTGCTCTGCCGGTACTGCGGGGCCGCGCCGGAGCGGGCGGGACGAGCACACCGTTCCGCCCGCTCCAGGAGGCGCTGGCCTCCCGCTTCCGGCTGAGCGGGCCGCCCGGTGACGCCGAGTTGGCGCCCTGCCGGCCGGCGCTCGCGCGGCTGGTGCCCGAGTGGCGCTCCGCCGCGGACCCGGGACACCAGGAGAGCGTGGTCGAGCTCGCCGAGGCCCTGCTGCGGCTGCTGGCGGTACTGGGCCGCGGCGGCGGCTGCGTACTGGTGCTCGAGGACCTGCACGACGCCGACTCGGAGACGACGGCCGTCGTCGACTATCTGGTCGACAACATCGCCGAGGTGCCCGTCCTGCTGCTGGCCACCCTGCGGCCGGAGCCGGGCCCCGGGCTGCGGATGGTGCGGGCGGCCGAACGCCGCCGGGCCGCGCTGACCGCCGAACTCCGACCGCTGGCACCGACGGAGGTCCGGCTGCTGGCCGCCAGCTGTCTGGAGACACCGGCCGAGGCCGTACCGGACGTGGTGGTGGACCGGCTGGTCGCGGGCGGCGAGGGCAATCCGTACCTGGTCGAGGAACTGCTCGCGGAGATGGTCGGCTCCGGTGGGCTCAGCTCGAACCGGAACGGCTGGCGGGTCACCGGAGACCTGGGCGCCGCCGTCCCGGCGACGGTGGTGCACAGCTACGGCCAGCGGCTGGACGCCACCGGCCCGCAGGTGCGCGAACTGCTGCTGGTGGGGGCCTGCCTCGGCCCGCGGTTCTCGGTCAGCGTGGTCCAGCTGGCCACCGGGTACGACGAGCGCAACCTGTTCGCGAGCCTGCGCTCGGCCACCGGGGCCGGCCTCATCGTGCCCGACCAGGCGACCCCGGGCTGGTACGCGTTCCGGCACGCGCTCACCGCCAAGGCGCTGCTGGCCACCGTGCCGCCCACGGAACGGGCGGCACTCGCCCGGCACGCCGCCGCCGAGGTGGAGCGGGCCGACCCGGCGCTGCCCGATGAGCGCTGCCAGCTGGTCGCCGTGCTTCGGCTGGCCGCCGGCGACCGGTGCGCGGCGGCCCGCCACTACACCGAGGCCGGCCGCAGGGCGCTGTCCGCCGGTGCGTCCGGGTCGGCCGTGGTCCTGCTGGAGCGCGGGTACGAGCTGGCCGCCGAGGAGGACCGGCCGGGCGTCATCGAGTCGCTGGTGGAAGCCCTCGCCGAGGCCGGGCAGCTCGACCGCGCGCTCGTCCTGGTCGGCGAGCTGGCCCCGGCCGGAGCGGCGGCCCTGAGCACCGACCGCCGGGCCGCACTGCACAACCGGCTGGCCTGGGCGGCCGTGACGGCCGAGCGCCCCAAGGAGGCCGCCGCGCAGGTGGTGGCCGTCCGCGCCCTGCTCGGCGGCACTGCCACGCCGGAGCAGACCGCCGCGCTGGCCGCGGTCGAGGCACACCTGGCGATGCTGCCCGGCCAGGGCGACCGGCGGGCCCGCACCGCGGACGCCGCGCGGCTGGCCTCTCTCGCGGCGGAGGTGGCCGAGCGGGCCGGCCTGCCGGTGGTGGCCTGTCAGGCCTGGCAGCTGCTCGCCCTGACAGCCCGCGAGCGCGGCTTCGACCACGCGGACGAGTACCTGGGGCGGATGCTGGACGTGGCCGAGCGCCACGCGCTGCCGGCCTGGCGGGTGGAGGCCCTGCTGCGGCTGGGCGTCAACGAGTCGATGCGCACCGGCGAGCTGCACCGGCTGGAACAGGCCCGCCAGGCCTCGTTGAGCCTCGGCTCGGTGATGCTGACCCAGACGGCGGAGGGAACGCTCGCGATGATCTCGGTGCTGCGGGGCGACCCGGCCACCGCCCGGGAGATCATCGACCGCTGCCTGGGCGCCACGGCCCGGCTGGGCAACCTCCCCACGCACCGCTACCTGCTGCTGACCGATGCGACCCTCGCCGCCCACCACGGCCGCCGGGAGGAGATGGAACGGCGTCTGGTCACCTTCAGCCAGGGCGGTGGTGAGGACTTCTTCCTGATGCCGCTGGTACTCGGCCTGTGCCGCGCGGTCTGCGCACTGCTGGAGGAGGACCGCGAGCTGGCCTCGACCGAGATCGCCGCGGCCCTGGCCTGGGAGGACCGCAACCCCAGCGTCCACTACCTGGCCGGCCGCTACGGCCTGCACCCCTTCCTGGAGGCGCTGGCCGGGCGTACCGGCTGGGCTGAACACCGGGCGGCGGAAGCCACTTCGGGCGCCGGCCTCGCCTGGAACCGGCACTTCCTGGAGCTCACCCGTGCCGTGCTGCTGGGCCGGGACGGGCGCGGCGAGGAGGCGGCGCGGGCCGTGGCGCGGGCCCGGGAGGTCGCCGCGGTCTTCCCGACGGCAGCCCACCTGGGCCTGCGTCTGGTCTCGGAGGCGGCACTGCGCGACGGCTGGGGAGATCCGGTGGCGTGGCTGCGGACCGCGGAGGAGCACTTCCACGCCGCCGGGGTCCCCGCGGTGACCTCCGTCTGCCGAACGCTGCTGCGGCAGGCCGGGGCCAGCGTGGCGCAGCACCGCACCGGCCGGGAGCGGATCCCCGCGCGGTTGCGGCTGCAGGGTGTGACGCCGCGCGAGTACGAGGTGTTCGTACTGCTGACCGGCCGGCCGGGCAACCAGCAGATCGCCCGGCAGCTGTCCATCTCACCGCGCACGGTGGAGAAGCACCTGGCGAGCCTGCTCGGCAAGACGGGGTGCCAGGACCGCGTCGAGCTGTGCGAGTTGGCGGTGCGCGTGTGCGCCGAGGAGGGGTCGGGGAGGGGCATGGGGACCGGCACCGGCCAGGTCTGATGCCGGCCGCATGCCGGACCTGAACCGTTCCGAACACGACGACCACCGACGCGAGTGCCCTGCGACTGCTGGACGTCGACGAGTACGTGGGAGGCCGGCCCGTCGAGATCTGCTGGCCCTTCACCCGCTACTTCCCCTACGACACCGACTGGCGGGCCAAGAAGTGACCCACCGGCGGCCCCGGCGGCCCGCCCGGGGCCGCCACGCCGACGGAGGTACGCGCTCTTCCACCGACGGCCGCCGGATGCCAGGCTGACCGGGTTTGCACAATCCGAGGAGGCCCCTTGTTACGGAAACCGACTCTGGCAGTCGCGGTCATCAGCGCGTTCGCCCTCGTCACCGGTACCGCCGCCACTGCCTCCGCGTCGGTCGCGCAGACCGCCGCGCAGACCGTCGCCGAGAAGGTCGAACCGGTCGTCTGGACACCGTGCAACCCCGACCCGTCGAAGCCGGATCCGAAGACCTACGACTGCGCCGTCTACCCGGTGCCGCTGGACTACGCGAACCCGTCGGGCGAGAGGATCGGCATCGCCATGATGCGCCGGCGGGCCGGCGACCCGGCCAAGCGCATCGGTTCGCTGTTCCTCAACCCCGGCGGACCGGGCGGCAGCGGCTACCTCTGGGCGACCACGACCCGGTTCGATCCCCGGGTCACGGAGCGCTTCGACCTGATCGGATTCGACCCCCGCGGGGTCGCCAGAAGCAATCCGCTCCGCTGCTTCACGACCGGCGAGGAGGCCGACGCGGTCCTCAAGCGGACGACCGAGGTTCCCGTCACCTCAGCGGAGATCAACAGCACTCTGGCAGCCGACGAGGACTACACCGACGCCTGCGCGCGCAACGCGGGTCCGCTGCTCGAGCACATGTCGACCGTCAACGTGGTGCGCGATCTCGACCGGATGCGCCAGGCCGTGGGCGACTCCCGGCTCACCTTCGCCGGCTTCTCCTACGGCACGCTGATCGGTGCCACGTACGCCAACATGTACCCCGGCAAGGTGCGCGCACTGGTCATCGACGGCAACGTCGACCCGCAGCTGCGGCTGAGCAACGGCCTGGAGTACGACCGGCAGCGGGCGGGCGGGTTCGAGCTCGCGCTGGACGAGTACCTGAAGCGCTGCAAGGCGGCGGGCACGCGGCGTTGCGCCTTCGCCGAGGGCGATCCCCGGGCCAGGTTCGACGCGATCCGCGACCGCCTGCGCACCGAGCCGGTCACCCTGCCGGACGGCTCGAAGGTCACACTGAGCACCTTCACCAGTCAGGTCGCCAACGCCCTCTACGTGCAGGCCCGGCAGGCGCCGCTGGCCAAGTCACTGCAGGCACTGCACCAGGTGATCGAGTCGCAGCAGACCTCCGGCACCCTGGCGGCACCAAAGGCGGCGAACGAGGCGGCCGCGCTGGCCGTACCGGCTCCGGCGGCACTGCGGGAGGCCCCCGCGGACACCCCGTACACCGTCGACGACTCCTACCTCGGGGTCAACTGCCAGGACAAGCCGTACCCGTCGAACCCGAGGATGTTCGCCCTCGTGGCCAGGGCCTGGGAGCTGGAGGCGCCGACCTTCGGCCGGTACCAGGCCTTCGACGCGCCGGCGTGCGCGACCTGGCCGGCGCCGGCGCGCGCGGTGGAGCGCTACTCCGGACCCTGGAACCGGAAGACCGACCATCCGGTCATGGTGATCGGCAACACCTTCGATCCGGCCACCCGGTACCGGTTCGCACAGCACATGCAGCGGGAACTCGGCAGTGCCGTGCTGGTCACGGTCGACATGGTCCAGCACTGCGCGATCGGTCAGAGCAAGGCCCTGGACGCGCTGGTCACCTCGTACCTGGTGGACCAGGTCGCCCCCAAGCCCGGCCAGCTGCTCGAGCCTGACACCGACGCGTTCCCGATGCCTTCCTGACTGAACGTCAGATCATGTCCGCGCTGCTCCGGTTCCGGGGCCGACGAGGACCCGCCCGCGCGGGCGGGTCCTCGTCGGCGCGACCCGGGCCCCACCTGCCGGACCCCGAGCGGAAGAGCGGCGGGGAGGGG
>NZ_JBSFJU010000060.1:0-46784 GCF_053598215.1 Kitasatospora sp. NPDC001175 | reverse complement strand
GATCCGGGACGCCTTCTCCCGGCGGGTCGTGGCCTGGGAGACCTCCGCCCGCGCGGACGCCGACCTGGTCCTCACCTCGCTGGAGTACGCGCTGGCCAGCCGTGAGGTCGCTCCCGGCCAGCTCGTGCACCACGCCGACCACGGCTGTCAGTACACGTCCATCAAGCTCACAACTCGCCTCCTACGAGCGGGAATCCACGCATCCATGGGATCGATCGGGGACTCCTACGACAACGCCCTCGCCGAGAACCTGTGGATGCTGATCAAGACCGAGTGCATCCGCGGCCGCGTCTTCGACACCCGCGCCGAGGCGAACCTCGCGCTCTTCGAGTACCTCGACGGGTTCTACAACCCCCGCCGCATCCAGAAACGACTCGGCTACCTCAGCCCCATCGAATACGAGGAGAAGCACTACGCCAACCACGCGACGGCCGAACAAGTGAACCTGAAACCCCGCCAACCCCTTCTGACCAGCTGATCAGCACCTCCCGCACGCCGGGGGAAGCTCAAGGGATACCCGAGCGTGCTGGAAATCAGTACTCACACAGCGGACGGTACTCGTGCCGCGAAGTCGACGGTGGGGATCGCATGATGCCAGGCGGCATCGCGAGCCTGGCATGCGCCGAGCACCTGAGCCGGGTCTTCGATGACCTCGACACCAAGCGTGTGGTCGGTGTCATCGAAGTGGAACTTCACCATCGTGCGGGAGTCGAACAGCCAGTAGTCGAAGTCGGGAAGCCCGAGCTTCGCGGCGGTCGTCCGGTTGAGGTTCCTGATGTCTTCCCCGGCTTCCACGTTGCCGAGGCCGCTGATGAGAAGGAACCGCTGCCCGGTGGTAAGCGGGTCGTCCACGAGGCGGACACGCTCGAACCGCTTGCCGAGGCCGGTCTGTCGCCGCACGTTGGCGTGCCATGGATTCGTCGCGTCGAACGGCAGCTCTTCGCCGCGCAGGAAGCGCTCGAACCGCTCAGTACCGAGATCCACCGCGTAGCCGCGTCGGGTCTCAAGCCGCCAAGCGGTGTGCTCGAACTCCTCGAAGAGGTGGGAAATGTGTTCGAAGGGGAGAATTTCGGGCACCTAGCCTACTCCTTCGGGGTGAATCGGGTGAGCAGATCGCGAGGGACGACGACGAACGTCTCGCCGGGTAGCACATCCCTCAGCTGTCCGAGGGCCTCGTCGTCGGTGAGACGATAGCCCTGGACGACGATGTCGCCGGTCTCCGTTTCGTAAAGTGTGGGGCAGTTGCCGCCGTCCGAGGTGCTGCCGAGGAACTTGAGCTTCATGGTGCTCTCCCTCTCTGCTGGTCGGGGAACCAGGATGGACCGTTGACGGATGCCATGAAGGCCATTCGCCCGAAATGCGACAACCATGATTTGTCTGAGCGAAGTTGAGCATGAAGGCAGGCCGCCGAGGCCGTCGGCCGGCCCCCGTTGTCTCAGGACGTGCTGCGAAGGATCACGGATGTACTTGGAACCTGAGCCGGACACTGCCAAGCGGATGCGCAAGATGCACTTGGTAGCAGCGGAACAGCTCCACGCAACGCCGCTGGGCTCGCGTGAGGCATGGGGCTGGCGCGGGCGCACCCTCAGCCGCCCGGTCGCCACGGCCTCCGGAGACGGCTGGCTCCGCCTGGTATCCGCGCAGGCCGACAAGGCCGGCGGCAAGCTCTGGGAGGGACCGCAGGAGGCCGAGCGCCTCATGCCTCCTGCGGTACCCCGCCCCCGCTTGCGGGAGCGGCACGTTTGGACCGAGGGAGAGTACGGCTACCTGGCGGAGCTGTACGAGGCAGTGACCACGCCCACCATCACCACCCGCGAGCCGATTCTCCGTGAGGCGCCGGCCCTCGATGGTGCCTGGTGGGACGGCCTCAGGGGCGCGCTCGACGCCATCGCCACAGTGTCCAGCAGTCGAGTGGCAGTTCGTCAGGAGTACCTCGACCGGGCCATGCCCGAGTACCTGGGCATCCCCATCGACACCACCGCTCCTGTCTGGACGACGGCTCATGGCGACCTGCACTGGGCCAACCTCACCGGACCGACACTCACGGTGCTCGACTGGGAAGGCTGGGGCATCGCACCTGCTGGCTATGACGCGGCACTCCTCCATGCCTACAGCCTCCTCGTTCCGGACACCGCTGCCGAGGTTCGGCAGCGGCTCGGCCACATCCTTGACACTTCTGCCGGGAGGTTCGCGGAACTCGTGGTCATCACCGAGTTGCTCCAGGCCGTCACCCGAGGCGACAACCTCGAACTGGAGGAACCACTGCGTGCGCGGCTGGCCTACCTGGCGGCCCAGAGCTGAGGTGGCAGCCAGCCCGCACGCTCACCCCTTACCGCGATAGATCCTGCCAGTGGCGCCTGTCCGGAGTTGTGATCACGTGGCGGGGAAAAGGGTTGAACGGATGATCATCCGGCTGCTAGCTTGCGGTTGACCGTGATACCACCCAAGGAGGTGAGACCCGTGAACGCTGTATCGATGTGGGTGCTCCCCCTTCCCGTCACGGCTGGCGATTGATGTAGGTGTCGCCGGGAGCGCCTTGACAACCAGGCAATCCCGGAAGGCAACAACCCATGAATTCTCTGCAGTTCACCGCCGAGTCGTCGTCGAACGGCATGGTCGAGCGCGACTTCACCGTGGGCGGGGTCCCCGGCGTCCTCTGGTCCCCTGTGGCCGGCGCGGACCGTGCACCTTTGGTCCTGATGGGGCACGGTGGTGGCAACCACAAGAAGCACCCGGCGATGTCGGGCAGGGCACAGCGCCTGGTGGAAGCCTGCGGCTTCCACGTCGCCGTGATCGACGCGCCCGGTCACGGCGACCGGCCGCGCACGGAGCACGACGAGCAGGAGATCGCCGCGCTGTTCGCGGCGCGGGCGGCCGGCGAGCCGGAAGGCCCGATCGTCGTCCGCTACAACGCACACCTGGCGGATCTCGCCGTTCCCGAGTACCGCGCGACCCTGGACGCCCTCCAGGCGCTTCCGGAGATCGGCGCCGACGGGCCGGTCGGCTACTGGGGCATCAACATGGGCACCGCAATCGGCGTACCGTTCGTGGCGGTGGAGCCCAGGATCACGGCCGCGGTCTTCGGCCAGCACTGGCCCCACGTC
Source organism: Kitasatospora sp. NPDC001175 (assembly GCF_053598215.1). Lineage (NCBI taxonomy): Bacteria > Bacillati > Actinomycetota > Actinomycetes > Kitasatosporales > Streptomycetaceae > Kitasatospora > Kitasatospora sp. NPDC001175. Next base: position 43,680 of record NZ_JBSFJU010000060.1, on the reverse strand, counting down.
CTGGCCGAGAAGGCGAAGCAGATCACCATCCCGATCGAGTTCGACCTGCAGTGGGACGACGAGCACATCTCGCGGGAAGAGGGACTCACGCTGTTCGACGCCTTCGCCTCGAAGGAGAAGTCCCTGCACGTGAACTCGGGCAAGCACAAGGAGCTGCCCAGGTTCGAGGCTGACAGCGCGGTCCGGTTCTTCGCCCGGCACCTCGGCGGAGCGGTTACCGCGTCGGCCTGACGCGCGTGGTTGCGGTGTCTGGCTGTGCGGTGTTGCTCGTCACTTGGGCGGCTCCGGAGGTTCGTGAGTTCGGGTTGAGCACATGGTCGGGCGGATGACCATCACGATCATGTGGTGTGCGCGTCGTTCCAAGACGGCGAGGCGGGAGACCGCCGCGCGGAGAAAGTGGACGTGAAGCCACCTCGGAGATCAGGTGGTGCGCCGGAAGTACGACAACCATGTATCTGCCCACCGGGTGCGCGGCGGAGCCCCGCTCACGCCCGCCGACTGCGCCGGTAGTAGTCCGCGGCGACCACGGCGAGGAGGGGGCCCCAGGCGAGGAGAGGGGCGTAGCAGGCGGTCATGATGTGGCCGGCGAGGCCGTGCGGGGCGTCGGGGCCGCCCATGGCGCCGGGGCCGTACCAGCCGGAGGCGGACCGCCAGGTGATCAGGGTGACGGCGAGGGCGCCGAGGGAGGCGGGGACGACGGCGGCCAGTGGGTGGATCCGGCGGCCGCCGATCAGGGGGAGCCAGGTGGGGGCGATCTGCCCCCAGGGGCGGACCAGGCCCATGCTGAGGAAGGCCAGGGCTTCGGCGAAGGTGCTCAGGGCGATGGCGTAGACCGTGCCCCGACCGGGGACGTGAAGCTGGCGCACCAGCGCACTGCTGAGGCCGACCGGGATGCCGGCGCCGAGGGCGAGCCGCCAGAGGCCCGAGGGGAGGGCGGTGAGGGCAGCGAGCCTGGCGACGCGCACGGCCCAGGCGGGAGCGGGCAGTGCGGCGTTGGGTGGCGCGGCGATGGGGGCGGTGGTGGTGCTCATGGCGAGGTCTCCTCTGGTCGGGGTTGACGGGTCCAGACTCGCGGCGGGCCGGTGGGCGGGGCAGATGCCGATCTGGCTGAGCTGGGGCAGCGTCATATGCCGTTCGGCACAGGCGCGATCGTCGTGATCTGCCTAGGCTGGGCGGTATGGACGGGGAGACGGGGTGGCGGACGGCCGGTGCCGTGCTGTCGGTGGTGGCAGCGGCGGTGCTGGTGCCGGGGGTGGTGATGGCCGGCCGGTCCGGGCGCCCGAGGCCGGTCGTGGTGGCCAGGGCGGCCGGTCCGGTGTCGCTCGCGCTGACCGTGCTCGGCTGGGCCGTCGGCCCGTACCCGGAGAGCGACCGGCTGCTCGGGCTGGCCGGAGTGGCCGAACTGCTGGCGCTGCTGGGTCTGGTGACCGTGACGCTCCGGGCGGGCCGGGACTGGTTCCCGGTCGCGCTGGTCGGTGCGGCCGTGGTCGGCTGGCCACTGCGCTATGTGCGGCTGCCGCAGAGTCCGCTGGAGCTGGCCGAGTCGCTGGTGTTCGGGGCGGGCACTGTGCTGCTAGCCGCGCTGCTGGGGCTGTACCTGGGGGTGCAGGACGAGCACCGGCGGCGCGAGGTGGCCGCCGCGCGCCGTACGCAGCGGCTCGAACTCGCCCATGACCTGCACGACTTCGTGGCCCATGACGTGAGCGCGATGGTCGCGCTGGCGCAGGCCGGTGCGATCGTGGCGACGGTCGATCCGGAGCGGGCGGCGGAGGTCTTCCGGCGGATCGAGCAGTCCGGGCAGCAGGCGCTGACCTCGCTCGACCGTACGGTCCATCTGCTGCGCACCAAGGAGGAGGGGGTGGCAGCCGCACGTACTCCGCAGCCCGGTCTGGCCGAACTGCCCGAACTGGTGGAGCGGTTCGCCGCCGTCGAGCCGGTCGAGGTGTCGCTGGAGCTGCCTGCCGAGCCGGTCGGGCGGGAGGCCGCCGCGACCGCGTACCGGGTCGTGGTGGAGGCTCTGACCAACGTCCGGCGGCACGCGCCCCGGGCGCGCTCGGTCGAGGTGGAGGTCCGGCGTGCCGGGGGGCGGCTGGAGGTACGGGTGACCAGCGACGGCAGCGCCGGTGAGCGGACGACCAGGCACGGCGGCGGTCATGGACTTGCCCAACTGGCCGAGCGTTGCGAGGCGTTGGGCGGCAGCTTTACCGCCGGCAGGCACGGCGGCAACGGCTGGCGGGTGAGCGCGCTGATCCCGGCCGGCGCGCCGGCCCAGAAGAGCGCGTCGGTGTCGGAGAGCGCGCCGACCGCGAAGAGTGCGCTGGTGTCAGAGAGTGCGCCGGTTCCGGCGGCCGACGGTGAGGTGCGGTGACGGTGGCGGCGATCAGAGTGCTGCTCGCGGACGACGACGACGCGATCCGCAGCGCCTACCGGATCATCCTGGAGGCGCAGCCCGACATCGAGGTGGTCGCGGACGCCGCCGACGGCGCGGCCGCCGTCGAGCTGGCCCACCGCCTGCGGCCGGACGTGGTGCTCGCGGACGTCCGGATGCCGCGCATGGACGGCCTCGAGCTGACCAGGCGGCTGGCGGGGGAGTTCCGGGTGGTGGTGGTGACCACCTTCGACCTGGACGAGTACGTGCACGCCGCGCTGCGCAGCGGTGCCGCGGGCTTCCTGCTGAAGCGGTCGAGCCCGGCGCTGCTGGCGGAGGCGGTACGGGCGGCGGTGGCCGGGGACGCGCTGCTCAGTCCGCAGATCACGGTAAGGCTGCTGCGGCAGCTGGCCCCTCCGTCCGCCGCCCCGGTGGCAGCGCCACCCCGCGAGTCCCTCACCCCGCGCGAGGCGGAGATCGCCCGGCTCGTGGCCAACGGCGCGACCAACGCCGAGATCGCCGCCGAACTGTTCATCTCACCGGGCACGGTGAAGAACCACCTGGCCGCGGTGCAGCGCAAGCTCGGCGTCCGCAACCGGGTCGGCATCGCGGCCTGGGCCTGGGACACCGGGAGTGGCGTACGGCCGGACACCCGTCGGGACGGCTGAGCGAGCACTGGACGCGCGGACACCCCTGCGGACGTGCGAGCACCCCGCCTCTCGTGAGCTTGTGAACGAAAGGTCAAGCGGGTGTTCGGGGTGGTCCACTCTGGAGAGTGAGGGCCACTATCACGTCAACATGGAGCCGTGAAATTTGCACCGGGAGCATCATCATTGATATAGGCGGATGCCTCTGACCAGTCGCTTCACAGGAGAATGCGACGGAATGTGTCCATTTGCCTTCGTTGTGTCGATGAATCGCGGCTTGATCGCCTTGGCGATCGTTTGTCAGGTGGCGTAGATCACAAAGATCGTCAGGGACTGCGTGTCGCAGATCACAAGCTGACGGGCATAGGATGCGCTCGATCCGGGCTTTGTGAACTGCCTCACATGAGGTGGATCTCGGGAACCGGATCGCGGGTTCACCGCAGTGTGACCCGTCGGTTCCGATCTGCAGTCAAGGACGACTGGACGGAGGGAGCGGGGGCTATGAATGCCTACGCGCCGATCCTCGTACTCGGTGCCATCGCGGCGGCGTTCGCGGTCGGTTCCGTCGTGATGGCCTCACTCACCGGCCCCAAGCGCTACAACCGGGCCAAGTTGGACGCGTACGAGTGCGGCATCGAGCCGACCCCGCAGCCGGTGGGCGGCGGTCGGTTCCCGATCAAGTACTACCTGACGGCGATGCTCTTCATCGTCTTCGACATCGAGATCGTCTTCCTCTATCCGTGGGCGGTCAGCTTCGACGCCCTGGGGATCTTCGGGCTGGTCGAGATGCTCCTGTTCATCGCCACCGTCTTTGTCGCGTACGCCTACGTCTGGCGGCGCGGCGGTCTGGAGTGGGACTGAGCGAACCCGGTTTGTGAACGGGGGGACAAGTCACCGGACTTGAGAGGACAGAGAGGGATCTGATGGGTATCGAGGAGAAGCTGCCGAGCGGCTTTCTGCTCACCACCGTGGAGACCGCGGCGGGGTGGGTGCGCAAAGCCTCGCTCTTCCCGGCCACCTTCGGACTGGCCTGCTGCGCGATCGAGATGATGACCACCGGGGCCGGCCGCTACGACCTGGCCCGGTTCGGCATGGAGGTCTTCCGCGGCTCGCCCCGGCAGGCCGACCTGATGATCGTGGCGGGCCGGGTGAGCCAGAAGATGGCCCCGGTGCTGCGCCAGGTGTACGACCAGATGGCCAACCCGAAGTGGGTCATCTCGATGGGCGTCTGCGCCTCCTCGGGCGGGATGTTCAACAACTACGCGATCGTCCAGGGTGTCGACCACATCGTCCCCGTGGACATCTACCTGCCGGGCTGTCCGCCCCGCCCGGAAATGCTGATGGACGCGATCCTCAAGCTGCACGACAAGATCCAGCACGAGAAGCTCGGGGTGAACCGGCGCCGCGCCGAGGAGCAGGCCGAGGAGCTCGCCCTGCACGCCACCCCGACCAGCGAGATGCGGGGGCTGCTGCGATGAGCGACATCAACGGCAGCAGCGGCGCGAAGAACGTGAACGGCGGCGCGAGCGGCGGCAACGGTGCGAACGGCAGCAACGGCGCGGGCGGCGGCGCCGTCCCCGCCACCCGCACCGAACTCCCGGTCGAGGTGATCGGCCGGCGCCAGGGCATGTTCGGCGCCAAGGGCACCGGCGACACCTCCGGCTTCGGCGGGCTCAGCGCCCCGATCGCACTGCCCCCCGCGAGCAGCCGCCCCTACGGCCACGGCTTCGACGAGGTGGCCGACGAGTTCGAGGGCGCGCTGGAGGAGCAGGGCCTGGACGTGGCGGAGGTGATCGAGAAGACCGTCGTGGACCGGGCCGAACTCACCTTCCACATCGCCCGCGAGCACCTGCTGAAGGCGGTCCGGATCCTGCGCGACGACCCGGCGCTGCGCTACGAACTCTGCCTCGGCGTGAGCGGGGTGCACTACCCGCACGACACCGGGCGCGAGCTGCACGCGGTGTACCACCTGCGCTCGATCACCCACGGCCGGCTGCTGCGGCTGGAGGTCAGCGCACCGGACGCCGACCCGCGGATCCCGTCCGTGGTGAGCGTCTACCCGACCAACGACTGGCACGAGCGCGAAGCGTACGACTTCTTCGGGCTGGTCTTCGAGGGCCACCCGGCGCTGACCCGGATCATGATGCCGGACGACTGGCTGGGCCATCCGCAGCGCAAGGACTACCCGCTCGGCGGCATTCCCGTCGAGTACAAGGGCGCCCAGATCCCGGCGCCCGACCAGCGGAGGTCGTACAGCTGATGCCCACTGACTTCGAGAACGCGGCCGAGTACCGGCAGGCCGGCGAGCGCGAGACCACCGAGGGCCGGGTGTTCACCGTCACCGGTGGCGACTGGGGCGAGGTGGTCGAGGCCGTCGCCCGGGCCGACGACGAGCGCGTCATCGTCAACATGGGTCCGCAGCACCCGTCCACCCACGGGGTGTTGCGGCTGATCCTGGAGATCGACGGCGAGACGGTGAAGGAAGCCCGCTGCGGCATCGGCTACCTGCACACCGGCATCGAGAAGAACATGGAGTTCCGCAACTGGGTCCAGGGCACCACCTTCGTGACCCGGATGGACTACCTGACTCCGCTGTTCAACGAGACCGCGTACTGCCTGGCGGTCGAGAAGCTGCTCGGCATCACTGCCGACGTCCCCGAACGGGCCGACGTCATCCGGGTGTTGATGATGGAGCTCAACCGGATCTCCTCGCACCTGGTCTGCCTGGCCACCGGCGGTATGGAGATCGGCTCCACCACGCTGATGATCTACGGCTTCCGGGACCGCGAAGTCGTCCTGGACGTCTTCGAGTTGGTCACCGGCCTGCGGATGAACCACGCGTACGTCCGTCCCGGCGGGGTGGCCCAGGACCTGCCGCCCGGGGCCGTCGACCAGATCCGCGAGGCGGTCAAGCTGCTGCGCTCGCGGATGCACGAGTACGACAAACTCGCCACCGACAACCCGGTGTTCAAGGCCCGCCTGGTGGACGTCGGCTTCCTCGACCTGTCCGGCTGCCTCGCCCTCGGCGCCACCGGACCGATCCTGCGCGCCACCGGCCTGCCGCACGACCTTCGCAAGTCCGACCCCTACTGCGGGTACGAGAACTACGACTTCGAGGTCGCCGTCGCGGAGAGCGCCGACTCCTACGGGCGGTTCCTGATCCGCCTGGAGGAGATGAGGCAGTCGCTGCGGATCGTCGAGCAGTGCCTGGACCGGCTGCGGCCCGGGCCGGTGATGGTCGCCGACAAGAAGATCGCCTGGCCCGCCCAACTCGCCCTCGGGCCGGACGGGTTGGGCAACTCGCTCGACCACATCCGCAAGATCATGGGCACCTCGATGGAGGCCCTGATCCACCACTTCAAGCTGGTGACGGAGGGCTTCAGGGTCCCGGTCGGGCAGGCGTACGCGGCGGTGGAGTCGCCCAAGGGCGAGCTCGGGGTGCACGTGGTCAGCGACGGCGGCACGCGGCCGTACCGCGTCCACTTCCGCGACCCCTCGTTCACCAACCTGCAGTCGATGGCGGCGATGTGCGAGGGCGGCCAGGTGGCCGACGTGATCGTCGCGGTGGCCGGGATCGACCCGGTGATGGGAGGCGTGGACCGGTGACCGATTCCCAAGGCGGCGTCGAGCTCGGCCTGCCGGCGATGCCGGCCAAGCCGTACCCGCCCCAGGTGCACGACCGGCTGGCGGCGGACGCGCGCGAACTGATCGCCCGCTACCCCGTCGCCCGCTCCGCGCTGCTGCCGCTGCTGCACCTGGTGCAGGCCGAGGAGGGCTACGTCAGCCCGACCGGAATCCGCTTCTGCGCCGAGCAGTTGGAGCTCACCACCGCTGAGGTCACCGCCGTCGCCACCTTCTACACGATGTACCGCCGCCGCCCGGCCGGCACGTACCACGTGGGGGTGTGCACCAACACGCTCTGCGCGGTGCTCGGCGGCGACCAGATCTTCGCCGAGCTCAAGGAGCACCTCGGGATCGAGAACAACGAGACCACCGAGGACGGCGCGATCTCCATCGAGCACATCGAGTGCAACGCCGCCTGCGACTACGCGCCGGTGGTGATGGTCAACTGGGAGTTCTTCGACAACCAGACCCCGCAGAGCGCGAAGCAGTTGGTGGAGCAGTTGCGCGCGGGCGGCGAGGTACGGCCCACCCGAGGCGCCCGGCTGTGCGGCTTCAAGGAGACCGCGCGGATGCTGGCCGGCTTCCCCGACGAGCGCCCGGACGCGGTGGACGAGTCCGGCGCGGGCGGCGCGCCCTCGCTGGCGGGGCTCAGGCTCGCCAGGGGCGAGGCGCTGCCCGGCACTTCGGGAACCAAGGTGGTCTCCCCCCGGCACGAAGGGACGGACGCGTGATGACCTCCGTGGAGCCGGCCGAGAAGCTGCTCTCGCCGGTGCTCTCGGCCTCCTGGGACGACACCCGTCCCTGGACGCTCGCCACCTACCGCCGGTACGACGGTTACAAGGGCCTGCAGGCCGCCCTCGCCATGCCGCCGGACGACGTGATCGCGCTGGTCAAGGACTCCGGCCTGCGCGGGCGCGGCGGCGCCGGCTTCCCGACCGGGATGAAATGGCAGTTCATCCCGCAGAACGACGGCAAGCCGCACTACCTGGTCGTCAACGCCGACGAGTCCGAGCCGGGCACCTGCAAGGACATCCCGCTGCTCTTCGCCAACCCGCACTCGCTGATCGAGGGCATGATCATCGCCTCGTACGCGATCCGCTGCGACCACGCCTTCATCTACCTGCGCGGCGAGGTCGTCCCCGTGCTGCGCCGGCTGCACGCGGCCGTCGCCGAGGCGTACCAGGCCGGCTACCTGGGCCGGAACATCCTCGGCTCGGGGATCGACCTGGACATCACCGTGCACGCGGGCGCCGGCGCGTACATCTGCGGCGAGGAGACGGCGCTGCTGGACTCGTTGGAGGGGCGGCGCGGCCAACCGCGGCTTCGGCCGCCGTTCCCGGCGATCGCCGGCCTCTACGCCTGCCCGACGGTGGTCAACAACGTCGAGTCGATCGCCTCCGTGCCGCCGATCCTGGCGCGCGGCAAGGACTGGTTCAAGTCGCTGGGCACCGAGAAGTCCCCCGGCTTCACGCTCTACTCGCTCTCCGGGCACGTCACCAACCCCGGCCAGTACGAGGCACCGCTCGGCATCACCCTGCGCCAGCTGCTGGAGATCAGCGGCGGGATCCGGGCCGGGCACCGGCTCAAGTTCTGGACCCCGGGCGGCTCCTCGACCCCGATGTTCACCGACGAGCACCTGGACGTCCCGCTGGACTACGAGGCGGTCGGCGCGGCCGGCTCGATGCTCGGCACCAAGGCACTGCAGATCTTCGATGAGACCACCTGTGTGGTCCGCGCGGTCACCCGCTGGACCGAGTTCTACGCCCACGAGTCCTGCGGCAAGTGCACCCCGTGCCGTGAGGGGACGTACTGGCTGGTCCAGCTGCTGAAGCGGATCGAGGCCGGCGAAGGCGTCGAGGGCGACCTGGAGAAGCTGGCGGACATCGCCGACAACATCAACGGCAAGTCCTTCTGCGCCCTCGGCGACGGCGCCGCCAGCCCGATCGCCTCCTCGCTGAAGTACTTCCGCGCCGAGTACGAGCAGCATCTCGCCGAGCGACGCTGCCCCTTCGACCCGGCGGCCGCCACGGTCTGGGCCGACCGGCGAGACGCCCACCCGTCCGCCACCGAGAGGGAGGTGCACGCGTGACCGCCACGACCGAGACCGGGTCGGCCACCGACCTCGTCACGCTCACCATCGACGGAGTCGAGGTCCAGGTCCCCAAGGGGACCCTGGTGATCCGCGCCGCCGAGCAGATCGGTACCCAGATCCCGCGCTTCTGCGACCACCCGCTGCTGGATCCGGCCGGTGCCTGCCGCCAGTGCATCGTGGAGATCGAGGGCCAGCGCAAGCCGGTCGCCTCCTGCACCATCCCGGTGGCCGAGGGCATGGTGGTCCGCACCCAGCTCAGCTCGCCGGTCGCCGAGAAGGCGCAGCGCGGCGTGATGGAGCTGCTGCTGATCAACCACCCGCTGGACTGCCCGATCTGCGACAAGGGCGGCGAGTGCCCACTGCAGAACCAGGCGATGACCAACGGCCGGGCGGACTCCCGCTTCGAGGGCATGAAGCGCACCTACGCCAAGCCGATCCCGCTCAGCAGCCAGGTGCTGCTGGACCGGGAGCGCTGCGTGCTGTGCGCCCGCTGCACCCGCTTCTCGCAGCAGATCGCCGGCGACCCGTTCATCGAACTGCTGGAGCGCGGCGCGCTGGAGCAGGTCGGCATCGGCGACGGCGACGAGTTCGAGTCGTACTTCTCCGGCAACACCATCCAGATCTGCCCGGTCGGGGCGCTGACCTCGGCGGCGTACCGGTTCCGCTCCCGTCCGTTCGACCTGGTCTCCTCGCCGGGCGTCTGCGAGCACTGCTCCTCCGGCTGCGCGCAGCGCACCGACCACCGCAGGGGCAAGGTGCTGCGCCGCCTGGCGGGCGACGAGCCCGAGGTGAACGAGGAGTGGAACTGCGACAAGGGCCGGTTCGCCTTCCGCTACGCGCAGTCGCGCGACCGGATCACGACTCCCCTGGTGCGCGCGGAGAACGGCGAACTCGTGCCCGCCGGCTGGCCGGAGGCGCTGGAGCGCGCCGCCGCCGGGCTGCGCGGGGCACGGGCGGCGGTGCTCACCGGCGGCCGGGTGACGGTCGAGGACGCCTACGGGTACGCCAAGTTCGCCCGGGTGGTGCTCGGCACCAACGACGTGGACCTCCGCTCCCGTCCGCACAGCGGTGAGGAGGCGGATTTCCTGGCCGCGGCGGTCGCCGGCCACGGCGTCGACCTGGACGGGACCGGCGTTTCCTATCAGGCGCTGGAGGCCGCGCCCGCCGTGCTGCTGGTCGGTTTCGAGGCCGAGGAGGAGTCGCCGATCGTCTTCCTGCGGCTGCGGAAGGCCAACCGCGCCAAGGGACTTCGGGTCTTCTCGATCGCCTCGCACGCCTCCCGGGGGCTGGCCAAGCTGCGCGGTGCGCTGCTGCCCGCGGCACCGGGTACCGAGGCGGAGTGGCTGGTCGCCCTCGCCGGGAAGGAAGTTCTTGCGGACGACGCCGGGCGCGCCGCCGACGCGCTGCGCAGCCCGGGTGCGGTGATCCTGGCCGGTGAGCGGCTGGCGGCGCTGCCCGGTGCCCTGACCGCGGTGCTGCGGCTCTCGGAGGCGACCGGTGCCCGGGTGGCCTGGGTGCCGCGCCGGGCGGGGGAGCGTGGGGCGATCGAAGCCGGGGCGCTGCCCGGGCTGCTGCCGGGCGGCCGTCCGGTGTCCGTGCCGGCCGCCCGGGGTGACGCCGCCGCAGTCTGGGGCCTGGCCGAACTCCCGGCCGGGCTGGGCCGGGACACCGACCAGATCCTGTCCGCCGCCGCCGGCGGCGACCTGGACGCGCTGCTGGTGGGCGGCGTCGGCCTGGACGACCTGGCCGATCCGGTGCTGGCCGAGGAGGCGCTGGCCCGAGTGCCGTTCGTGGTGTCGCTGGAGCTGCGCCCGTCCGCCGTCACCGAACGGGCCGACGTGGTGCTGCCGGTGGCCGCCGTGGCGGAGAAGGCCGGGACCTTCCTGGACTGGGAGGGCCGGGTGCGGATGTTCGAGGCCGCGATCAAGCCCGACCAGCTGATGCAGCGTCAGCTCTTCTCCGACGTCCGGGTGCTGAACATGCTGGCGGACGCGATCGGACGGCCGCTGGGCCTGCCGGACGTCCTGGCGGCCCGGCTGGAGCTGGACCGCTTCGCGCCGTGGACGGGCGACCGGCCGGCCGCGCCGGCCACCCACCCGGGCCCGCTGCCCCGCCCGGCCACCGGGCAGGCGGTGTTCGCCGGCCACCGGCTGCTGCTGGACAACGGCACCCTGCAGCAGGGTGACGAGCACCTGGCCGGCACCCGGCACGCCGCCGTGGTCCGGCTCTCGGCGGCCACCGCCGAGGAGATCGGCGCCCGCCGGGCCGTCCGGGTCACCGGACCGGCCGGTTCGCTGGTCCTGCCGCTGGAGATCACCGGGGCGATGCCCGACCGCACCGTCTGGCTGCCGCTGAACTCCACTGAGGGCGGCGCCCATCGCACTCTCGGCACCACGGTCGGCCACCTGGTCACCATCGCCGCGGCCGACTCGGCCCCCGCCGTCTCGGACGCGGCAGTCCCCGCGGAGGAATCCTGATGCTCGCCGCGTATGAAACCCTCGGCTTCTTCGGCCGCGACCCGTGGTGGCTGGTGCTGCTGAAAGCGGTGTTCTGCTTCGCCTTCCTGGTGCTCACGGTGCTGATCGCGATCGTCTGGGAGCGCAAGGTCGTCGCCTGGATGCAGCTGCGGATCGGCCCCAACCGGCACGGCCCCTGGGGCATGCTCCAGTCGCTGGCCGACGGCGTGAAGCTGGCACTGAAGGAGGACCTGGTCGTCACGCACGCCGACAAGGTGGTCTACGTGCTGGCGCCGATCGTCAGTGCGATCCCGGCGTTCATGGCCTTCGCGGTGATCCCGTTCGGCCCGGCCGACGACGAGGTGTCCGTCTTCGGCACCCGTACCCCGATGCAGCTCACCGACCTGCCGATCGCCCTGCTCTACATCCTGGCGGTGGCGTCGGTCGGCATCTACGGGATCGTGCTGGCCGGCTGGTCCTCCGGCTCGACCTACCCACTGCTCGGCGGCCTGCGCTCGGCGGCCCAGATGGTGAGCTACGAGATCGCGATGGGCCTGTCCTTCGCGGCGGTGTTCATCTACTCGGGCTCGATGTCCACCTCGCAGATCGTCGCCTCCCAGGAGCCGACCTGGTTCGCGGTGCTGCTGCCGGTGTCGTTCATCGTCTACATCGTCGCGATGGTCGGCGAGACCAACCGGGCGCCCTTCGACCTCCCCGAGGCCGAGGGCGAGCTGGTCGGCGGCTTCAACACCGAGTACTCCTCGCTGAAGTTCGCGATGTTCATGCTGGCCGAGTACGTCAACATGGTCACCGTCTCCGCCGTCGCCAGCACCCTCTTCCTGGGCGGCTGGCGGGCGCCGTGGCCGGTCTCCGCCTTCTGGGCCGGGGCGAACCACGGCTGGTGGCCGTTGCTGTGGATGGTCGTCAAGATCCAGCTGCTGCTGTTCCTCTTCATCTGGCTGCGCGGCACCCTGCCCCGGCTCCGCTACGACCAGTTCATGAAGCTGGGCTGGAAGGTGCTGCTGCCCGTCTCGCTGGTCTGGCTGGTGATGGTGGCCAGCGTCCGGGCGCTGCGCAACGAGGGCTACGACTTCGGCCAGGTGGTGCTCTACGTCGGCGCGCCGATCGGGGTGATCCTGCTGCTGGCCCTGCTGCGGGACGTGCTCCGCAAGGAGCCCGAGCCGGCCGCATCCGACCACGGGGCCCCGCCGGGCGGGGAGTTCGACCCGATGGCCGGCGGCTACCCGGTGCCGCCGCTGCCCGGCCAGCAGCTCCCGCCCGTACCGCGCCGCCGCAGCCGGGCCCCGCAACTCCAGGACGCCCTCAACGGGCCCGACCATTCCGAAGGGAGCTGAACCGGGATGTCGGACGACAGGACTGACAAGACCACCGGGCCCACTCCAACGACCGGGCCGTCGATCCTCGGACCGGCCGCAGGCTTCGGCGTGACCTTCAAGGCCATGTTCAAGAAGCGGCTCACCGAGCAGTACCCGGAGTACCGGAAGCCCACCGCACCGCGCTTCCACGGCCGCCACCAGCTGAACCGGCACCCGGACGGCCTGGAGAAGTGCGTCGGCTGCGAGCTCTGCGCCTGGGCCTGCCCGGCCGACGCGATCTACGTCGAAGGCGCGGACAACCGGGACGAGGAGCGCTACTCGCCCGGCGAGCGCTACGGCGCGGTGTACCAGATCAACTACGCCCGCTGCATCCTGTGCGGGCTGTGCATCGAGGCGTGCCCGACCCGGGCGCTCACCATGACCAACGAGTACGAGCTGGCGGACGACTCCCGGGCCGACCTGATCTTCACCAAGGAGCAACTGCTGGTGGGGCTGAGCGAGGGCATGGTCGACACCCCGCACGCGATCTACCCGGGTGCCGACGAGGGCGCCTACTACCGGGGCGAGATCCCCGCCGCCGCGCCGGGCACGGTGCAGCAGGAGCGCACGGTACGGGACAAGGAGGTGCAGCCGTGACCTCCACCGGAGAGGCGGTCCAGTTCTGGGTGCTGGCCGTGGTCGCGGTCGGCGGCGCGCTGGGCATGCTGCTGATGAAGAAGGCCGTGCACAGCGCGCTCTGCCTGGCGGCCACCATGCTGGCGCTGGCGGTCTGCTACCTGGCGCAGGGCGCGGTGTTCCTGGGCGTGGTGCAGATCGTCGTCTACACCGGCGCGATCATGATGCTCTTCCTGTTCGTGGTGATGCTGGTCGGGGTCACCTCCGCGGATTCGCTGAAGGAGCAGCTGAAGGGCCAGCGGATCGCCGCCGCGCTCTGCGGACTCGGCTTCGGAGTACTGCTCGTCGCCGGCATCGCCAGCGCGAAGCTGGGGCACTTCACCGGGCTGGCCGAGGCCAACGCCGAGGGCAACGTGCAGGGGCTGGCCCGACTGCTGTTCACCAAGTACGTCTGGGCGTTCGAGGTCACCGGCGCCCTGCTGATCACCGCCGCGGTCGGCGCCATGGTGCTGACCCACCGCGAACACGTGAAGGCCCGCAGCACCCAGCGCGAGCTGGCCGCCCAGCGGGTCAGGGACAACATCCAGGTGCCGCCGCAGCCCGCCCCCGGCGTCTACGCCCGGCACAACGCGGTGGACATCCCTGCCCTGCTGCCGGACGGCACCGTCGCCGAGCACTCCGTGATGGGCACGCTGCGCGAGCGCGGCCAGATCCGCGACGTCAGCCAGGAGATGCTGCGCCGGATGGCCGAGCTGGAGTCCGCCACCGCCGATTGGCTGGGCCGGCCGCCGTCCGCGCGCCCGCCGGTCACCGGGCCGCGCAAGGCGCTGGAGACGGTCCCCGAGAAGGCTTCGAAGAAGGAGGCGGACGAGACGTGAATCCCGTCAACTACCTCTACCTGGCCGCCCTGTTGTTCACCATCGGCGCGAGCGGCGTGCTGATCAGGCGGAACGCGATCGTGCTGTTCATGTGCGTCGAACTGATGCTGAACGCGTCCAACCTGGCACTGGTCACCTTCTCCCGGATGCACGGCAACCTGGACGGCCAGATCATCGCCTTCTTCACCATGGTGGTCGCGGCGGCCGAGGTCGTGGTCGGCCTCGCCATCATCGTCAGCATCTTCCGGACCAGGCACTCCGCTTCGGTCGACGACAGCAACCTGATGAAGCTGTAGGCGGAGGGCCCAACACGTGAACTCCCTTATTCCGCTGCTGGTCGCGGCCCCGCTGGCCGGCGCCGCCCTGCTGCTGCTCGGCGGACGGGCACTGGACCGGATCGGGCCCTGGCTGGGCACGCTGGCCGCCGCGCTCTCCTTCGCCTTCGGCGCCGTGCTGTTCTCGGACATGCTGGGGCGCCGGGCCGAGGCGCGGGCGGTGCACCAGCACCTGTTCAGCTGGATCCCGGTGAACGGCTTCCAGGCCGACGTCTCCTTCCAGCTCGACCAACTGTCCATCACCTTCGTCCTGTTGATCACCGGCGTCGGCACCCTGATCCACCTCTACTCGGTGGGCTACATGGCCCACGACGAGCGCCGCCGCCGCTTCTTCGGCTATCTCAACCTCTTCCTGGCAGCGATGCTGCTGCTCGTGATCGCCGACAACTACCTGCTGCTGTACGTCGGTTGGGAGGGCGTCGGGCTCGCCTCGTACCTCCTGATCGGGTTCTGGCAGCACAAGCCGAGCGCGGCGACGGCCGCCAAGAAGGCGTTCATCGTCAACCGGGTCGGCGACATGGGCCTGTCGATCGCGATCATGCTGATGTTCACCGAGTTCGGCAGCTTCGCCTTCGAGCCCGTCTTCGGGGCCGCCGGACGGGCGAGCGAGGGCAAGCTGACCGCGATCGGCCTGATGCTGCTGCTCGCGGCCTGCGGCAAGTCCGCCCAGGTGCCGCTGCAGTCCTGGCTCGGCGACGCGATGGAGGGCCCGACCCCGGTCTCGGCCCTGATCCACGCGGCCACCATGGTGACCGCCGGGGTCTACCTGATCACCAGGTCGGCCGCCGTCTTCAACCTGGCCCCCGACGCCCAGACCGCCGTGGTGGCGGTCGGTGCGGTGACGCTGCTCTTCGGTGCGATCGTCGGTTGTGCCAAGGACGACATCAAGAAGGCGCTGGCCGGCTCCACCATGTCGCAGATCGGCTACATGGTGCTGGCGGCCGGGCTCGGCCCGATCGGGTACGCCTTCGCCATCATGCACCTGGTCACCCACGGCTTCTTCAAGGCCGGGCTCTTCCTCGGTGCGGGGTCGGTCATGCACGGCATGGACGACGAGGTGAACATGCGGCACTACGGGGGCCTGCGCAAGTACATGCCGATCACCTTCGTCACCTTCGGCCTCGGCTACCTGGCGATCATCGGTTTCCCCGGTCTGTCCGGCTTCTTCT
Source organism: Kitasatospora sp. NPDC001175 (assembly GCF_053598215.1). Classification (NCBI taxonomy): domain Bacteria; kingdom Bacillati; phylum Actinomycetota; class Actinomycetes; order Kitasatosporales; family Streptomycetaceae; genus Kitasatospora; species Kitasatospora sp. NPDC001175. The sequence goes on along the minus strand of NZ_JBSFJU010000060.1, from coordinate 28,159 downwards.
CCAAGGACAAGATCATCGAGGCGGCCTTCGCCAAGGGCGGGACCGAGGGCTGGATCCTGGGCCTGTGCGCCCTGGTGGGCGCCGCAGTCACCGCGTTCTACATGACCCGGGTGATGGTGCTGACCTTCTTCGGCGAGAAGCGCTGGCAACCGTCGGCGGAGACCGGCGAGGAGCCGCACCCGCACGAGTCGCCGTCCGTGATGACCGTCCCGATGGTCCTGCTGGCCGTCGGTTCGGTCTTCGCCGGCGGGCTGTTCACCCTGAACAGCTCCTTCCTCAAGTGGCTCGAACCCGTCACCGGGCACGCCGAGGGCCACTCGCCGCTCCAGCCGCTCACCGTCACCCTGCTCACCACCCTGTGCATGCTGGCGGGCGTGGGCCTGGCGTACCTGATGTACGGGCGCTCGCCCGTACCGGTCACCCCGCCGGTCGGCTCGCCGCTCACCCGGGCGGCCCGCCGTGACCTGCTCCAGGACGACTTCAACCACGCGGTCCTGGTCCGCCCCGGCTCCGGGCTCACCGCCGCGCTGGTCTACCTGGACAGCAAGGGTCTGGACGGCTTCGTCAACGGCCTGGCCGCCACCATCGGCGGCCTCTCCAGCCGCCTGCGCCGGATCCAGACCGGGTTCGCCCGCTCCTACGCGCTCTCCATGTTCGGCGGTGCGCTGCTGCTGGCCGCCACCACTCTCCTGATGAGGTCGGTCTGACCATGCGACAAAACACTCCTCCAGGAGGCAGGCCATGAGCTATCTGCTGTCCGCGACCTGCGCCGTCCCGGCCGCCGGCGCGGTGCTCACCGCCGCGCTGCCGGCCGGCACCTCCGAGGCCCGCCGCCGGACCGGGAAGGCCGTCGCGCTGGCCGTCTCGGCGGCCACTCTGGGGCTGACGGTCGCCGTCGCCGCGAGCTTCCGCCCCGGCGGGCCGCGCTACCAGCTCACCGAGTACCACCCCTGGATCCGCAACTTCGGGATCGGCTTCTCGCTCGGCGTGGACGGCATCGCCGCGGTCCTCGCGCTGCTCACCGCGGTACTCGTTCCGATCGTCATGCTGGCCTCCTGGCACGACGCCGATCCGCCCTCCTCGCCCGCCAACGGGCGGGGGCACCCCCGGCCGGAGGCTGGGGGCGAGGGGCCCGGCACCCCCGACGGGACCTTCGAGAACGTCCGCCGCACCCAGGGCTTCTTCGCCCTGGTCCTCGCGGTGGAGGCGATGGTGCTGGTCTCCTTCCTGGCCACCGACGTCTTCGTCTTCTACGTGTTCTTCGAAGCCATGCTGATCCCGATGTACTTCCTGATCGGCGGCTTCGGCGACCGCGCCGGCGGCCCGGACTCCGGCGCCCAACGCTCTTACGCGGCCGTGAAGTTCCTGCTCTACAACCTGCTCGGCGGCCTGGTCATGCTGGCCGCCGTGATCAGCCTGTACGTGATCGCGCAGGACCAGGGCGAGGGCACTTTCAACCTGCCGGTCCTGGCCGACGCGATCGCGAGCGGCAAGCTGGCGATCGACCCGACCACCGGCAAGCTGCTCTTCCTGGGCTTCTTCTTCGCCTTCGCCGTGAAGGCCCCGCTCTGGCCGCTGCACACCTGGCTGCCGAACGCGATGGGCGAGTCCACCGCCCCGGTCGCGGTGCTGATCACGGCCGTGGTCGACAAGGTCGGCACCTTCGCGATGCTCCGGTACTGCCTCGGCCTCTTCCCGGACGCCTCCCGCACCTTCGGGCCGTACATCCTGGTGCTCTCGCTGATCGGGATCGTCTACGGCGCGCTGCTGGCGGTCGGCCAGAAGGACATCAAGCGGCTGGTGGCGTACGCGTCGATCTCGCACTTCGGCTTCATCATCATGGGCATCTTCGCCTTCACCAGCCAGGGGCAGTCCGGCGCCACCCTCTACATGGTCAACCACGGCATCTCCACCGCCGCCTGGATGCTGGTCGCGGGCTTCCTGATCTCCCGTCGGGGCTCGCGGCTGATCTCGGACTTCGGCGGAGTGCAGAAGGTCGCCCCGGTGCTGGCGGGCACCTTCCTGATCGGCGCTCTCGCCACGCTCTCGCTGCCCGGGATGGCGCCGTTCGTCAGCGAGTTCCTGGTGCTGGTCGGCACCTTCAGCAGGTACCCGGCGATCGGCGTGATCGCCACCATCGGCATCGTGCTCGCCGCGCTGTACGCGCTGCTGCTCTACCAGCGCACCATGACCGGCCCGGTCAAGGCCGGGGTCGAGGGCATGGCCGACCTGCGGTTGCGTGAACTCCTGGTGGTGGCACCGCTGGTGGCGCTGACCCTGTTCCTCGGCGTCTACCCCAAGCCGCTCACCGATCTCGTCAACCCGGCGGTGAACGCCACCCTCTCCCAGGTCCACCGGACCGACCCGGCCCCCGTCCACCCGGTCGCCGCCACCACCTCCGGAGGTGAGCACGAATGAGCCAGCTGCTCGCCGCCGCCGGCGGCAACAGCCCGAGCATCCCGGCTCCGCACATCGAGTACGGCCAGCTCTCCCCGATGCTGGTGGTCTTCGGCGCCGCGATCGCGGGAATCCTGATCGAGGCCTTCCTGCCCCGCCGGCTGCGCTACGTCACCCAGGTGGCCGTCTCGCTGCTCGGCCTCGGCGGTGCCTTCGCCGCCGTGGTGGTGCTCGCCGCCCACGGCCACGCCACCACCAAGTCCGGACTGCTGGCCATGGGTGCGGTGGCCATCGACGGCCCGGCGCTCTTCCTGCAGGGCGTGGTCCTGCTCTCCTCGGTGCTCGCCGTGCTGATGTACGCCGAGCGCCGCCTGGAGCCCCGCCGAGGCGGCCACCGGGTGGACGCCTTCGCCGCCCAGGGCGCCGCCGTACCGGGCGGCGAGCAGGAACGGCAGGCGACCACGGCCGGGTTCACCACCACCGAGGTCTTCCCGCTCACCCTGTTCGCGGTCGGCGGCATGCTGCTCTTCCCGGCTGCCGACGACCTGCTGACCATGTTCGTGGCGCTGGAGGTCTTCTCCCTCCCGCTCTACCTGCTCTGCGCCCTGGCCCGGCACCGCCGGCTGCTCTCCCAGGAGGCGGCGGTCAAGTACTTCCTGCTCGGCGCCTTCGCCTCGGCGTTCTTCCTGTTCGGCACCGCGCTGCTGTACGGCTACGCGGGCAGCGTCCAGCTCGGCGACATCGCCGACGTGGTGTCAGGGGTCGCCCCGGTCACCCCGGCGCTCGCGGTCACCACCCAGAACGACGTACTGCTGCTGATCGGCCTGGCGATGCTCTCGGTCGGCCTGCTGTTCAAGGTCGGCGCGGTGCCGTTCCACGCCTGGACCCCGGACGTCTACCAGGGTGCGCCGACCCCGGTCACCGGCTTCATGGCGGCGGCCACCAAGACGGCGGCCTTCGGCGCCTTCCTGCGGCTGTTCTACGTGGCCTTCCCCGGCCTCAAGTGGGACTGGCGGCCCGTCATGTGGGCGGTGGCGATCCTCACCATGGTGGCCGGGGCGATCCTGGCGGTCACTCAGCAGGACGTGAAGCGGCTGCTGGCGTACTCCTCGATCGCGCACGCCGGATTCATCCTCACCGGCGTGATCGCCACCAATCGGCAGGGCCTGGGCGCGGTGCTGTTCTACCTGCTCGCGTACTCCTTCGTCACCCTCGGCGCGTTCGCGGTGGTGACCCTGGTCCGCGACTCCAAGGGCGAGGCCACCCACCTGTCCAGCTGGGCCGGACTGGGCCGGCGCTCGCCCCTGGTGGCGGCGGTCTTCGCGCTCTTCCTACTGGCCTTCGCCGGTATCCCGCTGACCAGCGGGTTCACCGGGAAGTTCGCGGTCTTCCAGGCCGCGGCGGCGGGCGGGGCGACCCCGCTGGTGATCGTCGGTGTGCTGAGCTCGGCGGTCGCGGCCTTCTTCTACATCCGGGTCATCGTGCTGATGTTCTTCTCCGACCCGAAGGCCGGCGGCCCGGCGGTGGCCGTGCCCAGCCCACTCACGGCCACCGCGATCGGTATCGGCGTCCTGGTCACGCTGGTCCTGGGACTCGCTCCGCAGTACTTCCTGGACCTCGCGAGCAAGGCGTCACTGTTCGTCCGTTAACGGTCCGTCCGCCGGTTCCACACCGGTCTTCCGCCAGTTCCACACCTCTTGACGCACCACCCGGCCGGGGCCCGCAGCACATCATCGCGGGCCCCGGTCGCGCCCGCTCCGCACCCCGCCATCGGACGGGGGCACCTTCGGCCGTCAGACGGGGGCCGGAGGACCACACACCGCAGGGGCCCATGCCCGTGCTGGTGATCCACTCGTGACCGGATACCCTCCTTGTAGGCCAGCGGCGGCACTCAGGGACCGGGCCGCTAGATCGACCAGGGACAGGAGTGGTCTTCGTGACCGTCGTGGGGCCCTTCGGGCTGAGCGTGCAGGACCGCGATCTGACCCGCGACGTCCAGGTCGGCCTGGACGCCGTGGAGCGCGCACTGACCGAGACGGTCAAGAGCGAGGTGCCGTTCATCACGGTCACCGCCAGTCACCTGATCCAGGCCGGCGGCAAGCGCTTCCGCCCCCTGCTGGTCATGCTGGCCGCGCAGTTCGGCGACCCGAACGCGCCCGGCGTGGTCCCCTCCGCCGTGGTGGTCGAGCTGACCCATCTGGCCACCCTCTACCACGACGACGTGATGGACGAGGCCCCCGTCCGCCGGGGCGCCCCCAGCGCCAACTCCCGCTGGGACAACTCGGTCGCGATCCTCACCGGCGACTTCCTCTTCTCCCGCGCCTCACAGGTGCTCTCCGAGCTCGGCCCGGAGGCCGTCCGGCTCCAGGCCGACGCCTTCGAACGGCTCGTCACCGGCCAGATCCTGGAGACCGCCGGCCCCGGCCCGGACGACGACCCGCTCCAGCACTACCTGGACGTCCTGGCGGGCAAGACCGGCTCGCTGATCGCCGTCTCCTGCCACTTCGGCGCGCTGATGGCCGGCGCCGAGGAGCGGACCGTCGGCATCCTCACCCAGTACGGCGAGAAGATCGGCATCGCCTTCCAGCTCGCCGACGACGTCCTTGACATCGCCAGCGACGGTGACGAGTCCGGCAAGACCCCGGGCACCGACCTGCGCGAGGGCGTCCCCACCCTGCCGATCCTGCTGCTCCAGCAGACCCCGGTGGACCCGGAGGACCCCTCGGACGTGCGCCTGCGCGAGCTGCTCACCCTCGACCTCGCCAGGAACGACGAACTGCACGCCGAGGCACTCCGGCTGCTCCGCCGGCACCCGGCACTGGAGCGGGCCCGCCGCGAGACACTGCGCTACGCCGAAGAGGCCCGCGCCCTGCTGGAACCCCTCCCGGACTGCCCGGCCAAGGACGCCCTCCAGGGACTCTGCGACACCGTCGCCATCCGCACCATGTGACGGAGTGCCCCGGGGCGTGCGGGGCGCCGCCCGGCTCGGCCGCGTGCCCGGGAAGGGGAGCCAGCGCGCGCCCGCCCGGCGCCGCGAGTCGCACCACCCTCCCGGTCGGGAGTGCCGGGTAACGCGCCCGCCGGCCCCGACGCCCGCCGCCTCGCGCCCTTCCGCGCGCCCCGAAGACTCCGAAGGAGCAACCCGCATGCGCGTCGTCATCGCCGAGGACTCGGTACTCCTGCGGGAGGGCCTGACCCGCCTGCTCACCGACCGCGGTCTGGAGGTCGTGGCCCAGGTCGGCGACGGGGAGGCGCTGCTGCGCGCCGTCCAGGAGCTGGCCGCCGCAGAGGCCCTGCCCGACGTGGTGGTGGCGGACGTGCGGATGCCCCCGACCCACACGGACGAGGGCGTCCGCGCCTGCGTGGCCCTCCGCGGCCTGTACCCGGGCCTCGGCGTCCTGGTGCTCTCCCAGTACGTGGAGGAGCGCTACGCGGGCGAGCTGCTGGCCAGCTCCAGCCGGGGCGTCGGCTACCTGCTGAAGGACCGGGTGGCCGAGGTGCGCGAGTTCGTGGACGCGGTGGTCCGGGTGGCCGGGGGCGGGACGGCGCTGGACCCGGAGGTGGTGCAGCAGCTGCTCAGCCGCAGCCGGAAGAGCGATGTGCTGGAGCTCCTCACCCCGCGTGAGCGCGAGGTGCTCGGACTGATGGCCGAGGGCCGGACCAACGCGGCGATCGCCAAGCAGCTGGTGGTCTCGGACGGTGCCGTCGAGAAGCACGTGAGCAGCATCTTCCAGAAGCTCGGCCTGGCCCAGAGCACCGAGGACCACCGCCGGGTACTGGCCGTCCTGACCTACCTCAACGGCTAGCCGGAGGGGCTGAAGACCCGGCCCGAGAAGAGTAATCTCGATCTTGAGGGCAGGCTACCCCGCCGAGCGCTGACCACCGCAACTTCCGGGCGGGGAAGGCCGAACGGCCCGCTTGGGGAAGTCGGCACCGTACATTCGCAAGTTACGGGCCGGTCAAGATGAGCGAGCTTAGGATGCCTTCTGGTGCACCAGGCGGACGGGGCACACGGCTCACGCCCGCGGCTGGTGCTCACGAGGAGGTCTGCGGTAGTGACCAGCCAGGTCGATCAGACAGAGGCAAAGGGCGGCTCGGGCGGAGAAGGCCAGGGAGTCGCGCCCCCGGGGCGGGCGCAGGCCAAGCCGATCCGGCGGCTGGACCGGGTGATCATCCGGTTCGCCGGCGACTCGGGTGACGGCATGCAGCTGACCGGTGACCGGTTCACCTCGGAGACCGCCTCGTTCGGCAACGATCTCTCCACCCTGCCGAACTTCCCGGCCGAGATCCGGGCACCCGCCGGGACGCTGCCGGGTGTCTCCAGCTTCCAGCTGCACTTCGCCGACCACGACATCCTCACGCCGGGTGACGCCCCGAACGTCCTGGTGGCGATGAACCCGGCCGCGCTCAAGGCCAACCTGGCCGACCTGCCGCGCGGCGCGGAGATCATCGTCAACACCGACGAGTTCACCAAGCGCGCACTGGCGAAGGTCGGATACCCGGCCGACCCGCTGGCCGACGGCTCGCTCTCGGCCTACAACCTGCACAAGGTGCCGCTGACCACGCTGACCCTGGAGGCGCTGAAGGACAGCGGTCTGGCCCGCAAGGACGCCGAGCGGGCGAAGAACATGTTCGCGCTCGGTCTGCTGTCGTGGATGTACCACCGGCCCACCCACGGCACGGAGAGCTTCCTGCGCCAGAAGTTCGCCAAGAAGCCGGACATCGCCGAGGCCAACATCAAGGCCTTCCGCGCGGGGTGGAACTTCGGCGAGACCACCGAGAGCTTCGCAGTCTCCTACGAGGTCCCGCCGGCCCGGCTCCCGGCCGGCACGTACCGGAACATCTCCGGCAACCTGGCGCTCGCCTACGGACTGATCGCCGCTTCCGAGCGCTCCGGACTGCCGCTGTTCCTCGGCTCGTACCCGATCACCCCGGCCTCGGACATCCTGCACGAGCTGAGCCGGCACAAGAACTTCGGCGTGCGCACCTTCCAGGCCGAGGACGAGATCGCCGGGATCGGCGCCGCGCTCGGCGCGGCCTTCGGCGGCGCGCTCGGTGTGACCACCACCTCCGGGCCCGGCGTGGCGCTGAAGTCGGAGACGGTCGGCCTCGCGGTCTCACTCGAACTGCCGCTGCTGGTGGTCGACATCCAGCGCGGCGGCCCGTCCACCGGGCTGCCGACCAAGATTGAGCAGGCCGACCTGCTGCAGGCGATGTTCGGCCGCAACGGCGAGGCCCCGGTGCCGATCGTGGCCCCCGCGACCCCGGCCGAGTGCTTCGACGCGGCCCTGGAGGCGGCCCGGATCGCCGTCACGTACCGCACCCCGGTGATGCTGCTCTCCGACGGCTACCTGGCCAACGGATCCGAGCCCTGGCGGATCCCTCCGGTCGAAGAACTCCCCGACCTGCGGGTCGAGTTCGCGACCGGCCCGAACCACACCCTGGAGGACGGCAGCGAGGTCTTCTGGCCCTACAAGCGCGACCCGCAGACCCTCGCCCGCCCCTGGGCCGTCCCCGGCACCCCCGGCCTGGAACACCGGATCGGCGGCATCGAGAAGCAGGACGGCACCGGGAACATCTCCTACGACCCGGCCAACCACGACCTGATGGTCCGCACCCGCCGGGCCAAGGTCGACGGAATCACCGTGCCGGAGCTGGAGGTTGACGACCCGAGCGGCGAGGCCCGGGCGCTGGTGATCGGCTGGGGCTCCACCTACGGCCCGATCACCGCGGCCGTACGGCGGGTGCGCGCCGACGGCGGCCGGATCGCCCAGGCGCACCTGCGGCACCTGAACCCCTTCCCGGCCAACCTCGGTGCGGTGCTGAAGGCGTACGACCGGGTCGTGGTGCCCGAGATGAACCTGGGCCAGCTGGCCCTGCTGCTGCGCGCCAGGTACCTGGTGGACGCCCAGTCCTACAACCAGGTGCGCGGACTGCCGTTCAAGGCCGCCCAGTTGGCGGACGTGCTGTCCGCAGCGATCGGAACGCTGGAGGAGAACCATGGCTGAGGCCCGCGGCCAGGCCGCCGACAAGTCCCGCGGTTCAGCCGCCGGCGAGCCCTTCGGTTCGCTGCGGCGGGTGCCGAAGGCCGAAGCGCCGCAGAGTGCGAAGGACTTCAAGACGGACCAGGAGGTCCGCTGGTGCCCGGGCTGCGGCGACTACGCCATTCTGGCCGCCGTCCAGTCCTTCATGCCCGAGCTGGGCATCCGCAGAGAGAACACCGTCTTCGTCTCCGGCATCGGCTGCTCCTCCCGGTTCCCGTACTACATGAACACCTACGGGGTGCACTCCATCCACGGCCGTGCCCCGGCCATCGCCACCGGCCTCGCCGCCTCCCGGCCAGACCTGAGTGTCTGGGTGGTCACCGGCGACGGCGACGCGCTCTCCATCGGCGGCAACCACCTGATCCACGCGCTGCGCCGCAACGTCAACCTGAAGATCCTGCTCTTCAACAACCGGATCTACGGGCTCACCAAGGGCCAGTACTCGCCCACCAGCGAGCTCGGCAAGATCACCAAGTCCACGCCGATGGGCTCGCTGGACGCCCCGTTCAACCCGCTCTCGCTGGCCGTCGGCGCCGAGGCCACCTTCGTCGCCCGCACCATCGACTCCGACCGGCAGCACCTGCAGTCCGTGCTGCGGGCCGCCGCCGAGCACGAGGGCACGGCGTTCGTGGAGATCTACCAGAACTGCAACATCTTCAACGACGGCGCCTTCGAGGTGCTCAAGGACCCGGCGACCAGGGACGAGGCGCTGATCCGGCTGGAACACGGGCAGCCGATCGCCTTCGCCGGCCAGGGCGTCTTCCGGGGGCCGGACGGCGAGCTGCAGGTCGCCGAGGTGACGGACGCCAACCGGGCGGACATCCTGGTGCACGACAGCCACCACCCCAGCGCCGCACGGGCGTTCGCGCTCACCAGGATCGCCGACGCGGACACCCTGCACCACACCCCGATCGGCGTGCTGCGCGACGTCCGGCGCCCGGTCTACGACACCCTGATGTCCGACCAGCTCGACCAGGCGGTCGAGGCCAAGGGCCGGGGTGACCTCGCGACGCTGCTCGCGGGCACCGACACCTGGACGGTGGCGTAGGACCTGTCCGGCGGGCGGCCGGGAAGAGCGTCGGGTGTGCGGTTCCCGACGCTCTCCCCGGCCGTCCCTCCGGTCAGCCGGCGATCTTGAGCAGGATCGGGTTGGTGAGGGCCGCCATCGGGCCCCAGGGGAGGTCCGCGCCCATGGTGTTGCCCTGGCCGGGGCTGCCGTCCGCCCGTGGGTGGCGCACCTCCGCCCGGACATAGCCGGCGAGCGAGGCGGTAGTCCGCCAGGTCGCCGTGCCGCCGCCGGAAGCGGGCAGCGACTCCTGGTGCAGCTGTCCCTCATCGGTGATGAACCGCACGGTGCCACCGGGCACGCCGGAGACCTCCAGCCTGACATCCACGGGGGCGCCCCCGGGCACGGTCAGCTGCTCACCGATCCCCGCCCGCCGGCCCTGCCCGGTGGCGGTGAAGGCCAGGCCGATCCCGGCCGACTCGGCGATCCAGCTGCGGCCGGCCCGCAGTCCGGCCAGGACGTCCGCCCGGGTCAGGTCGTCGGCCAGCACCACATTGTGCGGCAGGCCGATGACCTGCGGGGCGCTGTGCGCGTCGCTGTTGCCCATCGCGGGCAGCCAGGGCCGCCCGTGCCGGACGGCCTCGGCGAGACGGGAGTCCCAGCTGTCGACGGCGGACTCGTCGTCATACGTCCAGGGGCCGTTCCAGACCTCGACCGCGTCCGCCTCCTCGTAGCCGAACTTCCACTGGCAGGCGACGTACGGGCAGTAGGGGTGCGCGGGCACGACCAGGCCGCCGGCGCGGTGGACCTGGCGCGCGAAGCGGGGGTACGCGTCGTCCCGGGAGCGGTAGCGCCAGTCGAGCCATTCCCCGGGGCCGATGCCCAGGGCCAGCCAGTGGCCGTTGCGGGTGGTGACCTCCTCGCCGGTCACGATCAGCAGGTCGGGGCCGGCCAGCGGGCCCCAGACGCCGTGCGAGGACGGGGTGTTGTGGTCGGTGGAGACGATGAAGTCCAGCCCGGCCGCCCGTGCGCCCGCGGCCACCTCGGCCGGGAGGCGGCGGCCGTCGGAGTGGACGGTGTGCAGGTGGCAGTCGCCCCGGTACCAGGCCCGGCCGCGCCCGCGCGCCCGCTCGGCCGGGTAAGAGGGCGTGAACTCCCCGCCCGCGTCGCCGAACCGGAGCGTCACCTCGACCCGGTAGTCCATCCCCTGCGGCGCCACCTGGTACGGGCCCAGCACCACGTGCCAGGTCCCGGGCTGGACGGGCCCCGGCAGATAGCCGGGGGTGGCCTCGCCCCGGCTGACCGCGAACGACGTCCGGAACCCGCCCGACCAGCCCCGGAACCCGGGCCCGCCGAGGCCGGTGCCGCGTTCGTCGAAGACCCCGATGTCACAGGAGTTGCCCGGGGTGCCGGGGGGCACGGCCGGCCGGTCATAGCTGTACGAGACGGCGATCTCCCGCACACCGGGCGGGACTTCGACCGGGAGGTAGACGAAGTCGGGCGCCCCGGTGGGGAGATGGCCGGTGATCACCCGGGTCTGCTCGCCCTCGGTGGCCGCCGCGAAGGCGACCGGCGCGAGGGTCACCGCCGCGGCCGCCCCGAGGGCCAGCCCGGCCTGGAGCACTCGTCGGCGACCCGGCCGATCCGGCGGATCGGCTGCGCCGCCGTGCTGTGGACAGTTCTCCTCCGTGCGCACGATGTCCTCCGGGGCTCGCGCGGGCCGTCGCTGCGGTGGGATGCCGGCCCGTCGTCGGATCCCTTCCCCGCCCGGTTAACCGGCGATGAGCCGCAACCGGACGGGGTGGGGCCAAGGGGCATCGGTTGGTGGCGGGACACGCCGAGCGCCGCCCGCCCCCGGGAGGCGGACGCGCCGGCATCGCCCCGGCCGGTGCCGTCAGGTCGGGCCGAGGCGTTCGGCGGCGGAGGCCATGCCGAGCCAGGTGTGCGGATTGCCCTTCCCGGTCTTCATCCGCGCCTGTCGGTCGAACTCGGCACCCGGGTCGAAGGTCGAAGTCACTGCTTCCTCTCCGCGCGCCGTGCCGCCATCTCCGTGCGCTGTACACAGTACGGAGACAATGCGTGGAAGGATTCCCCCATGGCCACGGACCGCAGCAGTGCAGGTGATCCCGCGCGCACCCTCGCACTGCTCTGGGGGGAATCGCAGCCCAAGGCCGCCCGCCGGGGGCCGAAACAGGCCCGCTCCAGCACCGAGATCGCCGCCGCCGCCATCGCCGTCGCCGACGCCGAGGGGGTCGAGGCGGTCACCATGCGCCGGGTCGCCCAGGAGCTCGGCCTCTCGCCGATGGCGGTCTACACCTACGTCCCCGGCAAGGTCGAACTGCTCGACCTGATGCTCGACACCCTCTACGGTGCGATGCCGCGCACCGCCCCGGCCGGCGCCGGCTGGCGGGCCCGGGTGACGGCCGTGGCGGAGGACAACCGGGCGCTGTACGCCGCGCACCCCTGGATCGCCGCCGTCGCCACCAGCCGCCCGCCGCTCGGCCCCGGCCTGATGGCCAAGTACGAGTACGAGCTGCGTGCCCTGGACGGGCTCGGCCTCAGCGAGGTCGAGCAGGACTCCGCGCTCACCCATCTGCTCGGCTTCGTCCAGAGCTGCGCCCGGATGGCCGCCGACGAGCGGGCCGCCGAGCAGGACAGCGCGATGAACGACCGCCAGTGGTGGGCGAGGAACGCCGAACTGCTCGCCCGGGTCTTCGACGCCGAGCGCTACCCGACCGCCGCCCGCGTCGGCGCGGCGGCGGGGGAGGCGTACGGCGGTGCGTACAGCCCTGCACACGCCTACGAGTTCGGACTGCAGCGGGTACTGGACGGCCTGGCCGTGCTGATCGACGAACGCTGAGGTCCGGTGTGCCGCGCGCGGTGCGTGGCTTCGCGCTCGCGGAGACCCTCGCCGCCGTCCTCTGATCCCGTTGCCGCCCTCGGTGGATGCACCTTCCCGCGCCCCGGGGGATGTCCACCGAGGGCGGTGAGGCACGCCACGGACCATGTCATGACCAAAATGTGGAAACGGAGATGACAGTCCGGCCTTCGCCCGCTACCGTCAGCACGGGCAAGTACGCACGTGGAGGGCAGGGCGGTCGATGGTAGAGAGATCCCAGCAGGAGGCCGGCCGGGGTTTCTGGCTCGGATTCGCCGCATACGGAATCTGGGGGGTCTTCCCGCTCTTCTGGCCGCTGCTGGAGCCGAGCGGAGCCACCGAGATCCTCGCCAACCGGATGACCTGGTCCCTGGTGTCGGTGCTGCTGATCCTGCTGGTCCAGCGCCGCTGGTCGTGGATCCGCCCGCTGCTGGCCCAGCCGCGCAGGCTGGCGCTCTCGGTGGCGGCCGCCGCGTTGATCTCGGTCAACTGGGGCGTCTACATCTGGGGGGTGAACTCCGGGCACGTGGTGGAGACCAGCCTCGGGTACTTCATCAACCCCCTGGTCACCATCGCCTTCGGCGTGCTGGCGCTGCGCGAGCGGCTGCGCTCCGCGCAGTGGGCGGCGGTCGGCATCGGCGCGGCGGCGGTCGTGGTGCTCACCGTCGCGTACGGCCGCCCGCCGTGGATCGCGCTCACCCTGGCACTCACCTTCGCCACCTACGGGCTGCTCAAGAAGCTCGTCGCGCTCGGCGGGCTGGAGAGCTTCGCGGTGGAGAGCGCCGCGATGTTCCCGCTGGCGGTGAGTTACCTCGTCTACCTCGGCGTGCAGGGGAAGAGCACTTTCGGACACACCGGCGCCGGCTACGGCTGGGGGCACACCGGGCTGCTGATGCTCAGCGGCATGGTGACGGCGATCCCGCTGCTCTGCTTCGGCGCGGCCGCCATCCGGGTCCCGCTCACCACGCTCGGTCTGCTGCAGTACCTGGCACCGGTGTTCCAGTTCCTGCTCGGGGTCCTGGTCTTCCACGAGTCCATGCCCCCGGCCCGCTGGGCCGGCTTCGCCCTGGTCTGGGTGGCGCTCGCGGTGCTCACCTTCGACGCGCTGCGCCAGCTGCGCAGGGCCCGGGAGCGCGAGTCGCTGCCGGTCTCCGCGCCCGCCACGGCCGATGACGACCAGGCGAAGGCGACCGCAGGCGGCAGCTGAGACCGACCGGCCGAAGGGCCCTGCCGGGCCGCCCCGGGAGCGTCGCGGAACGTCACACCCCGTGGTGGCGTGGACTCCTCCGTGTGAACACGTCCTTCGGGGTCTCTTCAAGCACACCCGTCTCCTGCTAACGTCCGGCTACCAACGTCCGGAAGCCGTACCCGTCCCCACGAAGGGGTAGCAGGAGGGGTTGCGATGGTCCAGCTCACGGAACAGTTCGCCAGGCCGTTCCAGCGTGCCGCACTCGCCGCAGGCAGGACGGTACGGGTACCAGCCGTACGGCGCGAGCTGGACGCGGCCGAGAGCGGTGAGCTCCTGCTCAGCTCCGGCACGGGCGGCCAGCCGGCGATTCAGTGGCGGCGGCAGGGGCGCCCGGCGCTCGTACTGAAGCCGCCGTACCGGCTGGACCGGGTGGAGCTCAGGGGCTCGCACCGGGCCCGGCTGTACGGCCTGACGGCCGGCGTCCGGCTGGTCTGCCCGGACTGGTCGCCGCTCTTCCTGATCTCCCCGGCCCAGCTGCCGCTGCTGGCCTGCGCGGTGGCTGCCTCCCGGGTGGCCGGGGCCACCCGGGTCGCCGTCACGCCGTGATGTCCTGGCTGGTGAACCGGGCCCAGGCGGCCGAACCGAAGACCGCGATGTAGAGCGCCTGCAGACCGAGGTTCTGCAACACGTTGTCCCAGTGCATCGGCTGGCGCAGCAGGTCGCCGAAGCTCATCCACTGGTGGGTGAACAGGAACGGCTGGATCGCGTGCAGCTGGGGGAAGGCGTCCAGGATCTGCACAGTGATCACCAGGCCGACGGTGGTCGCCATCGCGGCGATCCCACTGCCGGTCAGGGTCGAGATGAACAGCCCGATCGCCACCAGGCCGGACAGTGACAGCGCCACCACGCCCGCCACCAGCACCGCGCGCAGCAGCGCCGCGCCGAGGTCGATGGTGTCGCCGGACAGCAGGGTGACCTCGCCGAGCGGGAACAGCGCCGCGCCCGTGGCGACCGCGGCCAGCACCACCGCCATGGTCGCGGCCAGGCAGAACGCCAGCCCGGCGGTGAACTTGGCCGCCAGCAGCCTGGTCCGCCCGGCCGGGGCGACCAGCAGGTAGCGCAGCGTGCCGGTGGCGGCCTCACCGGCGATGGAGTCCCCGGCCACCACGCCGACCGTCATCGGCAGGAAGACCGGCAGGGCCATCGCCAGTGCCGTGAACACCAGGAACAGGCCGTTCTGCGTCACCTGGGCGATGAACGCCGGGCCCTCGCCGTTCGAGGCGTCGCCGGTCTGGATCTTCACCACCACACCGATCAGCACCGGCAGCACGGCCAGGATGCCCAGCAGCGCGATCGTCCTGGTCCGGCGGAAGGTGAGCGCGAGTTCGCCCAGGAACAGCGCGGTGAAGCCTGCCGCCGTTCGCGGCCGTGGGCCCGCTCCGACCGTGGGCAGTGCCTGCTCGGCCGCCCGAACTGCTTGCTCCGGCGGCTCGGCAGCCTGCGGTGCCTGCTCGGTCGGCAGTGCCTCAGCCCGCGACATCGAAACCCTCCCCGGTCAGCGCCACGAAGGCGTCCTCCAGCGTGCCGCGCTCCACACCGAAGCCGTGCACCCGCACCCCGGCCGCGACCAGCGCCGCGCACAGTCCGGGCAGCGTCTCCTCGTCGGCCACCACGGCCAGGCCGTCCAGCCGCGCCTCACCGATCCGCAGGTCAGCCACCCGGTGCTCGGTCAGCACCTCCCCGGCCTTCGCGACGTCCGGGGTGCGGACCACCAGCCGCCCCTGGGCGCGGCCGGCCAGCTCGGCCACGGTGCCCTGCACCACGAGCCGGCCCCTGGACATCACCGCGGCGTGCGTGCACACCTGCTCGATCTCGTCCAGCAGGTGCGAGGAGAGGAAGACCGTGGTGCCCTCGGCCGCGACCTCCCGGACCAGGGTGCGGATCTCCCGCATGCCCTGCGGGTCAAGACCGTTGGTCGGCTCGTCCAGCACCAGCAGCTCGCGCGGCTGAAGCAGCGCGGAGGCGAGGCCGAGGCGCTGCTTCATGCCGAGCGAGTACGCCCGCGCCTTCTTTCCCGCCGCCGCCGTCAGGCCGACCCGATCCAGCGCCTCGGCGACCCGGCGCGCCCGGGTGCGCGGGTCGGAGGTCGGGTCGGCCGCGTCGAACCGGACCAGGTTGTCCCGCCCGGACAGGAAGCCGTACAGGGCCGGGCCCTCGATCAGCGCGCCGACCCGGGGAAGCACCGTGCCCGCCGACTGCGGCATCGGGGCGCCGAGCACCGTGGCGAGGCCGGAGGAGGGCGCGATCAGGCCCATCAGCATCCGGATGGTCGTCGTCTTGCCCGAGCCGTTCGGCCCCAGGAAGCCGAAGACGCTGCCCCTGGGCACCGTCAGATCCAGCCTGTCCACCGCGAGCTGGCCGCTCCGGAACCGCTTGGTCAGCCCGCTGGTGCGGATCACGTCGTCCGGAGCGGTGGCGGAGGCCGGGCCGCCGACGGCGGCCCGGCCCCGTACCTGCTCCGTGTCGGGAGCAGTCGTCACTACTTCACCCCAGCGGCGTTCTGCAGCACCGGCAGGGTCACGGCGCCGGCCAGGACCCGGCCGTCATCGGTGATCAGCACGTTCAGCACCTTGGTGCTGATCAGCGAGCCGCCGTCGACCTTCTTGCCGAGGGACTTGGCGAGGGCCGCCGGGTCCTGCGGGAGCGAGGAGCGGCCGTGCTTGCGGTGGTCCGCGCCGGAGGTGCTGTCGGGCTTCGGTGCCGGGGCACTGGGCAGCTTGGCGCTGAGCACCGTCGTCCAGCCCTCGCCGATCGTCCTGACGTCGTTGCGCCCGGACGGGGCGCCGGCCTCGGGCTGCTTGTGCTGTCCGTCCGCACCGGCCGGACGCTCCGTCACCTTCGCGCCCTTGGGGGCCTTGAAGTCGAAGGTCCCGGCAGCCGGCTTGGCGAAGGAAACCGAGCTGAAGTGCACGTCCAGCACCTTGCTGCCGTCGGCGGCCTGCACCACCACAGCAAGCGGCACGCCGTTGTCGGCGTCCACCGCGATCCGCACCTCACCGATGGTGGAGCCGGACTGCTTGGGCTTCACGCTCAGCTCGTACGCCTTCTGGCCGGCCACCGTCGCCGTGCCGTCCACGGTGACCGAGGTGGTCGCGGCGCTCTGGCCGAGGAACAGCTTCGCGGCCTCCTGCGGGGTGGTCGGCGCGCCGGTGAGCGGGGCCTTGCCGGCCTCGCCGTGCCCGTGCTCGCCGGACCGGCCGGCGTCCTTCGGAGCGGTCAGGTGCAGCGCCTGGTTGCTGCTGCTGTCCCAGGCCCAGACCTGGTCGCCGTTGCGCACCAGTTCGTAGCCCGCGAGGTTCTCGATCAGGCCGACCCGCTGGTGGTCCGGGCCGTCCACCGCGACCTGCAGGGTGTGTTCGCCGCCGAGCAGCTCGGTCAGCTTGGCTGTCGGGTCCGCGCCGGCCCGGCTGCCGTGCCCGCCGCCCACGGCCCCGTCCGCCGCGCCCAGCAGCTGGGTGGGCACGCCCAGGTCGGCCGACACCTTCACGGTGCCGGACAGCGACTGGACGTCCGACCCGATCGCCTTCGCCACCAGCTGCTCCGCCGTCAGGGACGGCAGGTTCGGCCCGGAGTCGCTCGCCAGCGCGGGCACCAGCCCGATCCCGGACGCTGCCGCGGCTATCACCCCGACCGGTACCAGCGCGCGCACCGCGGCCCGGCGACGCGGCCGGTGCGCGAAGTCCTGCTCCACCATGTCCAACCTCTCGGTAGCACTCAACGGTCCTGCCACTCCATTAGAGACCGTTGGAAGGGGTCCGGGCATCGCCCTGCAGGGCCAGATCGCCGTACATCCGACGACGCAAGCGACCCTGAGTCCTTATCAGGGTCAGGTCCGCCGAACGGAGGAAAGCTGGGTATCTTCGCTGCATGGCTGCAACCGATGCCCCGTACACCCCACCGACCGTCACCTCGATGCGGCGCGCGCTGCGCCGGGCCCGGGACGGCGTCGCCCTGGACGTCGCCGAAGCGGCGGTGCTGCTGCAGGCACGCGGTGAGGATCTGCGCGAGCTGTGCGCGGTCGCGGCCCGGATCCGGGACGCCGGCCTGGCCGAGGCGGGCCGGCCGGGGACCATCACCTACTCCAAGAGCGTCTTCATCCCGCTCACCCGGCTCTGCCGGGACCGGTGCCACTACTGCACCTTCGTCACCGTCCCCGGCAAGCTGCGCAGGGCCGGCCAGGGGATGTACCTGTCGCCGGACGAGGTGCTGGACATCGCCCGCAAGGGTGCGGCGCTGGGCTGCAAGGAGGCCCTGTTCACGCTCGGCGACCGGCCCGAGGACCGCTGGCCCGAGGCCCGCGAGTGGCTGGACGCGCACGGCTACGACGACACCCAGGCGTACCTGCGGGCGATGTCGATCAGGGTGCTGGAGGAGACCGGCCTGCTGCCGCACCTCAACCCCGGGGTGGTCGGCTGGACCGAGTTCCAGCGGCTCAAGCCGGTCGCGGCCTCGATGGGCATGATGCTGGAGACCACCGCCACCCGGCTCTGGTCGGAGCCCGGCGGCCCGCACCACGGATCACCGGACAAGGAGCCGGCCGTCCGGCTGCGGGTGCTGGAGGACGCCGGGCGCAGCTCCGTCCCGTTCACCACCGGCCTGCTGATCGGCATCGGGGAGAACCACGAGGAGCGGGCGGACGCGCTGTTCGCGATCCGCCGGGTCGCCCGGCAGTACCACGGCATCCAGGAAGTGATCATCCAGAACTTCCGGGCCAAGCCGGACACCGCGATGCGTTCGATGCCCGACGCCGAGCTGGAGGAGCTGGCCGCGGTCATCGCCGTCACCCGGCTGGTGCTCGGCCCCTCGGCCCGGGTCCAGGCGCCGCCGAACCTGGTGGACAGCGAGTACGAGCTGATCATCAGTGCGGGCATCGACGACTGGGGCGGCGTCTCCCCGCTCACGCCGGACCACGTCAACCCCGAGCGCCCGTGGCCGCAGATCGAGGAGCTCGCCCGTCGCACCGAGGCGCAGGGCTTCCAGCTGCGGGAACGGCTCGCAGTCCACCCCGAGTACGTGCTGCACGGCGAGCCCTGGCTGGACCCGCGCATCCTGCCGCACGTCACCGCGCTCGCCGACCCGGCCACCGGCCTGGCCCGCCCGGACGTCGTGCCCGTCGGCCTGCCCTGGCAGGAGCCCGAGGACCTGCCCGCCCCGTCCGGCCGCACCGACCTGCACCGCACCATCGACACCGAGGGCCGCACCGGTGACCGCCGGGCGGACTTCGAGGACGTGTACGGAGACTGGCAGGCCCTGCGCGAACAGGTCGCGGCAACTCCCGTGGAGCGGCTGGACGGTGACGTGCGCACGGCGCTGGCCGTCGCCGCCGACGACCCGACCCGGCTCACCGACGAGCAGGCGCTGGCACTCTTCCACGCCGAAGGACCCGCCCTCGACGCACTCTGCCGGGTCGCCGACGACCTGCGCCGCTCGGTGGTGGGCGAGGACGTCACCTACTGCGTCACCCGGAACATCAACTTCACCAACGTCTGCTACACCGGCTGCCGCTTCTGCGCCTTCGCGCAGCGCCGCACCGACGCCGACGCCTACACCCTCTCGCTGGAGCAGGTCGCCGAGCGGGCCGCCCAGGCGTGGGAGGTCGGCGCGACCGAGGTCTGCATGCAGGGCGGCATCCACCCCGACCTGCCGGGCACCGCGTACTTCGACATCGCCCGGGCGGTGAAGGAGCGGGTGCCGGGCATCCATGTGCACGCCTTCTCCCCGATGGAGGTCGTCAACGGGGCCAGCAGGACCGGGCTCTCGATCCGCGACTGGCTCCAGCAGTCCAAGGAGGCCGGACTCGACACCATCCCCGGCACGGCCGCCGAGATCCTCGACGACGAGGTCCGCTGGGTCCTCACCAAGGGCAAGCTGCCGGCCGCCACCTGGGTGGAAGTCGTCAGCACCGCACACGAGTTGGGCATCCGCTCGTCCTCCACCATGATGTACGGGCACGTGGACACCCCCAGGCACTGGCTGGGCCACCTGCGGCTGCTCGCCTCCATCCAGCAACGGACCGGCGGTTTCACGGAGTTCGTCACCCTGCCGTTCATCCACACCAACGCGCCGGTCTACCTGGCCGGCATCGCCCGGCCCGGCCCGACCATGCGGGACAACCGGGCGGTCACCGCGATGGCCCGGCTGCTGCTGCACCCGCACATCCCCAACATCCAGACCAGCTGGGTGAAGCTGGGTGCGGAGGGGGCCGCCGAGATGCTGCGCTCGGGGGCCAACGACCTGGGCGGCACGCTGATGGAGGAGACCATCTCCCGGATGGCCGGCTCGGCGTACGGCAGTTACAAGTCCGTCCGCGACCTGGAGGCCATCGCCGAGGCCGCCGGGCGCCCCGCCCGCCAGCGCACCACCACCTACGGCGAGGTGCCCGCCGAACGCCGGGCCGCCGCGTTGGCCTCGGACGGGCACCTGCCGAAGCTGCTCCCGGTCCTGGAGTAGCGGAACCGGGGCGTGCGGACACCGCGTGCGGACCTCACGCCCCGGCGGACGTCAGCCGGACACCTCGACCCGGTCGCCGACCGAGACGTGCTCGAAGTACCAGCGCGCGTCCTCGGTGCTCAGACCGATGTTCTCGTGGGTGACGTTCTCGTGCCCGAACACGGTGCCTGTGAGAAAGGGCATGCCGCAGACGTACGTCGGGTAGCCGCTCCGGTCGGCCAGCTGTACACACCAGTCCATCGACACGCGGTACTGCTCCTCCGTCGAGCTTCCCGCGAAGTCGAAGCCCATGGTTCCGGGTTTCCCGGCCACCGTCATCCAGCCGGTCCGTGTCGGGTGCGCGGGCGCCCCGGCGGTGGCGGGCAGCTCCCTGGTGGCGCCGTCGGCACCCACGATCACCAGGTGCCGCGCGAGGTCGACCCGGATCGGGGGTCGGGCGGCGGTGGCCGTCGGGGTGCCGCTCGGAGCCGGTGACGCGCTCCCCGACGGGGTGATGGCCGGTACCACCGAGGGGGCGGCGCCGTGCCGCCCCTGGAGCAGCAGGCCGCCGCTGCCCAGCAGCGCGACAGCGCAGACCGTGCCCACGGCCGCCGCGATCCCACGCCGCCGCCTGCGCCGTCGCAGGCCCCGGTCGCGGACCGTTTGGTACGGCAGCGGCAGGGCCGCCGGGGTGTTGCTCGCCAGCCCGTGCAGTGCGACGGAGAGCCTGTCCCCGCGCGCGGTGTCGTCCAGGTCAGGCACAGCTGCGAATCCTTTCGCGGTTGGAGCGCTCGACGGGGGAACCGGCCAGCGCGTCCGGGTCGTCGGCGAGGTACTTCGCCAGTGCGGCCCGGCCACGGGACAGCCGGGCCTTGACCGTGCCGACCGCCGCACCCGTCTCGGCCGCGACCTGGTTGATGCTCAGGTCGCACAGGTGGAACAGCACGATGGCCTGCCGCTGTGCGGCCGGGAGCCTGCGCAGTGCCGCGACCAGCGCGGTGTGCTCGGGTCCGGGCCCGTCCACCGACTGCTCCGGTGTGTACTGCCGGCGCTCCAGCACCCGCCCGCGCAGCGCCCGGCGCCAGCGGCTGACGGCCAGCCGCCAGGCGACGGTGCGGATCCACGCCTCGGGCGAGTTCTCCTCGGCCGACAGCCGCCCGCGCCGCGCCCAGCCCCGGACGAAGGCCTCCTGGACCGCGTCCTGCGCCTCGTTGAAGTCCCCCGTCATGGCATAGACCTGCCGTACCAGAAGGGAGAACGAGGACAGGTAGAACGCGCTGTACTCCTCGTCGGTCATCCTGCCGCTGCTCCGTTGTCTCGATCGGATGCGGGCGCATCCTCCCTGCATACGCACGCCCGGCGGATCAGGTTGCACATGAGTTCCCAGAACGGAGCAACCGGTCGGATCGGGTGGATGTTCGACATGGTGGGCCGAGGGGTCAAAGTATTCGGCTACAGTGCGGGGCGCTTGAGGCCGCCCCGGGGGAGGGCGCTCCGCCGTCCCGCGCCCCCTTTCCGCGCGGCCCGAGGTCCGGACGACCGACGAAAGGTGCCCGACCGTGTTGCCACTGTGGTCACGCGCGCAGCAACAGGACTTCCGCAGCCGGGTACGGGGCTGCCTGCTCGGCGGGGCGATCGGCGACGCGCTCGGCGCGGGCATCGAGTTCGAGTCGCTGGAGCGGATCCGGGCCGCCCACGGTCCGCAGGGGGTGACCGGGTACGTGCCCGCGTACGGGCGGCGCGGGACGGTCACCGACGACACCCAGATGGTGCTCTTCACCATGGACGGTCTGATCCGGGCGCACGTCCGCCGGGACGGCGGCGCCTGGCACCCGCCGAGCGACGTGCACCGCGCCTATCTCCGCTGGGCCGCCACCCAGAGCGCCTGGGGCCCGGACGAGCGCGAGCCCGGGCTCGGTTGGCTGGGCCGGCAGGAGTGGCTGTACGCCGAGCGCGCCCCGGGCACGGCCTGCCTGAGCGGTCTGACCGGACCCGACGCGGCACGCCCCGGCACCCTGGAGGCGCCGCGCAACCCGCACTCCAAGGGCTGCGGAACGGTGATGCGCGCCGCGCCGTTCGGCCTGCTGGTCGCCTGGGAGCCGCAGCTGGTCTTCCAGCTGGCCGTGGAGTGCTCGGTGCTGACCCACGGCCATCCCACCGGCTACCTCTCCGCCGGGGCGTTCGCGGTGATCGTCCACACCGTGGTCCGGGGCGGCACCCTGGAGGAGGGCGTGCACCTGGCGCTGGCCCTGCTCTCCGAGCGCCCGGCGCACGAGGAGACCACCGCCGCCCTGCGCGGCGCTCTGGACGCGGTACGCGCCGGGGAGCCCTCCGCGGAGCGGGTGGAGTCGCTGGGCGAGGGCTGGGTGGCCGAGGAGGCCCTGGCGATCGGGCTGTACTGCGCGCTGGTGGCGCACGACCTGCGGTCCGGGCTGCTGCTGGCGGTCAACCACTCCGGCGACAGCGACTCCACCGGGGCGATCTGCGGCAACCTGCTCGGCGTCCTGCACGGGGAGAGCGCCCTGCCGCCCGGGTTGCTGGCCGAGCTGGAGGGCCGGGGGACGATCCTGGAACTGGCCGACGACTTCGTCCTGGAACTGCTGCACGGCCCCGAGCTGCACGGCCCCGAACTCCCGCCTGACGAACGGGCGGTGTGGGCCGGGCGCTACCCGACCGACTGACCCTGGCCGACATGCGCGAGTGCCCGCCGCGAACGGGCGCGGCGGGCACTCGAAGACCAGCGGACTGCTCAGACCTCACCGAACACGCCGTCGCCCGCAGCGGAGGCGAAGGCGGCCCAGGCGGCCCTGGAGAAGTGCAGCTGCGGACCCTGTGGGTCCTTCGAGTCGCGAACGGCGACCGTCGCGCCGGACGGCACGGCGATCTCGACGCAGGCACCGTTGCCGCCGCTGTAGCTGCTCTTGCGCCAGGTGAGGCTGCCCGTGGTCTTGGTGGTCATCTCTTGAACCTCTCCGCATAGTTCTGTATCAGAGACCGGCTGTCCGCAACGCCGAGCGCTGCCGCCCGCAGGTGGTCGTAGAGATTGGTATAGCGACGTACATCCGCGTCCTTCTCCAGGTAGAGATCACTCGTCACTCCTTCGAAGTAGACGACGGTGGAATCGGCTGACTCCGGAAACTCCATCAGGGAGAATGTCCCGGTCATGCCGGGGTGGGCGCCGTGCTCGAACGAAATCACCTGCAGGTTGATGTTCGGTTGCTCGCTCAGCAGGAGCAGCTGGAAGAGCTGGTCCGCCATCACCTCGCGGCTGCCGACCTCCCGGCAGAGCACCGCCTCATCGATCACCACCCAGAGACTGCCGAGCTGGTTCTCGCCGTATATCCGGTTCTGCCGCTTGAGCCGGACCTCCACCCGGCGCCGGACTGCGGTGGCGTCGGTGTCGGGCTGGGTGCCGGCGACGACCGCCTCGGCGTACTCGCGGGTCTGCAGCAGACCGGGCACGAAGGAGGACTCGTACGCCCGGATCGAGGAGGCCTCGGCCTCCAGGCCGATGTACACGCTGTACGGGATGTCGCCGAACTCGTGCCACCAGCCGCGCTGCCGGGACTCCCGCGCCATCTCCATCAGCCCGGCGCGGACCCGCTCGTCGGTCACCTCGTAGACGTCGCAGAGGTCGCGCACGTCGCGCATGCTGATGCTGCGCCGGCCGTTCTCCAGCCGGCTGATCTTCGACTGGGAGACCATCAGCCGGCCGGCCACCTCCTCGGCCGTCATGCCCTTCAGCTCGCGCAGGCGGCGGAGTTCCGCGCCGAGCCGTCGTCGCCGGACCGTGGGATTGACGTTGGCGGACACATCGACCTCCGGCTGCACCTCTGGCGCGCCCGGGTACGGCGCACCGCGGAACACTGTGGAAATTGGTACCAACCCCCCTGACTTGGAGCAGCATGTCATCTCGGCTCAGGTCGGCGCCGGGGATTCACCTGAGTGCAATAGAACAGATCATCGGAAAAACGCTCATTCAGGATCGTCCCCCTTGCGCCCGGAACGCCGAACCGGTAAAGGCGGATCGGCCGCCGGAAGCGCCGCAGTACCGCGACCACGCCACAGTGCCGGAAATGCGGCGGCGCCGGGCCCTCGCCCCCAGGCTTCGGCCGGGGGTATGGGGTTCCCCCCGGCCGAAGCCTGGGGGAACTCCCGCCCGTTGGCAGGCGAGGAGAGCGGATCGGCCGTCGGTGTCTGGAGAAACGGAGAAAGGCGAAAGGCGGCCCACCCGGCACTCCACTGCCGGGCGGACCACCCCTCGCCTGCGTTGCTCATCCTGCGTATCGGCGCGTTCCGTTCATCACGCGCCCACCCGCGCCGCGACGCCACGGCCGTCGGCCGCGGGTCGCGCCACCGTCTGCCGCCCGGGAGCCTGCGTCCGTCCGTTGGCGGAGCCGCCCTTCGTCGGGGCGGGCAGGCCGTTCTGCACGTCCATCACGGCATGCGCGACCATCCCGCCGAGCGGGTCGTACCGGATCAGGTCGCGCAGGCGTGACCTGGAGGACCTTCCCTCGTTTCCCGGGTAGAGGTGCTTCCCCAGACCCACGGCGTGCGCCAGTGCGGCCAGTGCGGCCGTCCTGGGGTCCGGCGGAACGCCGGTCCGGATGGCGGTGTCCAGACGTTGTTTGATGGCGGCGTTCGTACAGTCGTCCGACGCCTGGTAGCGCGTCGTCGGCAGCACACCGCACACCTGGCCGGTCACCGCCGTCACCATGCCGCACCGCTCCAGGTGCGCCAGGTACGTCTGGCGGAGCCCCAACCGGGGCCCGCCTATCCAGTGCGCGGCCCGCACCGGACTGCCGCGGCGGCGCAGCAGTTCCAGAGCGTGGTCCAGAGTCGGGTCGCCGGTCGGCCGTGGCAGCACCACGGCGATCCGGTCCCCGTCCGGGACTATCCTTCCGGCCAGGGACAGCTCGACGAGCTGTGCCCCGGCGAGTCCGAGGTCGAGGGTCTGCGGCTGCGCCGTGGTACCCGTGTTCGGGTCCAGTGCGAGCAGCAAGAGTTCCTCGGGAACTGTTCTGCGGCTCTTGCCCATCCAAGCCTCCCCGCGTGGATGAATGACAGAGTGACGCCTCTCACAGCGGCTTGTCGAGTACGCCTCCGAATCGTGACCTTGGGTGCGCAGGCGGGAACCGGTCACCTCAGGCCCCGCGTCTGACACTCGGACTGGTCGCTGCAGGGCCCGGCGGGGAGAATAACGGCCGGTCGGGCGGGGTGCGGCGGCCAAAGCGGCCACCAGTGGCGGAGACTGTACAGCTACAGAGGCGCGGCGAAAAGCCGTTCCAAATCAGGTCGGCCCGCCGACGGGCCGGCACGGGCTCGGGCGGCGGCGGCCGGGCGGACGAGGAGGATGGGTTACGTGGGCGAGTTCCCCGACAAGGTGCACGGCGACGGGGAAGCGGAGGCGACCGCGCCCGAGCGGTCGGCCGAGCGGACCGGCGCCAAGGCCGACGACGCCGCTGAGCCGGGGAGCACGGGCAAGGACGCCGGGTCCGGTGCCGAGGCGGAGCCTGCGGCCGGGGAGAAGGCTGAGGTGAAGTCCGCGGCCGGTGCCGAGGTGAAGTCCGGGGCCGAGGGCAAGGCGGTGAAGTCCGCGGCCGGTGCCGAGGCGAAGTCCGGGGCCGAGGGCAAGGCGGTGAAGTCCGCGGCCGATGCCGAGGTGAAGTCCGGGGCCGAGGGCAAGGCGGTGAAGTCCGCGGCCGGTGCCGAGGCGAAGCCTGCGGCCGGGGACAAGGCTGAGGTGAAGTCCGCGGCCAAGGCTGAGACCAAGGCCAAGGCCAAGACTGAGGCGAAGGCGGAGGCGGAGGAGCGCGCCGAGACCGGCGGGAAGGCTGCTGCGGTGGCCGGCAAGCAGGCTGACGCCGAGACCGCCGAGACCGCCGAGGCTGGTGCGGAGGCCCGGGCCGAGACCGTCCGGGGCGGTGCCACGGTTCAGCTGAGCGTCCGCAATGTGGACAGCAGGACCACCATGCTCCGCCTGCCGGCGGACAGCCGCACCAGGGCGCTCCGGCTCCCGGACGACTTCCGGGAGAGCCTGTCGAAGGCCGCGAAGTCCGCCGAGACGTCCGCGAAGAGCGAGGACGGTGCCGCCGGGACCAAGCCCGCGGCCACGAAGGGCGCCGGTTCGAACGACGGTGTCGACGCGTCTGCCGTCAAGGCCGCTGAGGCCGCCGAAGCCGCCGGCGCGGCTTCGCGTCTTGGTATGCGGGACAGCCTGCCCGTGGACAGCCGCACCAGGGCGCTCCGACTCCCGGACGTCAAGGGCGCCAAGGACGCCAAGGACGCCAAGGCGTCGCCGAGTTCGACGACGTCCCCGGAGAAGCCGAAGGACGCGGAGAGCACCGAGGACGCCGAGGACACGAAGGGCGCCAAGGACTCCGGGGAGGCGAAGAGCACCGGCCTGAAGTCCGCCGAGCGCGGGAAGCCGGCCGAGTCCGCCAAGCCGTCCGCCGGGACGGTCCCCGAGCCCCCGCCCGAGCCGGCCCCCCGCCCCGAGCCCGAGCCCATCCCCGAGCCGGAGCCGGAGCCGGAGCCCAGGCCGACCCCGGCCCCCCGTCCGGTGCCGACTCCCGCCCCGGCGCCCAAGCCGCTGCCGGTGCCCGACCCCGCTCCGGTGCCGGCTCCCCCGCCGCTGCCGACCCCGCCGCCGCTGCCGGGCCCGGAGAACACCTCCGAGGCGATGGAGGTGCTGGCCGCGCTCAGCCGCCGTCCGGTCACGCCGTTCCAGCGGGCGATGAAGCGGACCACCATCTGGACGGTCTTCCTGGCCGTGGTGTTCGGCGTGCTCGCGGTCGGCCAACTGCTCCGTCCGCTGCCGGACCCGAAGGCGAAGCTGTCGCTCGCCGACTCGTTCACCTTCAACGGCGACAAGCTCGACATCCCGTGGCCGAACAAGGGCCAGGCCACCGCCGAGGTGGTCGGCGTGGGCAACCTCGGCAGCGTGGGCGACGAGACCCCACAGCCGATCGCCAGCGTCACCAAGGTGATGAACGCGTACATCATCCTGCGCGACCACCCGCTCAAGAAGGGCGAGATGGGCCCCACGCTCACCGTGGACAAGCAGGCCGCCTCGGAGTCCAGTGACGCCGACCAGTCCCGGGTCACCCTGACCGAGGGGGAGAAGCTGACCCAGTACGAGGCGTTGGAAATGCTGATGCTGCCGTCGGCCAACAACGTGGCCCGGCTGCTGGCCCGTTGGGACGCGGGCAGCGAGGAGGCGTTCGTCAAGAAGATGAACGACCAGGCTGCCAAGCTCGGTATGGCCAACACCGTCTACGCGGACCCGGCCGGCTACAACAACGACACCAAGAGCACCGCCAAGGACCAGCTGAAGCTGGCCGAGCAGGTCATGCAGAACGAGGTCTTCCAGCGGGTCGTCAGCACCCCGGACACCGTCATCAACAACCAGCGGATCTACAACACCAACTACCTGCTCTCCGCCAAGAACGGTGTCATCGGCACCAAGACCGGCTCCAGCAGCGCGGCCAAGTCCTGCCTGATGTGGGCGGCCGTCAAGGAGATCAGCGGCACCAGGCGGATGATCATCGGTGTCACGCTCAACCAGCCGGTGACGGCCACCGACGACGTCCTGAGGGCCGCCCAGACGGTCAGCCAGAAGATCATCACCGCGGCGCAGAACGGCCTCACCGGCCAGACCCTCGCCAAGCAGGGCGACGTGGTCGGCTACGTGGACGACGGTCTCGGCGGGAAGGTCCCGGTCGTGGCCTCCAAGGACCTCACGGTGGCCGGCTGGTCCGGTGTCACCACCAAGCTCACCCTGGACCAGGCCAAGATCGGCCACACCGTCAAGGCCGGAACCGAGGTCGGCACCATCTCGGCCGGCGAGGGTGACGGCAGGGTCCAGGTCCCGGTGACCCTGCAGTCCGACCTCAACCCGCCGTCGATCACGTCGCGCCTGCTGCGTCTGCTCTGACCGGCGGCGGACCGACACGTGGGGGCAGGCGCCCGGCGCCTGCCCCCACGTCGCGTTCCAGGACCCGCTGTTGAGTGCGGTTCACTCGAACGGGACGGTGGCGAGGGTTACTTCTTCTTTCCAGCGAGCTGCTGGAGGCGGGTCTCGACGCCCCAGGCGGTGACCCGCAGCAGGGCCTCGACGACGATGTTGCGGCTCATCTTGGAGGCGCCCAGCTCGC
>NZ_JBSFJU010000059.1:0-48060 GCF_053598215.1 Kitasatospora sp. NPDC001175 | reverse complement strand
GCCGCGTCCTCGCTCACGCACTCCTGCCCCATCGCGGACAGCACCCCGTCCGGGCCCAACTCCAGATACGTACGGACGCCTTCGCCCTCCAGCGTCCGCACCGCGTCACAGAACCGCACCGCCTCACGGACGTGGCGCACCCAGTACTCGGGCGAGCACAGCTCCTCCGCCGAAGCCACCCCACCCGTCAGCGTCGACACGATCGGAATCCGCGGCTCGGCGAAGCTCAAGCCCTCGGCGACCTTGCGGAACTCCGCCAGCATCGGCTCCATCAACGGCGAGTGGAACGCGTGACTCACCGTCAGCCGCTTGGTCTTCCGACCCTGCGCCGCCAACTGCTCCGCCACCGCCAGCACAGCCGCCTCGACGCCCGAAATCACCACCGAGGAAGGCCCGTTGACCGCCGCGATACCCACCTCGCCGGCCAGCAGCGGCAGCACCTCGGCCTCCGAGGCCTGCACCGCCACCATCGCACCGCCAGAGGGCAGCGCCTGCATCAACCGCCCACGGGCGGCCACCAGCTTGGCGGCGTCCGCCAACGACAGCACACCCGCCACATGCGCCGCGGCCAGCTCACCGATCGAATGACCAGCCAGCACATCCGGCCGAACACCCCACGACTCCACCAACCGGAACAGCGCCACCTCGACCGCGAACAGCGCCGGCTGCGTGTAACCGGTCTCATCCAGCCCCTCGCCGCCGAAGACCACCTCACGCAGCGGACGCTCCAGGTACCCGTCCAGCTCCGCGCAGACGGTGTCCAGGACGGAGGCGAACGCCGGGAACGCCTCGTACAACTCGCGGCCCATCCCGGCCCGCTGACTCCCCTGCCCCGTGAACAGGAACGCCAGCCGTCCCTCGACCACCGAGCCCTGCACCATGTTCGCCGCGGCCTCACCGGCAGCCAGCGCGCCCAGCGCGCGCAGGAACTCGGCACGGTCCTCGGCGACCACGACGGCACGGCGCTCCAGCGCCGCACGGCCCACCGCCAGCGAGTAGCCGACATCGCCCGTCGCGAGCTCGGGTGCGGTCTCCAGCCAGGACAGCAGCCGCGCCGCCTGCCCGCGCAGGGCCGCCTCGCCCTTTCCGGACAGCGCCCACGGCAGCACGGCATCGGCGGGGCCCTGCTCGCCCTCCGCTGCGGCGTCGGCCTCCTCCGGCGCCTGCTCGATGATGGTGTGCGCATTGGTGCCGCTCATACCGAACGACGAGATGCCGACCCGGCGCGGACGGCCGGTCTCCGGCCACGGCCGGGACTCGGTCAGCAGCTCGACCGCGCCCGCCGACCATTCCACGTTCCGCGTCGGACGGTCCACGTGCAGGGTCTTCGGCAGTACGCCGTGCCGGATCGCCATGACCGTCTTGATGACGCCGGCGACACCGGCGGCGGCCTGGGCGTGGCCGAGGTTGGACTTCAGCGAGCCCAGCCAGAGCGGCCGGCCCTCGGGCCGGTCCTGGCCGTAGGTGGCCAGCAGCGCCTGCGCCTCGATCGGGTCGCCCAGCCGGGTGCCCGTACCGTGCGCCTCGACCGCGTCGACCTGGTCGGGGGTGAGCCGGGCACTGGCCAGCGCCTGGAGGATGACCCGCTGCTGCGAGGGCCCGTTGGGCGCGGTCAGACCGTTCGAGGCACCGTCCTGGTTGACGGCACTTCCACGCACGATCGCCAACACCGGGTGCCCGTTGCGCCGGGCGTCCGACAGCCGCTCGACCAGCAGCATGCCGACGCCCTCGCTCCAGCCGGTGCCGTCGGCGGCGTCGGCGAAGGACTTGCAGCGGCCGTTCGCCGCGAGTCCGCGCTGCCGGCTGAAGTCGACGAAGGTGCCGGGAGTGTTCATGACGGTCACACCGCCGGCCAGGGCCAGCGTGCAGTCGCCGTTCCGCAGCGCCTGCACCGCCAGGTGCAGCGCGACCAGCGACGAGGAGCAGGCGGTGTCCACCGTGACCGCCGGGCCTTCCAGGCCCAGGCTGTAGGCCACTCGGCCGGAGGCGACACTGGCCGCGTTGCCGGTGCCCAGGTAGCCCTCGACGTCGTCCGTGGAGCTCAGCAGGACGGGCAGGTAGTCCTGGTTGCTGGTGCCGGCGAAGACGCCGGTACGGCTGCCGTGCAGCGAGAGCGGATCGATGCCCGCCCGCTCGAACGCCTCCCAGGAGGCCTCCAGCAGCAGGCGCTGCTGCGGGTCCATCGCCAGGGCCTCGCGCGGGCTGATGCCGAACACGGCCGGGTCGAAGTGCGCGAGGTCGTGGACGAAGCCGCCCTCTCGGGTGTACGAGGTGCCCGGGTGGTCCGGGTCCGGGTGGTACAGCGCCTCGACGTCCCAGCCGCGGTCGGCCGGGAACTCGGACATCGCATCCCCGCCGGAGACGACCAGCTGCCACAGTTCCTCGGGCGAGCCGACGCCTCCCGGGAGGCGGCAGCTCATTCCGACAATGGCGATCGGTTCCTGGTCCTTGGCCTCCACCTCGCGCAGCCTCAGCCGGGTCTGGTGCAGATCGGCCGTCACCCGCTTGAGGTAGCCGCGGAGTGTCTCTTCATTCGCCATTTGATGTGCCCTCTTTACGGCTTTGCAGCTGCGAGCGGAGTATCGCCCGCGCAGAAGGTTTTCCGACCGGGCGGCGGTATGCCATGGGCGACGTCCCACCGGTGACCGCCGTTATGACAGCCGTAAAAACGCCGGCAGACGCTGCTCTCCCCGCGTCACGCTAAGAGCGGCTCCAACAGCCCCACAACCCCTATTCGCCCCCTAGGGCCCTGCCGTCCGGCCCCTTTGATTTCGGCTCGGAAATCAGCCGGCGAACGACGCGGATTCCACCGTACCGGAATTCCATCAGGGTATTCCTTACTGGTTCCGGCGAGGGTTTCCCGGGAGCTTCTCGGATGAACCCGCGACCGCGCAGCCTGCCCTCGCGCGGTTTCCCCGCCACTGCGGCGACACGGCCGGTCGGTCTAAACTCCGCGCATGAACGACACGCCCCAGGAGCGGCTCGAACGACTGGTCCGCCTCGCCGCCGGAAGCTATCTGCTGGTCACCACCTTCCGGAAGGACGGCACGGGCGTGCCCACCCCGGTCTGGGTGCTCCGGGACGGCGACGCGCTCGGCATCTGGACGGTGGCCGACTCCTGGAAGGTGCGCCGCATCCGCAACCGCGCCGCCGTCCTGGTCGGCCCGT
This sequence comes from Kitasatospora sp. NPDC001175, assembly GCF_053598215.1. NCBI lineage: Bacteria > Bacillati > Actinomycetota > Actinomycetes > Kitasatosporales > Streptomycetaceae > Kitasatospora > Kitasatospora sp. NPDC001175. The sequence continues at coordinate 44,892 of NZ_JBSFJU010000059.1, read as the reverse complement.
GCGACGTCCGCGGCAATCCGACCGGCGAGCAGGTCCCGGCCACGGCCGAGATCTGCACCCCCGAGCGCACCGCGGCCTACCGCACGCTGCTCCGCCAGAAGTACGGCCTGCTCGGCGTACTGACCCTGTTGGGGAGCCGGCTGCGCCGCGGCAACGACGGCACCGTCGGCATCCGCATCACTCTGGCATAGCGAGCGCGTCCGCGCGTGGAAACCTCGTCAAGGAAGCCCCTGGGCACGTGATCGGGCCGGACCGGCTCGCGAAGCCCGCTAGGGTTGAGCAGTTCTTGTCCGGCCCGATCCGCGAGGAGCCCAACCGCAGTGTCTGACACGTTCGCCCACCTGCACGTCCACACCGAGTACTCGATGCTGGACGGGGCGGCGAAGAACGGCAAGCTCTTCGCGGAGGCGGAGCGGCAGGGCATGCCGGCCATCGCGATGAGCGACCACGGCAACATGTTCGGCGCCTACGAGTTCTTCAACGCCGCCGCCAAGACCGGCGTGAAGCCGATCATCGGGATCGAGGCGTACGTCGCGCCGGGATCGCGCTTCGAGAAGAAGCAGACCTTCTGGTCCCCGGGCGGCCAACGCCCGGCCAGCTCGGACGGCGAGGGTGGCAAGGACGTCTCCGGCGGTGGCCGGTACACCCACATGACCATGTGGGCCGAGAACTCGACCGGCCTGCAGAACCTGTTCAAGCTCTCCTCGCTCGCGTCGATGGAGGGCTACTACATGAAGCCCCGGATGGACCGCGAGCTGATCGCCGCGAACTCAACCGGGATCATCGCCACCACCGGCTGCCCCTCGGGCGAGGTGCAGACCCGGCTGCGGCTCGGCCAGTACGACGAGGCGGTCAAGGCCGCCGCCGCCTACCAGGACATCTTCGGCAAGGAGAACTACTTCCTGGAGCTGATGGACCACGACCTGTCCATCGAGCGCGATGTCCGCGAGGATCTGCTGCGGCTGGCCAAGCACCTGAACATCCCGCTGCTGGCCACCAACGACTCCCACTACGTGACCGCCGACCAGGCGGACGCGCACGACAGCCTGCTCTGCGTCGGTGTGGGCAAGAACAAGGACGACCCGAACCGGTTCAAGTTCCAGGGCACCGGCTACTACGTCAAGACCGCCGCGGAGATGCGCGAGCTGTTCCGTGACCTGCCCGAGGCGTGCGACAACACCCTGGTGATCGCCGAGCGGGTCCAGTCGTACAAGGAGGTCTTCGACTACGTCGACCGGATGCCGCAGTTCGACGTCCCCGAGGGCGAGACCCAGGCCTCGTACCTGCGCAAGAAGATCGAGGCCGGCCTCGAGCACCGCTACGGCGACAGCCCGAGCCAGGAGGTGCTGGACCGGGTCGAGCTGGAGATGGGCGTCATCACCCCGATGGGGTTCGACGCCTACTTCCTCGTGGTCGCCGACATCTGCGAGTACGGCCGGAAGAACGGCATCCCGGTCGGCCCCGGCCGTGGTTCGGCGGCCGGCTCGATGGTCGCCTACCTGACCGGCATCACCCAGCTGGACCCGCTGGAGCACGACCTCCTCTTCGAGCGCTTCCTCAACCCCGAGCGCATCAACCCCCCGGACGTCGACATCGACTTCGACGACCGCCAGCGCGACCAGATGGTGCGCTACGTCACCGAGAAGTACGGCGCCGCCTACACCGCCCAGGTGAACACCTTCGGCACCATCAAGGCCAAGGCCGCCGTGAAGGACGCCAACCGCATCCTCGGCTACCCCTTCTCGATGGGCGACCGGATCACCAAGGCGATGCCGCCGGACGTGATGGGCAAGGGCGTCCCGCTCGCCGACCTCTTCAACGAGTCGCACCCGCGGTACAACGAGGGCACCGAGATCCGGGCCATGTACCAGAACGAGCCGGACGTCAAGAAGATCATCGACACCGGCATGGGCATCGAGGGCCTGATCCGCGGCACGGGTGTGCACGCGGCCGCGGTCATCCTCTCCTCGACCCCGCTGCTCGACCTGATCCCGCTGCACATGCGGGACAAGGACGGCGTGATCATCACCGGCTTCGACTACCCGTCGTGCGAAGCCATGGGCCTGATCAAGATGGACTTCCTGGGTCTGCGGAACCTGGGCATCATCGATCACTGCCTGCAGATCATCAAGGCCAACCGCGGCGTCGAGGTCGACATCGAGAAGATCCCGATCGACGACCCGACCACCTACCAGATGCTGGCCCGCGGCGACACCCTCGGCGTCTTCCAGCTCGACGGCGGTCCGATGCGCGCCCTGCTGCGGCTGATGAAGCCCACCGAGTTCGCCGACATCTCCGCCGTCTCGGCGCTGTACCGGCCCGGCCCGATGGGCATGAACTCGCACACCAACTACGCGCTGCGCAAGAACGGCCAGCAGGAGATCCTGCCCATCCACCCGGAGCTGGAGGAGCCGCTCAAGGAAGTCCTCGGCCCCACCTACGGCCTGATCGTCTATCAGGAGCAGGTGCAGCGAGCCGCCCAGGTACTGGCCGGCTACAGCCTCGGCCAGGCAGACCTGCTCCGCCGCGCGATGGGCAAGAAGAAGAAGGAGGTCCTGGAGAAGGAGTTCGTACCGTTCCACGCGGGCTGCAAGGAGCGCGGCTACTCGGACGAGGCGATCCAGGCGGTCTGGGACGTGCTGGTCCCGTTCGCCGGCTACGCGTTCAACAAATCGCACTCCGCCGCGTACGGCCTGGTCTCCTACCAGACCGCCTATCTCAAGGCCAACTACCCGGCCGAGTACATGGCCGCACTGCTCACCTCGGTCGCCGACGACAAGGACAAGATGGCCGTCTACCTGGCCGAGTGCCGGTCGATGGGCATCAAGATCCTCTCCCCGGACGTGAACGAGTCCGTGGTCGACTTCACCGCAGTCGGCAGCGACGTCCGCTTCGGCCTGAAGGCCGTCCGGAACGTCGGTGTGCCGGTGATCGAGTCGATGATCAAGACCCGCAAGGAGAAGGGCAAGTACACCTCCTTCCCCGACTTCCTGGACAAGGTCGAGCTGGTCGCCTGCAACAAGCGCACCGTGGACTCGCTGATCAAGGCCGGAGCGTTCGACTCGCTCAGCCACACCCGGCTGTCGCTGAGCACCGTGCACGAGAGCGCGATCGACGCCGTCACCGGAGTGAAGAAGCAGCAGGCGATCGGCCAGGACGACCTGTTCGGCGCGCTCGGCGGCGACGACACCCCGACCATCGGACTGGACTTCGAACTCACCGACCGGGAGTGGCCGCGAAAGCAACTGCTCAGCCTGGAACGGGAGATGCTCGGCCTCTACGTCTCCGGCCACCCGCTGGACGGGGCCGAGCACCTGCTCTCCCGCAACCGCGACGTCTCGATCGTCGAACTGCTCGGCTCGGGCCGAACCGAGGGTGAGGTCAAACTCTCCGGCCTGATCACCGCCGTGGACCGCCGGATCAACAAGGCGGGCAACGCCTGGGCCATCATCACGCTGGCCGACCGCGACGGCTCGGTCGAGGTGCTGTTCTTCCCGGCCACCTACAACCTGATGGCCGACCAGATGGTCGAGGACAACGTGGTCTCGGTCAAGGGCCGGCTCAACGAGCGCGACGGCGCGCTCAGCATCTTCGGCGCGGAGATGACCACCGTGGACGTCTCCTCCGCCGAACTCGGCCGCAAGCCACCGGTGCAGATCACCCTGCCGGCGGGGAAGATCAACCCGGAACTGGTGGCCGAACTCAAGCGCTCGCTGCAGGCCCACCCGGGCGACACCCCGGTCCGCCTGCTGACCACGAACTGGGACAAGAACACCCTGTACGAGCTCGGCTTCCAGGTGAACCCGGACAACGGCCTCGCCTCGGACATCAAGACCCTGCTCGGCACCCACTCCTGGGTCGGACTGGTGTGACGGGAAGGCCGTCGCGACCGAAGATTACTCGCCAGTAAGTTTGGCTGATCATCATCTCGTCAGGGCCGGTGATCAGCCCATACGCTCCGGATCAGCTGACCGACGGATGCCGCCGAGGCACCGTCAGATCCTGATGGAGCACCCATGACGCGATCCCACCACTCCGGCGGACACCGAGCGGCAAGTGCCGTGCTGGTCACGGCACTTGCCCTCGGCGGCGCGCTCAGCGCCGCTCCCGCATCGGCGGCCCCGCTCGCCGAACCGGTGGCCGCCGCCGACGGCGCCAAGCCGTTCCGGCTGGTGGACATCCCGATGAAGGACGGTGTGGTCCTCAAGGCCGACGTCTTCACTCCCGCCCCCGGCACGCCCGGCGCCGACCCGCAGGGCCGCTATCCGGTGGTCGTACAGCCGGCCAGCTGGGGACAGAACGACCTGGAGTACGTCGCCCAGGGCAAGCAGCTCGCCGCCGCGGGGTACGTCGCCGTCACCTACACCGTCCGCGGCTTCTGGCTCTCCGGCGGCAAGATCGACGTCGCGGGCCCGACCGACGTGGCCGACATCTCCTCGGTGATCGACTGGGCCCTCGCCCACACCCCGGCCGACCCGCAGCGCATCGGCATGGTGGGGCTCTCACTGGGCGGCGGCCTGACTCTGATGGGCGCCGCCTTCGATCCCAGGATCAAGGCCGTGGCCTCACTGAGCGGCTGGGGTGACCTGGCCGACTCGCTCTACAGCGGACAGACCCGGCACCTCGGCGCCGCCCACAAGCTCGCCGCGCTCCAGGCACTGACCGGCCGCAAGAGCCCGGAGTTCGCCCGGGCCATGGACGACCTGTTCGCCGACCGCGACATACCCGAGGTCGTGCAGTGGGCGAAGACCAGGTCCCCCGCCACCTACCTGGACCGGATCAACGCCAACGGCACGGCGGTCTTCCTGGCCAACGCCTGGAGCGACAGCTTCTTCAACCCCAGCCAGATCACCTCCTTCTACCAGCGGCTGACCGTGCCCAAGCGGCTCGAACTGCGCCCCGGCGACCACGCCACCCAGGAACTGAGCGGCCTGCTGGGGCTGTCCAACCCCACCTGGGCGAGCGCGCGCGGCTGGCTCGACCAGCACCTCAAGGGCGGCGGCGGCCAGGGACAGTCGGTGGAACTGGAGGTCCGGCCGACCGGCACCCACGAGAGCTACGAGAACTGGGAGGCGACCAGCACCCGGACCGACCGACTGCGGCTCGGCGCCCCGAACCGGCTCGGCACCGGAGAACTCGACGGACCGGTCGGCAGCGACTGGCACACGTCCGTCGTCGGCGGCACCGACTCGGGTGCCGACGGCGGCGTCCCCGGGCTGTCCGGCGGCCTCGACCAGGCCATCGGCCTGCCGCCGACCGTCGCCCTCCCCCTGCTGCCCCGCTCGGCCGGCGCCGTCTGGCAGTCCGAGCCCTACTCGGAGGTCCAGCGCATCCGGGGCGCCGCCCGGCTGCACACCACGGTCACCGCGTCCGCACCGGAGGGCACGGCGTTCGCCTACCTCTACGACGTGGACGCGCTCGGGATCGGGAAGCTGATCTCGCACGCCCCGCAGAGCTGGTCCGGCCAGCAACCCGGCCGGGCCTTCGCCCTCGACGTACAGCTCTTCGCCACCGCCTACGACCTGCCCGCCGGACACCGGCTGGCGCTGGTTCTTGACACCAAGGACCCGCTGTACGGCGGTCACACCCCGCTGGGGAGCAGCGTCTCCTTCGACTCCAGCGCCACCGATCCCACGGAGCTGGCGCTGCCGCTGCGCTGACCATCCCACCCCATTTGAGTGACCCAGGCCACATTTCGACTCGGAATGCGACCTGGGTCACCCGAGTTCCTGTGGCTTGAGTCACTTCACTGCCGTGACCCCGGCCACTCCAATGCCGCGGGCCACAGACCCTTTATCTGAAGTCATCAGCCCTTCGCAACGCCGCTAAACCTCCCAAATCGGGCAAATAGTTCAGATGACCCTGTGATGGTGCGCACATCGCCGAAAGGGTCCACTACCTCCGATAGTGGTTCGCGCCCGGGGGGCCGCCAGCCACCCGAACGGCATGCCCACCTCCCCCGACCACCCCCGACCACCCCCATGGAGCCCCCTCCCCTGCGGCTGGCATCCGTGCAGGTCAGAAGCATGTTTAAGGCATTCGAGAAAAGGTTCGTGCGCGAGGTTTCGGCCCGGAGCAAGGGGGAACGCGAGGGCGGGCCGAGGGCACCCTCGCGCCCCGTAACTACGATCGAGCCTCGTAGGTTTAGCGATTTTGACCCCTTGGAGCCCGCCTCGGGGCCCGCTAACAATGGCCTCAGTCGCAACGACACACCGGTGGTCCCCTCCACCCGTGTCAGACAAGTCGGCGCTTCTCCCGAATAGGGCGCGCACCGACATCACGCCTGACGCACGAGCCATTCATCCGGTCGCGCATCCTGCCTCGGCGTGAAGCCCTGCCCCCTACCTCAGGAGCCTTTCTTGTCTACTTTCACCACTCGTCTGCGCAAGTCCGCTGCTCTGTTCGCCGGTGCGGCCTGTGTCGCCACCGTCGGCGCCGTGGTCGCCCCCACAGCCGCCTCCGCCGCGACCCCGCAGCAGATCGCCGCCAGCATCGTCCCGGCCAACCAGCTGGCCTCCTTCAACAACATCATTTCGCACGAGAGCGGCTGGAGCGTCACCGCGACCAACCCCAGCAGCGGCTCGTACGGTCTGGGCCAGGCCCTGCCGGCCTCCAAGATGGCCTCCGAGGGCGCGGACTGGAAGACCAACCCGACCACCCAGATCAAGTGGGCCTACAAGTACATGTGCGAGCGCTACGGCAGCCCGAACGCCGCCTGGTCCTGGTGGGCCGCCCACCACTGGTACTAAGCCGACCCACAGGCTCCCAGCAGCTTCACCCGAAAGGGCCCGGCGCACCCGCGCCGGGCCCTTCGGGGTTTTCCGGGCGGTCGACGCACCCGCCACCCGCCACCCCCCGGCCACTCGGATCTTCACTGCGGCCACCCGCGTAGCGGTCACCGGGCGTAGCTGACCCGGCCCTCGTCCCAGACCGGTTCGTCGGCCTCCACCACCCGGCCGTCCGCCCGGAACACCAGGTAGCGACTGAACACCCTGGAGAACCACCGGTCATGGGTGACGGCCACCACTGTCCCGGTGAAGGTGCCCAGCGCCTGCTCCAGGGCCTCGGCCGAGATGAGGTCGAGGTTGTCGGTCGGCTCGTCCAGCAGCAGCAGGGTCGATCCGGCGAGCTCCAGCAGCAGGATCTGGAAGCGGGCCTGCTGACCGCCGGAGAGCGTCTCGAAGTTCTGCCGGCCGGCCCCGGCGAGTCCGTATCGGCTCAGGGCGGCCATCGCGTTCTCCAGGCCGAGCCCCTCCCGGTCGCCCTCGCCACGGCCGAGGATGTCGACCGGGGTACGGCTGTGCCACTCCGGGTGCCGATGGGTCTGGGCGAACAGGCCCGGCCGCACCCGCGCGCCGAGGCGGCACTCACCGGAGTGCTCCACGGTCGGCGCGGCCTCACCGCCGGACTCGTCCAGCAGGCGCAGGAAGTGGCTCTTGCCCGAGCCGTTGGAACCCAGCACGCACACCCGGTCGCCGAAGAAGACCTCGAGATCGAACGGGCGCATCAGACCGGTGAGTTCGAGGCTCCGGCAGGTGATCGCCCGCACACCGGTACGGCCGCCGCGCAGGGCGGGTGCGACTCGCTGCACCCGCGGGGGCGCGGCCGGCGGGCCGGCCTCCTCGAACTTCGCCAGCCGGGTCTGCGCGGCGTGGTAGCGGGAAGCCATCTCGTCGCTGATCGCGGACTGCTGGCGCAGCGTGCGCACGAGTTCCTTCAGCTGCTCGTGCTTCTCCGTCCAGCGCTGCCGCAGCTCCGCCGCCCGCTTCCACCGGGCCTCGCGCGCCTCGTGCCAGGTGCCGAACCCACCGCCGTGCGTCCAGGTCGTGCGGCCCTCCAGGGTGATCACCTGGGTCGCCGTCCGGCTCAGCACCTCGCGGTCGTGGGTGATCAGCAGCACCCCCTGCCTGGTGCGGGCCAGCCGCTCCTCCAGCCAGCGCTTCCCGGGGACGTCGAGGTAGTTGTCCGGCTCGTCCAGCAGCAGCAGCCCGGCCGGGCCGCGCAGCAGGGCCTCCAGGACCAGGCGCTTCTGCTCGCCCCCGGAGAGCGTGCCGACCTCGCGGTACTGCGCGAGCCGGAAGGGCAGGCCGAGCGCCGCGACCGTGACGGTGTCCCAGAGCACCTCCGCCGCGTAGCCGCCGGCCTCGGCCCAGTCGGACAGGGCCTGTGCGTAACGGAGTTGGACGGCCTCGTCGTCGGTCTCCATGAGTTCCAGCTCCAGCGCGTCCACGGCGGCCGCGGCCGCCTGCTGCGCCTGGGGTGCGACGGTGAGCAGCAGGTCCCGTACCGTGCGGTCGTCGCGGAGACTGCCGATGAACTGGGGCATCACCGCGACGGCCCCCTGTCTGCGCACCGCGCCCAGCTGGACGGGGAGTTCACCGGAGAGCATCCGCAGCAGCGTGGTCTTGCCCGCGCCGTTGTCGCCGATCAGGGCGACGATCTCCCCGGCCGGGACGCGGAACGACACGTCGCTGAACAACTCACGCCCGTCGGCGAGGGTGTGGCCGAGGCCGCTGGCTTCGAGGTAGCCCATGGCCCGGAAGCCTAGCGGCCGGGCCGCCCGCGCTCGACCCATTTTGACCACGTCCAAACTTTTCACACAAACCATCGATCAGATCGAATGTGGATATGTCAGTTCCGAATATTCACTCCCGGATCGGAAATCCGGATGAAACCCTTGCGCCGGTCGGCTTAATGCGCAAAGGTTGTGTCCGATCGAAGGCGGCCCGTCCAGGAAGCCGAGGTAGATCCGATGCACACTGATTCAGCTTCGCAAACCGTCGCCGTCGCCGGGGCGGAATTCGGCTGGGGAAGCTCGGGAAAACTCAGCGCGATCCTCTCCGCGCTGCACGGCCGCCCCGCACCACCGGGTCGTCCGGGGCCGCCGGATCACCCTGCACCGCCGTTGAGATTCATCGGCCTGGGCTCGGCCCTCGGCCGCCCGCTGCTCTCCGAGTACCCTGTCGACCGCTGGTACGACCTGTCGGCGGACGGCACTCCCGACACCCTCGCGGAGATCGTGCGCTCGGAGGGGGTGCGGGCCGCACTGGTGGTGCTGGACGGCTCCGCTGCGAAGGCGCTGCAGGCCGCCGGTGTGCCCACCGTGTTCGTGGACAGCCTGCCCTTCATGTGGTCGGCCGGCGACCGCTCCGCGCTGCCACTGGACGCCACCGTCTACTGCGCCCAGAAGTGCGCCGAGCTGCCACCCGAGTGCTTGGACGTGCTGGCCTCCGTCCGCGCGCTGCACTGGGTCGACGCGGTCATCGGCACGCCGCCGGCGGCCGTGCTCGACCGTCCGCCGAGCGCTCCCCGGCAGTACCGCAGCGCCCTGGTCAGCCTGGGCGGCCTGCGGGCGCCGCGGCTCGCCGACTGGACCAACTACCCCCGCCTGGTCGTCCCCGCCGTGCTCGAGGCACTCGCCGCCCACGGGGTCCATGAGGTCCACGTGGCGGGCAACCTCCCGGCCGAGTTCGCCGGGCGCCTGGTCGACGCCGCGGTCGCACCGCCGCGGACGACCACGGGTAGCCTCACCCACGGCGATTTCCTCGACCGGCTCGCCCACTGTGACGTCCTGCTCACTTCCCCGGGCCTGACCACACTGCTGGAGGCGGGCAGCCTGGGCGTACCCACCGTCTGCCTGCCGCCGCAGAACCTCAGCCAGATCTTCAACGGCCGCTTCCACAGCCAGGCGGTCGGCGCCGAGGTCCGGGTGGTCTGGCCCAAGGACGTCCTCGTCGAGGAGGAGGCGCTGTCGCTGCGGTCGCACGGCGAGGACCGCGCCCTGGAGCTGATCTACGGCGGAATCGGCGCGGCTGCGCAGGCGGCCGACGGCCGGGGCACCACCAGGGCGCTGAGGGACGCCGTGCTCGGCGCGCTGCGCCACTCCACCGCCGAGGGCGTCGACTGGGGCGCGCTCACCACCACGGTCGGTACGGGCGGCGCGGCCCAGGTCGCCGACGCCCTGCTCGCCACCCTGCGAGGCACCTCCCCACCTTCCTGACGCCCGGCTCGTCCCGCCCCTTCCCATGAACGGCCCGGATATGTCCTCCACCGTGCGTGAGCGTCACCGCTATCTGTTCATCAGAATTCTGGAAGCCTGCAACGCCGACTGCTTCATGTGTGATTTCGCGCTCTCCCGCGACACATTCCGCTTCTCCCGCGAGGATTTCGCCGAATTGCTGCCGAAGGCCAGGGAGGCCGGGGTGGCCTATGTCCGGTTCACCGGCGGGGAACCGCTGATGCACCCGGATGTGGTGGAGCTCGTCCGCGCGGGCACGGCGGCGGGGATGAAGATGTCCCTGATCACCAATGGCTCGATGCTGCCGAAGATGGTGGAGCGTCTCGCCGAGGCCGGGCTCGCTCAGGTGATCGTCAGCCTGGACGGCGCCTCGGCCGCGACCCACGACACCTACCGACGCTCCCCCGGCATGTTCGACGCCGGGCTGCGCGGGCTGCGCGCCGCCGCCGCGCTCGGGATCCTGCCCCGGGTCAACACGGTGGTCGGCCCGCACAACTTCGCCGAAATGCCGCTGCTGCAGCGGGTGTTGACCACGGCCGGGGTGCGTCAGTGGGAGTTGTCCGCGCTCAAGCTGGACCGCCCCATCCACTACCCCGACCACGACCAGGTCCGCGCGGTGTGCGACCCGATCTACGACGCCGACCCGAGCGCCCTGCTGGTCCCGATGGGCAAGCGGTTCTACGGGGACACCGCCGAGGAGCAGGAGCGCTACTTCACCGCGTCCATCACCCCACGCGCCTCGCTCCCGCTGTGCCACGTCGCGGACGACGTCATCTACATCGACGGCAAGCACGGCCGGATGTACGCGTGCAGCTGCATCCCGCACCGGGAGAACGACGACGGCCCGGGTGGCGCCCCCATCCGCGAGGGCGGCGTGATCCTGCTGGACACACCGGCCTTCCGAGCGCACGCCGACTTCTACCGCCGGCGGGGGCCTGAGGTGTGCAGCGGCTGTTCAACCACGGCCGCCGGGTACAGCGACGATGTCGCCCGCCTCGGGGCGGTGACACCGTGGCAGTACTGACCGCCGGCCGCGGCGAGCCGGTCACACCGGGCCGCCGGGTCCTGCTGGCCGCCCGTGAGGAACAGCTGGACTCACTGCTCGCCCTGCGCCACGTCGCCGCTCACCTCGGCGGGCTCCGTCCGGTCCACCTGCCTCCCGGGGACGCACCGCTCGCACCGGCAGTGCCCGAGCATCCGCCAACCGATCCCGCGCTGCCCGATCCGCCGCTACCCGAGGTGGCACTGGTCTGCGACGACGAGGCGGCCACCGGCCGACTGCTGGAGCTGGGCATCCCGGTCGTGCACCTGAGTTCCGGCCATGCCGGCCCGGCGCCGGCCCGGCCGGCCGAGCGGGCACTCCACCGGCAGCACCGGCCCGGCTGGCTGCTCGGCCCCACAGGCGGGGCGCGGCCCACGGGAGCACTCGCGCCCACCCGGCTGACCAGGAACCGGCACCGCGCAGGAGCCCTGCTGCTGCTCTCCGCGTGGGACGTACCGAACGAGGAGCTCGAGGCCTTCGCCGCCGGGCCGCTGCGGGCCCTGGTCCACGAGGCGGTGCGCCGCACCGGACACTGCGAAGTGGTCTGCGACACCCGGCTCGCACCGGTTCACGCCGCCCTGGACGGCCTCACCGAAACCCTCCGGTGCCCCGACCCCGATCCTGGCTCCTGCTCCTACTCCACTCCCAGCCCCAGCCCCAGCCCCAGCCCCGACCACGGTCCCGGCGCCGCCCCCAGGTACGCCCGCGAGCCCGGACTCGCCGCCGTGCGGGTGCATCGCGCCGCCGAGGTGGACGTGGACGCGCTGCACGCCGCCGCCGAAGTCTTCCTGGCCGCGCCGACGTTGGGCGCACTCGTACTGGCCCAGGCCCGTCGTGCGCCGCTGGGGTTCGTACCACCGCTCGGAGCCGCCCAGCGGGACTTGGCCGCGCGGGTCACCGAGCTGGTCCCTGTGCCGCTGGCCACCGACCCCGGTGACCCGTCCCTTTGGGTGCCGCCCGAAGACGGCGCGGTGGCCCAGTGGAGCGCCCTCGACCCATCCCTGGACGACCTGCGCGGTGCGCAGCGGGTCGCCCGCACCCTCCGTCAGCTCTCCCTCGCCCCGCTGTGAGCCGGCTCGCCCGGTGGCCCCACCCGTCCGGTGCTCCACCCACCCGCCGACCGGCGCGCCCTGTCGAGCCCGCCCCGTGAACCCGCCCGGTGAAGCCCGCCCCTCCTCCCGTTGTCCGCCCTCGCCCCGACCTCGTCCCCACCGTGAACCCGTCGGGAGCCATCCACACCATGGCCTGGCCGTGCGAGCCCTGGTGACCCGCCCCGAGCCATCGAAGACCTGTCGACCCTGGAGCCGCCATGTCCGGCACACCCCGCGAAACCGGGACTACCGCAGGCCCCACGTTCATCCGACCCCGTGTCCCGGAAGCGCAGTGGAACGACTGGCGCTGGCACATGCGCCGACGGATCACCAACATCGAGAAGGCCCGACAGTGGATCAACGTCAGCCCGGACGAGGAGAAGGCGATCGCCGGGGTGGCGGGCAGGTACCGCTGGAGCATCACCCCGTACTACGCGTCACTGATGGATCCGGACGATCCGCTCTGCCCGGTCCGCCAACAGGCCGTCCCGGCAACCGGCGAGCTGGTCGAGTTCTCCGGTGCCGAGGTCGATCCGGTCGGCGACACCTTCTACCGCAAGACCAACCGCGTGGTGCACAAGTACCCGGACCGGGTGATCATGCTGGTCACCGAGGCGTGCCCGGTCTACTGCCGGCACTGCACCAGGAAGTTCCACACCACCGATGTCAACGGCACCTACTTCCGTGACGACGAGGGCGGTTCGTTCGACGAGGACCTGCGCTACATCGCCGAGCACCCCGAGATCCGCGACGTACTGCTCACCGGCGGGGACCCGCTCTCCTACCAGGACGGCAAGCTGGAGGAGATCATCAGCGGTCTGCGGGCGATCCCCAGTGTGGAGATCGTCCGGATCGGCACCCGGTTCCCCGTGCTGCTGCCGCAGCGGATCACCGACGAGCTGTGCGCGATGCTCTCCCGGTACCACCCGGTCTGGCTGAACACCCACTTCAACCACCCCAAGGAGATCACCGAGGAGGCCACCGCCGCGGTGGACCGCCTACTGCGGCACGGGATCCCGGTCGGCAACCAGACCGTGCTGCTGCGCGGCATCAACGACGACGTCGCCACCATGCGCACCCTGATGACCGAGCTGCTGCGGATCCGGGTGCGGCCCTACTACCTCTACCACTGCGACAACGTCACCGGTGTCTCGCACTTCATGACCTCCGTGGAGAAGGGCTGGGAGATCATGGAGGGCCTGCAGGGCCACATCACCGGGTTCGGGGTGCCGCAGTACGTACTCACCACGAAGATCGGCAAAATCCCCATCGCCCAGCCGTACTTCACCCCCACCCCCGACGGCCTGCTGCTCCGCAACTACCGGGGCCAGCAGATGGCCGTCGACGGCGCGGTGCACCCGATCACGGAGTCCGACGCCAGATGACCCTTGACAACCGACTCGGCCAGCGCTTCCTCCCCTACGGCGCCAACTACCTCGCGTGGTCCGACATGACGGAACTGAAAGAGGTGATCGACCATCAGGTTCTGTTCCGCTACCAGACGGAGACCGAGAGCATGGCCTCCCGGTTGGAGCGCCAGGTGTGCGAGCGGCTGGGCGCCGTGCACACCCTGGCAGTCCACAACTGCACCGAGGCGCTGCGTCTGGCGCTGATCTCCACCCGGCCGTCCATCGGCGACCTGGTCTACATCCCGGCGGTCACCTTCGTCGCGGTGGCCGGCGCGGTGCTCTCCTGCGGCCTGATCCCGGTCCTGGTGGACGCGGACGACTCGCTGTCGCTGGACGCCAGCCTGCTGCCGTCCGGCGCCCAGCGGGTCATCACGGCCCACATGGAGGGCACGGTCGCCCCGCTACCCATGGGTGTGCCGTATCTCATCGAGGACTGCGCCCAATCGCTCGGCGCGCGGTTCCCGGACGGCCGGCACGTCGGGACGAAGGGCTACGCCGGGACGTTCAGCTTCCACCACAACAAGGTGCTCACCTCGGGCGAGGGCGGGCTACTCGTCACGGGCGACGATGACGCCTGGGCGACCATGCGGTGCTACCACGACCACGGCTCGGCCCGCGTACCCGGCCGCTACCCGACCTGGAACCCGGACGCCCACTACGGCGAGAACTTCGTCACCAGCGAGCAGGTGGCGGCCGTCCAGTGCCAGCAGTTCCGCCATCTCGACGAGTTGCTCGCCGGGCTGGAGCGGATGTACGCCATCGCCATGGCGCAGACACCCGGCCGCCTTGACCTGGAGGTACGGCCGAGAGCCGAGGGCGACGTGAAGCTCAGCCTGCGGTTCCGCTGCGAGAGCCGCGAGTTGCGGGACGCCGCCGTCACCGCGCTCACCGCCGAGGGGATCGCCAACTGGACGCTCGGCAAGTACCTGCTTCCCGAGCACCCGGTGCTCACCGGCCGGAGCTCGCTCTACGCCGACGGCTTCCCGTGGAACCACGCCCCCGAGGGGCCGCTGGCGCTCAGCCGCGACGGTTTCGCCCGCACCCGCGACCAGCTGGAGCGCACCCTGTGCGTGCCGCTCTCGCCCGAACTCTCCGAGCCGGAGCAGGTCCTGGCGGCCAAGGCCGTCCGGCGGGTCCTGGAGGCGGTATGAGCTCCGACGGTCCCGCGCTGCTGATGGTGGACGACCGCCCCTCGTCGTTCACCAGGTATGCGGCCCACACCCTCCCGGACGACCTGGTACTGCTGCGGTTCGCCGAGTTCCGCCAGGACTTGTCGGAGGACCACCTGCACCGGACGGCACACCTCCCGGCCTTCTGGGTGCGCGAAGGGGTGCCGCTGGCCGAGGAGGCCGCGCGGTACCAGGCCTGGGCCGCCGGGCTTCCGGTCCGGCCGACCCGGTTCTGCAACCCGTCCGAGCCGCGCCAGGCCGTCGCCCAGCGGTTCGCCGCACTGGTCGGCCTGCCGCACCTGACCGAACGCCAGGTCGCCTGGGTGCGCGACAAGACCGAGATGAAGTACCGGTTCCGTGAACTCGGCCTGAAAACCGCCGAGTTCACGCGGGTACGCGGTGCCCAGGAGGTCGAGTGGTTCGCCGAGGAGCACGGCTGGCCCCTGGTGCTCAAGCCGGTGGACTCCTTCGCCTGCGTGGACACCTACCGGCTCACCGGGCCGGCGGACCTGGCGGGGATCGACCTCGGCGCGCGGGACTGGATGGTGGAGCAGTTCCTCGGCGGCACCGAGTGGGAGGTGTGCACGGTCATCCACCGGGGCGAGGTGCTGGACGCCTGGCCGAGCGCGATGCCCTGCCGGCCGCTGGACATCGTCGACGGCGCGATGAACGCCAACATCAGCGTCGGCACCGACGAAGCCCCGCCGGTCGACCTGCGCGCCATGCTCCAGCGCATCGTCACCGGCATGGATATCGACCACGGCTACGCACACATGGAGTTCTTCCTGGTCGACGGCGAGGTGTACGCGGGCGAGATCGGCGTCCGGCTGGCGGGCTGCGAGATCCCTGCCAACCACGGCCACGCGTACGGCTTCGACGTCTTCGGTGCCACCCTGGACGTGTACCGCGGCCTGCGCCCCGATCTCCACTATCGTGAACGCCGGTGCGCGGGCGACCTGTTGCTGCCGCTTCCCGGCTCGGGGACGGTTCATCGCATCACCCCTGAGGAGGAACTGCTGCGTGTCCCCGGGGTCGTCGACGCCGTTCTCAAGGTCGGTGTCGGCGATTCGGTGTCGGCCCGGCGGGCCTCGCACAACGCGTCGGGGTACGTCCATGTCGTGGGAGCGTCGATCGGCGAGGTGGAGACACGTATGCGCGAGGTTCTCGACACCTTCACCATCGAGTTGGCACCCGTCACCTCCGTGAGCCCGGCCACCGGACCGGGCCAGGCCACGGGACGGGGTCCGGACCGGTGACGAACGGCCTGCCCCACCGCTTCCGCACCCTGCTGACTCAGCGCCGTGTCGGCGCCGTCGCCTGGTGGAGCATCGTCTCCAGGCTGCCGGTTTACCTGATGTCGCTGGCCATGGTGCTGGTGGTCCGCGAGCAGGGCGGCAGCTACGCTCAAGCGGGCCTGGTCGCCGCGCTCTACACCGCCGGCATGGCGGTCGGCGGCCCGCTGATCGCCCGGCGGCTGGACCGCAGCGGACGCCGGACGGTGCTGGCCACCACCGGTGTCCTCTACCCGTCGATGCTCGCCGTGCTGGTGTGGGCCACCCGGCCGGGCGGTTGGGCGCAGCCCGTGGCGGCGGCACTCGCCGGAGTGGCGCTCCCACCCGCCAACGCCTGCATGCGGTCGCTGTGGGCCCGGCTTCCGCTGAAGGAGCAGGACCGGGACACCGCCTACCTCTGGGAGGCGCTGCTCACCGAGGTCCTGGTGATCGGCGCTCCGCTGGCACTCGCCGGCCTGATGCTCTCCGGCTCCGCCGGGCTGGCCCTGACCACCGTCGCTGTGGTCGGCGGCGCGGGAGCCCTGGGGCTCGCCTTCGTCCACCTTCCGGCGGGCACGGAGCCGGAGCACGCCGACGCCGGGGCAGACGGGCCGCGCCGACTTCTCGGCCCGCTGCGGGACTCGGCGATGCTGGCACTCACCGGAATCATGGCCACCTGTGCCGTCCCCATCGGCCTGATGACACTCGCCGTCCCGGCCTTCGTCGCCGCTCACGGGTCACCGGGGTCCACCGGTGCGGTGTACGCGTGCTGGGGCGTCGGCAGCGCGCTGGGCGCGCTGTGGCTGGGGCGTTCGCAGTCCCAGGTCGCACCGCACGTCCGCTTCCCGCGCCTGGTGCTCGCCTACGCCCTCGGGACGGGGCTGGCGCCGGCGGCCACCTCCGAACCAGTGCTCGCCCTCGCCCTCGCCGTCGGCGGCGCACCGATCGCGCTGGTGTCCGCGAGCGAGCTGACGCTGGTCAGCACGGTCGCGGACAGCCGCTCGCTGGCGGAGGCGTTCACCTGGGCCTCCCTCGCCACCGTCCTGGGCGACGCGATGGGCCAGCAGGCCGGCGGACTGCTGATGGACCGGATCGGCCCGCGCGGGGTCTTCGCGACCGCCTTCGTCCTCGCCCTGGCCGGAGCCGGCCTGGCCTTCGCCTGCCGAGGGCTGCTGTCCCGCGGCGCCACCGCCCCCGCGGAGTGCCCGGCATGAACGCTCCCGAGCACCTCAGAGGATTACCGGTCAACGCTCCCGACAGCCCCCGGGGATGCCCCGCCAACCATCCGCAGAAGTCAGGGCCTTCCCTCGGGCACCCGCTCAGCGGGCCCGGGCCCCGACGCCACGTGCCCGATCGGGTGTCCCGGGTGTCCCGGGTGTCCCGGGTGGCCCGAGCACCCCGTGCCCCGACGGCGCCCACTGGCCCGCGCCGCCCGCGCACCCCATTGATGCCCTGCCCGGCCCCGTCCCCTCTCCGCCCTTCCCGCCCGCGAGGTAATCCTTGATGAACGCAGCCGCCCCGCTCTTCCACCCGGTCCTCTTCCGCCAACTGCCCTCCGCGGTCAAGGAGTTCCTGGACGCCGGCGACCCGGCGGCGGTGTCGGTGCCGGTACCGGTCGAGGGCCGAGCCGACCTGGTACGGAGCGTGGAGCTGGCGTCGCGCATGTACACCGCCGTGCGGCCACCGCGGCCGGTCGACCTCGGCATCGTCCTCGGTACGGAGCAACTCCCCGAAGGTGTGACCGAGTTGGCCCGCCCACTGGCCCGCGAGTGGGTGGACGAGGAGCAGCTGGCCGACCTCGCCGCCTTCCACCGCCGGCATCCCGGAGAACTCCTGCTGCTCGGCTGCTACGACCGTCTCAACCTCGACCCGGTGCGCGCCCTGCTGCTGGCGACCTACCGCAGCCGACGGCACCGGCTGACCTTGCTGAGCGGCCGCGACGCCGCCTCGCTCGCCTGGAACATCGCCAAGCAGTACGCGCGGCCCGCGACCGGCATCGACGCAGTGGGCCTGTTCACCGACACCGACCGGCCGCCGCACCTGCCCGGTGTGCGGGTCTTCGACGACCGCGACTTCGAGCGCGCGGACATCCAGGCCGAGATCCTGGGCACCCGGTGGCGCCGGGTGGCCTTCCAGGGTCACGGGAAGGACGACAGCGTCAATCTGGGCGAGTTCACCATCTGCGGTCTGAACCCGGCCGTCCCCGCCGGGCCGGGGCTGCTCGGCCCCCGGTGCGCGTACGGGCTGCCCTGCTATAAGCCCGAGGACAAGCTGGTGCCGCTCAATCGGGTGGAGGCGGTGGAGCTGGTGCTCAGCGCGTGCAACAGCGGTCCGCTCGCCGACCTGGCGCTGTACGACCCCAAGTACCAGTTGCTGCTCAACGCCCTTGACGGCCCGGCCCGTACCGTCGTCTCCGCCGTCTCGGTGCATGACTCCGACCGTCCGGAGAACGTCGCCTGGATGCGTGCCGCGCTCACCGGCGCGGACTCGGTGGACGTCCTCAACGCCAGCCTGGCGGGCTCGCACCCCTACCCGGCGTTCATGCGCTTCGGTCTGCCCGACGCCCCTTCGCAAACCCTGGAGCAGCACTCCCCGGAAGAGCGCGCCTCGGAAGGAGACGCCCCGGAGAATCACCCCCTCGAACAGCACACCTCCGAACAGCACATCTCCGCACGGCAGATCCCCCACCCCTCCGACCATCGCCCCGACCCCCTGGTCATCACGGTGGGACGCCGCTTGACCGCCCTGCTCACCTCCGAGCTGCTGCCGCACAACCATCCACTCCGCCCCCGCCTGACCAAGCTGGCCCGCAAGGTGGACCTGTGGGTGGCCCGGCCCACCCACCTCGCCGACCAGTCGCCGGATGAGATCCGCTCCTCGCTCACCGCCGACCTGCAGTCGCTCGACCATGTGATCGCCGAGCAGGTGGCGGCGAACCCCGAGAACGAGATCATGAACTACCCGGCGCACTTCGGGGACCGCAGCTCGCTCGACCGACAGGTGTGCGAGGTGACCTGCCACTGCGGCCGCCCGGCCCAGGAGTTCACCCGGCGCGGGCTGCTCCCGCACATCCTGGACACCACCTGCGCGGTCTGCATGCGCTGCGGCGACGTCACCTTCCGGCTCCCCGAGGCGCCCGCTCTGCTGGCCTACGCCGCGGACGAGGTGGAGCAGGGCGGGGTGCTGGAGGTGCGCGCCGCGCTCACCGCCGCGCGCCCGGGGCCGGTCCGGCTCGGCCTGTTCGTCCCGACCTATCTGCGCGAGGACGCCACGGTGGAACCGGCCACCGTCAGGGTGCGGGCCGCCGGGCAGCCGGAGGACGTCGTCTTCCGCGTGCGGTTCGCCCCCACCACGGCCCCGCAGGCCTACTACTTCACGGTCTTCGCGGTGCAGGACCTCGCCGTCTCCACGGCCCGGCGCCACTTCGGAGTACTGCCTCGCCGCACCTGACCGGTCGGCAGCCCCCGCCGATCCCCCAACTGACGGAACGAAGGACGTCTGCCATGGAAACGCAGCCCAAGCCCGAGATCGAACTGATCGAGCGCGATGGCGAGGTGACACTGAGCATCGGCGGTGAACAGGCCATGCAGGCCTGGGAGCGGGACCTGATGTGGGCCAGCGCCGACATGCTGTGCGAGTACGGCCACGACTTCTACGAGGTCGGCCTCGGCCTCGGGCTCTCCGCACTGCGCATCGCGAACAACCCCGCCACCCGCAGCCACACGGTCCTGGAGCTGTTCGGAGAGGTCGAGGACCTGTTCCGGGCCCGGCACCCGAAGCTGCCCGGCAATCTCACCATCGAACGCGGCGACTTCTTCCAGCACGTCTTCGCCCTGCCCTCGGAGAGCATCGACGGGATGTTCTTCGACCCGGCGCTGGACATGGAGGTCTGGACCAACGCCGACCTGTGGGCCAGGACCATGCCGGAGGTGGTCCGGGTGCTGCGTCCCGGCGGGGTGTTCATCCCGTTCTTCAGCACCAAGCCCGAACTGCGCTGGCAGTACCTGCCGCACTTCACGTCCATCCGGGTCGAGCGCCACCCGTACACGGCGTACGACACCACCGAGTACACGTACGGCACCAGCGGCGACGCGTACATCCAGTGTTTCCGCAAGTGCTGACCGCGGCCCCGCTCCGCCAGTCCTCGACCGCCCCGCCGGTCGGCCCCCACCCGACGCCGCAGGCCGGCCTCGTTCCGGAGGTACCCGTATGACCACCGAGACCACCGCACCGACCGCCGGTCTGCCGGCCGACCCGGACGCACCGGCCGTCCGTTCGCTGTTCCTGGCCGGTCCCTTCATCCAGTTGCTCGACCCGGCCACCGGGGAGATGCCGGACGAGGCCCGGGCCCCGTTCGACCTGCTGATCAAGCACTTCGAGGCGCAGGGGATCTCCGTCCACAACGCCCATCGCCGGGAGGCGTGGGGTGCCGAGTTGATGAGTCCGGAGCAGTGCACCGGGCTGGACCAGGAGGAGATCCGCAAGGCGGAGGTCTTCGTCGCGCTGCCGGGCTCTCCGCCCTCACCCGGCACCCATGTCGAGGTGGGCTGGGCGAGCGCCTTCGACAAGCCGATCGTGCTGCTGCTGGAGCGGGGCCGGGAGTACACCTTCCTGGTCCAGGGCCTGCACACGGTGGCGACCGTGGAGTACGTGCTGTACACCGACATCGCCGCGGCGTTGCCCGCCGTGGACGGGGCGGTACGCCGGGCGGTGGCCCGCCACCGGGAGGCCGGCCGCAGGGAGTGACTTCGCGTCGCCCCGGGGCCGGGCCGTCCGTCGGGCGGCCCGGCCCGGCCGTTCGATCGCGAGCCCGAACCGAGAGGATCACATGCGGAGCACCCTGGCCCTGCTGGCCGCCCTCGCCGTGCTCCTCACGGCAGCCGCGACACCCGCCCGGACGCCCGATCCGCACTCCGACCCGACCCGCACGCCCGCGGCCCCCGCCTACACGGTCGAGCTGAGCAGTGACGGCACCGGGACCCGCTGGCACGGCCATGAGTCCGTGCGCTTCACCAACGCCTCCGCCGAGCCGCTGCGTGAGGTCTACCTCCGGCTGTGGGACAACGCGCACGGCGGCTGCGCGGCACAGCCCGTCACGGTGACCGGCCTCACCGGCGGCACCCCGGACGCGCTGTCGGTGGGCTGCACCGCGCTGAGGGTCGCACTGCCCGCACCGCTCGGCCGGGGTGCGAGCGGGGTGATCGCCTTCGGTCTGGGCGTCGAAGTCCCGGACGGCACCGATCGGTTCGGTCACGACGGACCGTACAGCTTCCTCGGCAACGCACTGCCGGTGCTGGCGATCCGGGACGCCGCCGGAGTGCACCTCGATCCGTACACCGACAACGGCGAGTCCTTCTACACGCAGGCCGCGGACTTCACCGTCACCCTCGACCACCCCTCTCGGCTGCTGGTGCCCGCCACCGGCCGCTCGGTCGACATTCCCGGGTCCGCCGGACGGACCGTCACCAGGGCGGTGGCGAAGCGGGTCCGCGACTTCGCCTGGGCGGCGGGCCCGTTCACCAGGGTCTCCGCCACCTCCCCGGCCGGGGTGCGGATCGACGTCTACTCGACGGCGAGCGTCGGCTCCGCGGACGCCCGGTCGATGCTGGCCCTGGCGACCTCGGCGGTCGACGCCCACGCCCGGCGGTTCGGCACCTACCCGTACGGCCGGCTGGCCGCCGTGCTGGACGACGGCTTCTGGTTCAGCGGGATGGAGTACCCGGGGTTCGTGCTCGACCGGGTCAGCACCACGGCGCTGGTCCACGAGCTCGCGCACCAGTGGTGGTACGGCATCGTCGGCGACGACCAGTACCACGCCCCCTGGCTGGACGAGTCGTTCAGCGACTACGCCACCGACCTGGCCCTCGGCAAGCTGGGCGAGGGCTGCTGGCGCGACGTCTCCTGGGAGTCCGCGGCCGAGCGGCTGACCAACTCGATGCGCTACTGGGACGCCCACCCCACCCGGTACGGGACGGTCGTCTACGACTTCGGCAAGTGCGCGCTGCACGACCTGCGCCGGCTGATCGGCGGCACCACGATGGCCGAACTCCTGCGCACCTACGCGCGGACCCACTGGTACGGCGTCTCGACCACGGCCGAGTTCAAGGCCGCCGCGCAGGCCGCCACCGGCACCGACCTGACCGAGTTCTGGAAACTGCACCGAATCGACGGCTGAACGTCCGACGCACCGTCATACTCGTTCGGCGAGGGAAGGAGGCGGCTGTGCGCGGAGGACGGGTAGCCGTAGTGGGCGGAAGCATCGCGGGCTGCGCCGCCGCGCTGGCCGCGGCACGCACGGGTGCGGACGAGGTGGTGGTGTTCGAGCGGGCCGTCGGCCGACTGCAGGACCGGGGCGTCGGCCTGGCACTGCACAACGACCGGTACGCCGAGCTGGAGGCGGCCGGTTATCTGGACGCCGGGATGCCCTGGGTCCAACTGGCCCGGCGGCCCTGGGTGGTGCGCGAGGGCACGGTGCGGGCCGGGCGGCAGATCGGCGTGCTGCCGTTCCCGTTCCGCTCGTACAACTGGGGTTCGCTCTGGCAGGAGTTGCGCAACCGGATCCCCGACAGCGTCGACTACCGCACCGGCGCCACGGTGACCAGGGTCGTCTCCGGCACCGACGGCGCGGTGGTGCACCTGGCGGACGGCGGCGAGCAGCACTTCGAGCTGGTCGTCGGGGCGGACGGGTACCGGTCCGTGGTGCGGGCAGCGATGTTCCCGGACGCCCAGGCGCGGTACGGCGGTTTCGTGGCCTGGCGCGGCACGCTGCCCGCGGGCCGGCTGCCCTCCCCGCCCGAGGCGTTCCCGGAGCAGGACGCCTCGACGGTGGTCTTCCCCGGCGGACACATGATCGTCTATCGCATCCCCGGCCCGGGCGGCCACGGCACCGACGTCAACTGGGTCTTCTACACCAGTCCGCCGGCCGCCGACGGCCTGCGGTTCGGCGACCCGACGAACGTGCACCCCAGGGCCATGACCAGCGAGCTGTCCGAGCACCAGCTCGGCCTGGTGAATGAGCACTTCCCGCCCTACTGGCAGGAGGTCATCCATCTCACCCCCGCCGGTACGCGCTTCGTGCAGCCGATGTACGACATGGCCACGCCGCACTACGCACGCGGCCGGCTTGCCGTGGTGGGTGACGCCGCCTCGATCGCCCGTCCGCCCACCGGCAGCGGCGCGATCAAGGCACTGCAGGACGCCGCCGCGCTGGAGCGCGCCCTGGATACGGCCGGCAGCTGGGCCGAGGCGCTGCACTCCTACGACGCCGAGCGGGCGCCCGTCGGGCGGTCCACGGTCGAACTCGGCCGGAGCCTGGGGCGCGCCCAGGTCCAGGAGACGCCCGACTGGGCGGCGATGGACCAGCAGGCGGTCGAGCGGTGGTGGCAGGCCGCCGGCGGTGGCAACGGGTTCGGCGGGCGGGCGCTGCGCGGCCGCTGAGCCGGTGCCGGGCCGGCACTCGCTGACGGTTCAACAAATCGCGGACAAAGCCTACTGATTGGCGGCAGACTCGGGGCGGACATACGACAGCACCGACAGGGGGGGTCCATGGCCGGTACGACTCGACGCAGGTTGCTCTTGGGGAGACTGGGCCTTCTCGCCCTGTGGTGGCTGTGGATGCCGGCCCTCGCACTGCTGATATGGGTGGTCAAGCACTTCGTCTTCGGTGGCTTCGGACAGCAGGACCAGAGCTACCGGCTGTTCCTCCAGGCGCAGTTCCTGCCGCACGGCACTCCGGTGCACACGACGGCGCTGTTCTGGATCTGGGCGACGATCGGCCTGATCGGCAACCTGGTCACGGCGGTCAACGTGGCGGTGACGGTCGTGCTGCCGCGGTGGGTCGACTACCTGCTGGTCGGCGCCACGTCGCTGGCCCTGCTGGCGTCGACCGGGTGCACGGTGATGGCGTTCTGGGACAACGACAAGGACCTGGGCCGCTACTACGCACGGGCCACGGTGCTGGACATCCCGGCCTCGGCGTCCGACGCCCCGGCCTCCGCCCGTCCGCTCACCAGGGACGCGCGCAAGGGCGACGGCGACCGCTGCGACCACCTCGGCGCCGCCGACGTCCCGGCCTGCATCAAGGTGCGGCCCATGCCGAACTTCGACTTCGAGCCGCGCACCGCCTCCTACGCCGCGGCCGCGACCGCGCTGAAGACCGGCTCCGCCCTCGCCTCGGGTGTCAGCCTGCTGGGCCACAGCATCCACTACCTGCCGGGCAAGGGCCAGGGCCACGGCGTCTGGACGGGCGTGCTGGACGGCTCGGGCTCCCAGCCCACCGAGGGCGTGGCCGTCTGGGACGGCACCTCCAACAGCAACAGCGCCTGCGAGTTCAAGGGCGACCACTCCTTCGACCGGGCCTTCGGCGGCAACCGGGCGAACAGCCTGCGCAACCTGCTGGCCGAGCGGTTCCCCGGACTCCTCTACCAGGACCAGGACGTCTGGGGCTACTGCGACGGGACCGACCTCGCCACGGCCAAGCCGGTCATCGTCATCGCGGTGACCCGGCAGATCGCCTGGCACAAGCGGACGGTGCAGCGTCCGGACGGTGTGCTGGTGCTGACCGGCTCGCCGAGCGGCAAGCCGGTGATCGAGCACCGGAGCACGGTGCACCCCGGTGAGCTGCCGGGCACGGTCTACCCGGGATCGGTCGTCAAGGAGCAGATCAGCGCGGTCCAGTGGCTGGCCGGCCGGGGCGCGAAGAACCGCGACGGCTTCGGTTTCGCCCACACCTCCACCGACACCAACGCCACCAACCCCGGCGAGTACCTGCTGCGTTCGGCCACCGACGGGCACTACTACTACGTGACTCCGCTGGTGCCGAGGAACAGTTCCTCGGAGGCGATCATCGCCTTCGCGGTGGTGCGCGCCGACGAGGTGGACGCCGATCTCAACGAGCTCCAGGTGTACGTGCAGGGCGACACCAGCAGGCCCGTCAACCTGACCGAGCTCTCCAGCCGGATGGTCGCCTGGATCACCCAGCAGACCGGTGTCACGGTGACCACCGGAGCGGGCGGGAACCTTCAGGAGATCATCCCGTTCGGGAAGGGCATGTGGCGCGGGTTCGTCGACATCAACGGGCAGACCCAGGACTACATCGACGTCTCGGGTGACGGCCGGACCACGCCCAACCTGGTCTACCTCAAGCAGAGTCCGCCGGGCTCCCAGCCCTCCCCCGGTGGCGCTCCGCCCCCTTCGCCCCAGCCCTCGGCCACCACCGCCCCCTCGGCGCCGCCGTCGGCCACCGACTGCGGCGGGGACCCGGCGAAGCTGAGCACCTCCCAACTCGCCGCGTGTGTCTCCTCGTTCTCCTCGGCCCTGGCGAACCGGCTCCAGTCGCCGCCTGCGCAGTAGCAGCCGGGCGGGCGCCGTTGCCGGCGCCCGCCCGTCGTGCCGCTACTGCGCCTGCTCCTGGATGTCCTGGAGCGCGGCGACCAGGGTGTCCACCTCCTGCGCAGTGTTGTACAGGGCGAGCGAGGCCCGGGCCGCGCTCTGCAGGCCGAAGGAGGCCAGCGCCGGCTGTGCGCAGTGGTGCCCGGCGCGCACCGCGATGCCCTGCCGGTCGAGCGCCCCGGCCAGCGCGATCGGGTCCGTCCCGGCGAGCACGAAGGTCAGCGCCCCGATCCTGCCCGGTGCGCTGCCGATCAGGTACAGCCCGGGGACGGTGGCCAGCGCGCCCATCGCGTATGCGGTGAGCTGCTCCTCGTACGCGGTGGCGGCCTGCCGGTCGAGCCCGGCGAGGTACCTGAGGGCCGCCCGCAGTCCGGCGACCCCGGCGATGTGGCCGGTGCCGGCCTCCAGCCGGTGCGGGATCGGCGCGTACGTGGTCTCCTCGAAGCTCACCGAGTCGATCATGTTGCCGCCGCCCTGCCACGGGGGCATGGCCTCCAGCAGCTCACGCTTGCCGTAGAGCACGCCGATCCCGGTCGGGCCGAAGACCTTGTGTCCGGAGAAGGCGTAGAAGTCGGCGTCCAGCGCGGTGACGTCCACCGGGAAGTGGCTCACCGCCTGCGCGCCGTCCACCAGCACCCTGGCGCCGTACCGGTGGGCCAGCGCGGTCATTTCGGCCACCGGCGGAACGGTCCCCAGCACGTTGGAGGCATGGGTCAGCGCGACCAGCCTGGTCCGCGAGCCGAGCAGGTCCTGGTACGCGTCCTGGTCCAACTGCCCGTCGGGCAGCAGCGGGATCGGCCGGACCCGGGCCCGGCGTTCGGCCGCGATCTGCTGCCAGGGCACCAGGTTGGAGTGGTGCTCGGCCGCCGAGACCAGGATCTCGTCACCCACCCCGAGGTTGGCCCGGCCCCAGGTCTGCGCCACCAGGTTGACCGCCTCGGTGGTGCCCCGGACGAAGACGATCTCGTCGGTGTCCTGGGTGCCGAGCAGCTTGGCCGCCTCCTCGCGGCCCTCCTCGTACACCTGGGTGGCCTGCCTCGCCAGGCTGTGCGCACCGCGGTGGACGTTGGAGGTGCCCGTCGAGTAGTGCTCGGCGACGGCCTCGGCGACCTGGCGGGGCTTGAGCGTGGTGGCGCCGTTGTCCAGCCAGACCAGGGGCCGGCCGTTCACCTCGCGGTGCAGCTGCGGGAAGTCCCGCCGGACGGCCTCGACGTCGAATCCGCTCGGCGGCGCGGTGGGCGGGGCGACGGGCGGTGTCACCGCCGGTGCCTGGAGCGGCTGTTGCGGCAGCCAGTAGCGGGTGCCGCCGGCGGCGTGGGCGAGCGCCCCGGGCAGCGGGTCCGGCACCGCCGGCATCCCCGGTGCCGGGAACCTCCCGAACACCCCGGTCGCCGGTGCGGCGACCGGGGCCGGCCCGCCGGCCGGGGCGGCGGCGAGTGCGGCAGGACCGGTAGCGGGCCGAAATCCGTCAGGAGTAGTCATGGTAGTTCGACACCTCGACGTTCTGGAGCACCGCGATGGCGTCGTCCACCAGCGCGGCGGTGGAGAAGTAGCAGGTCGCCAGGTAGGAGGTGATGGCCTGGCGATCGACGCCCATCGCACGTACCGACAGGCCCGGCTCCACCTCGTCCGGCACCTTCGCCGGGCGCAGTCCGACCACGCCCTGCTGGGCCTCGCCGACCCGCATCAGCAGGATGTTGGTGGTTCCGGGCGCCGAGTCCGAGCCCTTGAGGTCGAGCTTGTCGGAGGGCAGCAGCGGCACGCCGCGCCAGGTCATGAACGGGCTGCCGAACAGCTCGACGATCTGCGGCGGTACTCCGCGCCGGGTGCACTCCCGCCCGAAGGCGGCGATCGCCCTCGGGTGGGCCAGGAAGAACGCGGGCTGCTTCCAGACCCGGGTGAGCAGTTCGTCCATGTCGTCCGGGGTGGGCGCACCGGTGCGGGTGTGCACCCGCTGGCCGGGCACGATGTTGTGGAGCAGCCCGTACCCGGGGTTGTTGAGCATCTCCCACTCCTGGCGCTCGCGCAACGCCTCGGTGGTCAGCCGCAGTTGGGCCTGGACCTGGTCGATCGAGGAGTTGTAGATGTCGGAGACCCGGGTGTGCACCTTGAGCACCGTCTGCGCGATGCTCAGCTCGTACTCGCGGGGGTTCTCCTCGTAGTCCACGAAGGTCTCGGGCAGCTGCGGCTCGCCGTTGTGGCCGGAGGTCAGGCTGATCGGGTGCTCGCGGTCGGCTGGCCCCTGGCCGTCGGCGGCGAAGGCGTCCAGTCCGGCGCGCAACGCGGGCTCGCGGTCGGCGAGTTCGGTGAGCACCCGGCGGTCGAGCGAGAGCACGGTACACGGCGTGACCGCCTTGACCTGGTACGGCACGGCCTCGCCGCGCACCCAGGCGCCGGCGTCGAAGAAGTCACCGTCGCCGAGCACGGCGAGCAGGGCGTCCTCGCCGTACTGGCCGGTGGCGCGCTTCTCGGCGCGGCCGAACGCGATGATGTGCAGCGCCTCGACGGGGGCGCCAACGGCGGCGATGAGCTCGCCGGGCGCGACCTCGCGCTGGACGAAGCCGCCGGCCAGCGCGGTCAGCAGCGGGCTCTCCTGGTCACGCAGGAAGGACAGTTCGCGCAGGTCCTCGGCGATCACCCGGGAGGCACCGCCGCCGTCCACGTAGGTGCTGATCAGCCCGTCGCCGAGGATGAAGCCCCGACGGCGGTTGACCCGGTAGACGCCGGCCTCCAGGTCCACCCAGGGCAGCGCGCGCAGCAGGTAGCGGGGGGTGATCCCGAGCATCTGCGGCACGGTCTTGGTGGTGGTGGCCAGGTTCCTGGCGGCGGAGGTACTGAGGCTCTGCTGGTTCTGCTGGACGGTCTCGGTGGTCATGGCAGGTCCTGGTCCTTGTCCCTTGGTCCGAAGAACTGACTGAGCGTCAGAATGCCTATGACAGAAGGAAGATCAGCTCTTCTTCCGGCCATCAGAGATTGTCGCCATAGTGATTGCCCCGGCGTGAGATTGTTCGATTGCGCCGGTTTTATTCCGGTGCGCAGCATCAGGCCTCGCCTCACGGAAACTCACTCGAAAGCGTGAATTGGGCCATAAGTGGTGCTGGGATGTTCGAAAGCTCCAGTTGGGGATCGCCTGCGGTGCACGGCATCGCGCGGCGCCGGGCGACGCAGGACGAGTACCGGCCGAGGGGGTCCGTGGCCGCAAGTTTTTCGGCGGGATATCGGGCTTGCGACACAATTCCTGGCGATTTGGTCAAGAGTGTCCGCTACGCCAGCATTGATGTCCGCTCCACCGAGCGCGAGCAGGACCAGGAAAGGCACACCACCCTCATGCAGACCAGTCCGGCCGTACCACGGCAGGCAGCCCCACCGAGCACGCCCGATCCCGCACAGGAGCCCGCCCCGGCCACCGGAAGAACCGGACGCTTCGGTCTGCCGACCGCCACCGCCCTGGTCATGGGCAACATCATCGGCGGCGGGATCTTCATGATCCCCGCGGCCGTCGCGCCCTACGGCACGGTCAGCCTGGTGTCGTTCGTCGTGCTGACGGTGGGGGCCATCGCGCTCGCCCTGGTCTTCGGACAGCTGGCCCGACGGAACCCGCGCACCGGCGGGCCGTACGTCTACGCCCGCGAGGCATTCGGCGACTTCGCCGGCTTCCTGTCGGCCTGGTCGTACTGGATCACCACCTGGGTCAGCAACGCCGCGCTCGCGGTGGCCGCGGTCGGCTACCTCGACGTGTTGGTGCCGATCCAGCACTCCAAGTGGCTCACCATCGGCGCCGCACTGACCGTCCAGTGGCTGCCCGCGCTGGCCAACCTGGCCGGCACCCGGTACGTCGGCGCGGTGCAGTTGGTCTCCACCGTGCTGAAGTTCATCCCGCTCGCGCTGGTCGCGATCGGCGGCCTGGGCTTCTTCGACCCGTCCAAGCTCGGCCCCTTCAACGCCTCCGGGCAAAGCTGGGCCGGCGGCATGACCGCCGCCGCCGCGATCCTGCTCTTCAGCTACCTGGGCGTGGAGTCCGCCGCGATGAGCGCCGGCGAGGTCCGCGACCCGGAGCGCAACGTCGGCCAGGCCAGCGTGCTCGGCACCTCGGGCGCGGCGCTGGTCTACCTGCTCGGCACCCTCGCCGTGTTCGGGACGGTCGCCCACGACAAGCTGGTCCACTCCACCGCGCCGTTCTCCGACGCCGTGGACAACATGTTCGGCGGTTCCTGGGGCGGCACGGTGATCGCGGTCGCAGCGCTGGTGTCGATGACCGGCGCGCTCAACGGCTGGACCCTACTGGCCGCGCAGGCGCCGTACGCCGCCGCGCAGGACGGACTGTTCCCGGCGGTCTTCGCCGCCAAGCGGCGCGGGGTACCGGTCTTCGGCGTCCTGGTCAGCGTCTCACTGGCCTCACTGCTGACCATCCTCAACTTCACCACCGGCTCCCAGGGCGCGTTCAACATCCTGGTACTGGTCACCACCTTCACCGCCACCGTCCCCTACCTCCTCTCCACCGCCGCCCAGCTCTACTGGCTGGTCCGCGGCGAGAGCGGCAAGGTGACCCCCGGCCGCCTCACCAGGGACGCCGTCCTCGGCCTCGGCGCCTTCGCCTTCTCCCTGTGGCTGCTCGCCGGCGCCGGCTACGCGGCCGTCTACCAGGGCGTGCTGTTCCTCTTCGCCGGCATCCTGGTCTACGTCTGGCTGGCCGGCCGCCGGGCCCGCGAGGCCACGTCCTCGTAGGCCCACCGGCCGGAGCGCCCCCGGGGGCGGCAGGGGTGCACACCCTGCCGCCCCCTCCGCGTTGCCGGGCACACCCGGGACATCGAGATGATCGCAGAACCATCACACGAGCAGCCGGTGCCCCGCGCGTTCGACCGGCACCACCCGCCCGAGGGGCGAGACCGTCCGTAGCGTGTCCCCTGACAGGCGATCTTGACCGATTGACAAGTGATCCTGACCGATCAGAGGACCGGGACGACCCGCCGTGCCTGATGGGCGGACAGTTCGTTGGCAAGGCGTAACGCCGACACCGCGCAGGCGCCCTCCCTGAACTTGGCTGAAGGGCTGCTCCGGGCGGAGTTCCGGAAGTCGGTGCTCGCCGATCCCGACCGCGCACTGGGGTTGGTGGGCAGGTTCGCGCTCGCGATGCATGCCGAGGCGCTGGCAGCGAGCGACTCAGCCCGCATGGCGGGCGTCGACTTCGAGAGTCGCTGGTGCGGGCGACCAGGACATCGGTGACCCGTCCTTCGTGTGACCTCCAGAGTGCGCTCACAGCTGCTTTTCGGACCTCGGGCGCGGCGTCGGATGTGCCGGTGATCAGGATGTCCGGGGATCGTTCGGGGTCACCCGTGCCGAAGTGGGTGCCGAAGGTGCTCATCACGTCGGCGCGTACCCCGGCCGACAGGTCGGCACCGCCGTACGCCAACGCGGCAACCGCCACCGACTCCCCGCCGCCGTTCAAGATCAAGTGGCAGAAACCTAGCGCCGGTCAAGATCACTTGGCACAAGATCGCCTGTCGGAGGACACGGCCCTGCTCTCGTATAGCTACGGCCAACGGACAAGTAGCTCAGAGTGACCGGGGGTGGGGGATCTCTTCCGCTTGGAGAGCGGCGAAGTCGGCGTGGGCCTGGGCGACGGCTTCGGGGTAGGCCTGGCGCTTCTCGTGCTCGGCCAGCGCCCGGTAGATGCTGGCCAGGCCTGGGTTCTGGCCCTTGCGCTTGCCGGTGGGGATGATCAGGTCGGGGCGGATCTGCTCGACGGACTCGCCCGCTGCCCGGCGCCGCAGCACGGTGTGCAGCATGTCGTCGGTGATGACGGGTGGCCGGCCGCCGTGCTTGCCCTTGCGGGCGGCGGCGTCGAGTCCTTCGAGGGTGGCTTCGCGGATGCTCTCGCGCTCCGTCTCGGCCATGGCGGCGAAGAACCCGAACAGCGTCCGCCCGGGGCCGCTGGGGTCGTAGATGCCGGGCAGCGGGCCGGCGAGCATCTCCAGGACCAGGCCGTGGGCGGTGAGGTGGTCGGCCAGTGCGGTGAGTTCGGCGGCGTCGCGACCGAGCCGCTTCATCTCGTACACGGTGAACAACACCCGGCAGTGCGGCGCGTGGGATTTGATCTCGCGGGCGAGGGCGAGGGCGGCCTCGAACTGGGGGCGGACCCGGACGCGGCTGCTGATCTTCTCGGAGAAGACCTTGTCCCGGGGGATGCCGTGCGTGCTGAGCGCGTCCAGCTGCGACTGGAGCTCCTGGGTGAGGTGGCTGCAGCGGGCGTACCCGATGCGGATGTCCGCGCCCGGGGTGCCGGTCTCGGGGGCGGCCGGCGGCGGGGTGCCGGGCCGCCAGGGCTGGCCGGGGCCGCGGTCGGCCGGGGTCGGCACCCGCAGCAGCTTGGCGAGCCGGGCGACCTTCTTGAAGCGGCCGGTGTGGTAGATCCCGGCGACCGCGCCGGAGCGCGAGCGGCAGGGCGAGCCGGGTTGGACCTGGCAGCGGGGGCAGGGGTGGCGCTCGACGTCGTCGGCGTCGCTCGCGGTGGTGTCCTGAGGGTCCGTCACGGCCGAAATCCTCTCACAAACCATTCCCAGAACAGGGCCCCATCACCACTTGAGTGAGAACGAGTTCTGAGAACCGATTGAGCGTCCGGGCCGCCCCCGACGGCCGTTTCCGATCTTGCTCCCGGAAAGGGTCGTTTATGAGATGAGGCAGGGCATCAGAACGCGTAGTCTCAGGGCCGTGGCTGATCAGATACAGAAGATCGTGACAGAGCTGCCGGACCTGAAGGACGTCACCGGCGTGTGGGCGGTGGCCGACGGCCGTGTCGCTCAGGGGGACGCTGCCTTCCCCGCAGACCTTGGCATCGCTCTCGCCAGGGCGTACGGCTCCGGGCAGATGTGGCAGTACAGAAGTGTCTTCGACCATCTGCTTCGGCTGCTGTCCACCACCGCCGGTCCCGAGAATGTCGCCCAGGCGCTGCGGCTGGTCTCCTCGGCGGAGGTCACCAGCAGGAAGCTGGACCGTTACACGGCCTCATTGCTTGCCTCCAGTCAGGAGCCGACGGACCTGGCTGCGGCGTTCACCGGAAGCGCTTCGGAGGAGCTTCGGGCCTGTCTGGTCCACGAACTGGTTCTCAGGGGCGTCGCTGTCGAGGAGACTCCCGGGATCGCGGGTTGGGCATCGTCGTCGCATTGGAGTCATCACCCTCTGGGCTGGCTGCCGCTGGCGCTGTCCGACGTGGAAGGATGTGCGGATCTTCCGAGCTACAGCCTTCGTGGCGGCAGTCACTCGATGCCGTACGGGCCTGGGGAGAGCCGCGAACTGGCGGTGATCGCCAGCGCGAATGTGCCGTCGGTAGAGGAAGCGACAACAGAAGCCGCGGCCGCGGCCATGGCCAAGGCCGTGGCGAACTGGGCCGAAGAGTCCAACGGGCGCATCGAGGCGCGGGTTTTCGAACTCGCAGAACCCCTGGACGTCGCATCGGTCCCGAACTCGCTCCTGACGGTGGGGCTGGAGTGTCTGAATGGAGTGGGGAAGAAGGCCACTCTGTCGGTCGCTGTCCGTCCGCCGGCCCAGGTATGGCGAGTGCTCTTCGCGGCGGCGTCCACGGGAGGGGCATACAACTCCGGCTCCTACGGTGCCTACGGCCGTCTGGCGGCCTGGCAGTCCCTGGCCGCGCTCGCCGGAAGCCCGGAAGGCGCCACCGCCGACGAGGTCGAAGCACGTGTGCGGGACTGCATCTGGCACGGCTTCGGTGCCGACACGAAGTGGTTCGAGCAAGTGGCCTGGGACATCGGTCTGGCCGCCCTTGCACCGGACCGGCGGCGCCTGGCCGTGTTGGCCGCGACTGACACCGACTGACGTACCCGTGGTTCGTGCGTCGAGCCGGTAGCCGACCTCACCCGGCGGCTGCCGGCTGCGGTTCACCCGTCCGCTGACCCGGGATAGACGCGACGGGACCGAGATCGAGACGGCTGTTCATGTCCAGCTCGAACCTGCCGTACGGGTTCACGTGTGTCCAGAACAGCGGCGACAGGGCCCGCCGGTCCGCCTCGGTGAGGCGCTCGGCCCACTTCGGTTCGGCCAGCACCTGCTGCACCAGCAGGGTGTTGACGTGCACCAGGGCGGACTGCAGCAGGTGCAGCGCGAGCATGCTGACCTCCTGGCTCTCCTTGTCCGCGCCGGTCAGGTCGCCGTCCTTGCCGTAGAACAGGTCCTTGTTGGCGGAGTTCCAGTTCTCCACCACCTGCAGGCCCTCGCCGATCTCCTGCCGCAGCTCCACGTCAGCCAGGTAGTCGCAGACGAACGCCGTCCGCACCGCCCGCCCGAGCTCCTCGATCGCCCGGTAGGTCGGGTGCTTGGGCCCGCCCTTGGTGAACCGGCGCAGTACCTGCTCGGCCTCCGCCGTACCGAGGCGGAGCGCGGTGGTGTACTTCACGATCTGGTCGTACTGCTGGGCGATCAGCTCCCAGTCGATCGTCCTGGTAGACAGCACCGGGGCCAGGGTGGGCCAGTTGGCGTCCTCACCGGCCGCCGGCCGGTAGAGCTTCGCGGAGCCGATGTTCTTCAGACGGGGCATCAGCTTGAAGTCGAGCATGTGCGCGAACGCGAAGCCGACGATCGAGGCGCCGTGGGTGTCGGTGTACTGCCGGTCGACCTCCATGTCGGTGCAGTGCCGCAGCACGCCCTCGATCATGGCAGCGACCTCGGACGCGGAGCAGGACTTCAGCTGGGAGTAGATGCACACCGACTTCCGCTCGACGTGCCAGTAGATCATCACCCCGGGGCCCCGGTAGCGCTGGTGCCACTCGGTCATCAGGTTGCTGGGCCAGGAGCCGAACTTGCGGCTGTCGGAGGCGCACGCCGTACCCGTGCCCCACCACATCTCGTCGCGGGCGGCGAAGGTGGCGTTCACCAGCTTCACCAGCGCGGCGCGCAGGTTGGCTCGGTTCACGAACAGGTGCCGCACCCGCCGCAGCGTCGCTTCGCTCTCGCCGTGCTTGCCGGTCACCGCGACCCGCTTGATGCCCATGTTGGTGCCCAGCCCGAACAGCACCAGCAGCAGCCGGCGCCGCAGGGTGTCCTTGGACAGGTTCTCGCGGGTGGCCACCGAGGTGAACTCGGCGATGAAGTCCGTGTCGAACTCGGCGTACTTGAGGATGTCCAGGAGGTCGATCGTTCCCCACCGGCGTTCGATCTCGGCCTTGACGGCGACGAGGTTCTCCGGCTCCTCCTGCTTGGGGCGGGGCGAGACCCTGATCCACGGCTCGCCGCGCTTCTTGGTGATCGCCACCCCGCCGGTGGTGTCCTCCACCAAGGCGGCCTCGAACCGGTCCAGGGAGCCGCGGAGCTTCTTCTGCAGGGTGTCGATGAACTTCGCCGGGTCCTGCGGCTGGCGGATCGCGTCGTAGTGGACGTCGCGGTTGTCCTCGAAGTCCTGCGGCAGGTCGTCCTCCGGGTTGCGCCACCGGTTCGCCCCCACTACCCAGATTTCCCGGCGCCGCAGCGCGTCGCGCAGAGCCACCAGCACGCACAGCTCGTACGGGATGCGCTCCACCCGGTCCTTGTCGTCCACCACCGCGGCCCGCCATTGCTCGGGTACCACCCCCTCCAGCGGCACCGTCTCGGCCGGGTCGAAGAACGCGCCCTCCTTCAGCGGCTGTTCGAGGTACCGCTCCAGCAGGCCGATCGCGTCCATCACCGGCCGGTACGCGGTGTTGTTGCACTTCAACGTCAGCGCCCGCAGCAGCGGCGACAGCATCCTGCGCCAGTGCGCCGAGTACGAGGACCGCAGCACCGTGCGGATACGCGCCTTGTACCGGGCCTCGTTCGCCGCGGCCTCCGCCGCCAGCGCCTTCAACGTCCTCTCCCCGCCGACCGCCGGGTAGATCACCCGGCGCACCGTCCCGGCTGGCTCCGCCAGCGCGGCCTCCGCGACCCGCAGCAGCATCGCGTCCTTGCCCCGGACCTTCTTCAGGTCGTTGGTGAACTCCTTGTCGACCCGCTTCTCCGCCCGGGTGTTGATCCGCAGCACCAGCTGGATGAACAGGTCCACCAGCGAGTCGGTGATCTCGCTCTGCCGCACGTGGCACAGCGTCGCCAGCAGCGTCAGGCGCGTCGGCGGCTTCATCCGCTGCACGTTCGCCGGGTACTCCTTGGACGCCCGGGCCCGCCAGGCGTCCACCAGCTTCTCCGACACGTCCGCGAACAGGTCCTCCGGCAACTCCAGCCTCCGCACCCGCTGGAGCTTGTTGACCTCCGCCAGCAGGCTCTCCAGGCCCGGCGCCCCGGGGTCCGTCTTCAGCTCGGTGAAGAACGACCGGCCGCCCCCGGCCACCCCTTCAGGCGCCGGATCTGCCCCGGGGCCGGAGGCTCGATGAGGTCGTTGCGGCACCGGGCCACCACCGCCTCGGCCAGGCGATCCCGGGACAGTTCCACCGGACACAGCTCGGCGGTCAGCCACTCGGCCAGCCGCTCCTGGTCCTCCTCGGTGCCCGCCCGGAACCCGAAGGCGTCGCGGATCTCACCCCGGTGACGCTGGATCGCCTTGCGCTGCCAGTCGTAGGACACCCACTCCTCTACCGGCACCTTCACCTGCTGGGCAACGTACGCCACCGCGACGGTCGGGACCTCCGCGGCGACCTCCGGGAACCTCGCCTCCACCTCGAAGAACTTCAGCAGCATCGCGAAGCCCAGCCGGTTCGCCCCGGACTTGTTCCGCAGCCGCTTCATGTCGTCTTCGAGCAGCGTCCAGACCTCGATCAGGTCCTCCGGCTCCCAGTCCTGCCGCACGCTCAGCTCCTCCTCCATCGCACGAACGCGACCAAGGTGACGCAGGCACATCACCAAAGAGGCGGAAACAGCCGAACCCGGGACACACGTCCTCTGGGTCAGCTACAGAGAGCTACTTGTCCGTTGGCCGTAGCTATACGAGAACAGGGCCGACACGTAGGGGCCACCCGCAGGAACGCGGAGGTCCCCCACGCCGTGTGCACGGTGTGGGGGACCTCCGCGTTCTTGCGGGAGCCGTGATCCGTCAGACGGTCGCGGTCTCGCGCTCCTCGACTGCGGCCTCGGCGGCGGCCGGCTCGACCGGGGCCGGGGTGTTCTCCCGCGGAGTCGGGAGGACGGCCATGAGCAGCGCCGAGATGGCGATGGTGGCGGCCCAGCTGAGGCCGTACTCACCGACCGGAGTGGAGGCCAGCGGGCCGGTGAACCAGTCGCACTTGGTGAAGCACAGCCCCGCGATCAGCGCGACGGCCCAGGCGACCATCGCCTGCCAGCAGAAGCCACCCGAGTACCAGTAGCGGCTGCTGGGAGTGGTGTCCATCAGGCCCTCGGCGTCGTAGCGCACCTTGCGCGAGCGGCGGCGCAGCATGTCGACCGAGTAGACGCCGATCCAGGCGGAGAAGGAGACCGCGAGCAGGACCAGGAAGGTGATGAAGGAGCCGAGGAAGCTGCTCGCCACCAGCATCAGCATCAGACCGCCGACCAGGGAGATCACCGCGTTGATGCTCACCGCCATGGCACGCGGCAGCTTCACGCCCATGGTCTGCGCGGTGAAGCCGGCCGAGTACATCGACAGGCTGTTGATCAGCAGCATGCCCACGATCGCGGTGATCAGGTACGGCACGGCGAGCCAGGTCGGCAGGATGTCGCCGAGGAAGGAGACCGGGTCCTGCGCCTTGGCCAGGTCCGGGGTGGAGACCGCCATGACGCCGCCCATCAGCACCATCGGGACCACCACGATGCCTGCGCCGGAGACCGTCACACCGACGATCTTCTTACCGGAGGCCTTGTGCGGCAGGTAGCGCGCGAAGTCGGGGCCGGTGGGCACCCAGCTGATGCCGCCGGCCGCGATGGTGCCGATACCGGCGATCATCATCGCGGTGGTGCCGGCCGGCTTGGCGAAGACCTCGTTCCAGTGCACGTTGGCGACCAGGTAGCCGAGCACCATGATGCTGAAGACGCCGAACAGGTACGTCGACCACTTGTTGCACACGTTCAGCGCCTTGCGGCCCATGCCGCTCACCAGGAAGGTGCTGGCGACGAAGAGGAACAGCGTCACCACGATGAGCACGGTGTTGCTCTTGATGCCGAAGAGCAGGTCGAGGACGGTCAGCACGGCGTAGGCACCGGTGACCGCATTGATCGTCTCCCAGCCGAAACGGGCCACCCACAGGATCGAGCCCGGGAAGAGGTTGCCGCGCGCACCGAAGGTCGCACGGGAGAGCATCGCGCCGGGCGCGCCACCCCACTTACCGGAGACCGACAGCAATCCGACCATGCCGAACGATGCGACCGCGGCGCAGGCGGCGACGATCAGGACCTGCCAGAAGTTCAGCTGGTTGAAGACCACCAGGGCGGCGCCCATGGTGAGCAGCAGCACACTGATGTTGGCCGCGACCCAGGTCGGGAAGAGCTCGCGGACGCGGCCGTGCCGCTCACCGTCCGGTACAGGCTCGATACCTCGGGTCTCGATGGCGCCGTCGGAGTCGGCGGTGGACAGGGTGTCCATATGAGGGGGGCTCCGTAGGTGTAATCGGGTCCGGCCACAACGCCGGACAGGTACGGTGGGAGTCTACGCGCGTCAACGGCTCAGAACTACCGTACTTTTACCAAAATCTGACTAGTTGACGGGTTTTGGATCCATTCATGACAGTGCAAGACGCTCGCACCGGCCGAACCAAACTGGACATTAGCGCCAATAGTAGGACAAGCAGCAGAAAACCCTCTCGTGATTCGGCATGCTCACGACACTCTGCGCAGCATTAAGAGGCTGCGCAGATAGGCGGTTGGTGGGACCAGTCGGCGGACGAGACAGGCACAGGTTCCTTGATCATGGAGTTGCGACGCTCTGTGATCATTGGGGAGACCTGTGCCTTTGCTGCCGTGCCTGTGCTGCCGTTCTGGCTGACCGAACCGCTCTGGGACCAATTCGCCGCCCTGCTGCCGCAGCGGCCACAGTTCGATCCAGCCCACCCGCTGGGCTGCCACCGACGCCGGATCAGCGAGCGGATCGTCTTCGACAAGCTGCTCCAAGTCCTGCGGTTCGGCTGCTCCTACGAGGCGATAGCGGACTCGACCTGCTCGGCCGCCACGATCCGAGGCCGCCGCGACGAGTGGATCGGCCTGGGCCTGTTCGCCCGCCTGAAGCAGATCGCCCTCCAGGCCTATGACCGCGTCGTCGGCCTCGTCCTCGACCAGATCACCGTGGACGGCGCCGTCACCAAGGCCCCCGGCGGCGGCGAAGCGGCCGCACGCTCACCCGTCGACCGGGGCAAGCAGGGCATGAAACGGTCCGGGATGACCGATGGCTACGGCATCCCGCTCGGCCGCGTCCTGGCCGGCGCCAACCGCCACGACTCGCCGCTCCTGGCGCCAACTCTCGATCTCCTGGAGGGACTTGGGCCGCTGCCCGACGAGATCACCGTCCACCTCGACGCCGGCTACGACTCGGACAAGTCCCGTGCCGTGCTCGACGAGCGGAAGCTGTGCGGTCAGATCGCGCGCAAGGGGACCAAGGCGCCGGTCCAGGCCACCCGGCGATGGCATGTCGAGCGCACCCACGCCTGGCAGAACGCCTTCCACCGCCTCGCCCGCTGCTACGAGCGCCGAACCAGCGTCATCGAGGCCTTCTTCGACCTCGCCGACACCGTCATCACCGTCCGGAGTCTGATCCGCCGACCTGGACCACCCACCGCTGGGACACCCGCCCCCGACGCCGCCCAGCCGCCTATCTGCGCAGTGAATTGAGCCTCTCCGGGGCACGACGCTCCGTCGGCACCCCGTGCCGGTCCGGCTTCAGGACCGAGGCGTCCAGTCCGGGGACCACGTCACCGGGCGTCGGTGAGCTCCCTCCGGGCGACCTCCCGGAAGCTGTGCGGTGGGCGGCCGGTGAGGCGCTCGACCGTGTCGGTGATCCGGTCCTCGGCCCCCT
The DNA here is from genome assembly GCF_053598215.1 of Kitasatospora sp. NPDC001175. Classification (NCBI taxonomy): domain Bacteria; kingdom Bacillati; phylum Actinomycetota; class Actinomycetes; order Kitasatosporales; family Streptomycetaceae; genus Kitasatospora; species Kitasatospora sp. NPDC001175. Next base: position 5,593 of record NZ_JBSFJU010000059.1, on the reverse strand, counting down.
CGGCGATGGCGCGGTCCATGCCGGCCAGCAGCGCCACGAACTTCGGCGACATCATCGCCGCCAGGCGCTCGCGCATGTCCTCGTGCGAGAGGTGGCGGTGGAGCACGGGGCGGCCGGTGACCTCGGTGAGGATCACGGCGACATCGTCGTGGCTGAGCGTCTCCGGTCCGGTCAGGACGAGGTCGGTGTCGGGCGCGCGGTCCCCGGTCAGTGCGTGGACGGCGACGGCGGCGATGTCGTCGGCGTCGACGAATCCGACCCGGCCCGACCCGGCCGCGGTCAGGATGACGCCATCCCCCCGGATGCTGTCGGCATGCAGGTGCGCTCCAGTGAAGTTCTGCATGAACCAGGAGGGCCGCAGCACCGCCCACTGGTCGAACAGACCGGGCAGGGCCCGGTGCACCACTCCCACCGCCGGGCCCCCTTCGGGGACGGCGGAGGAGCTGAGCAGTACGGCGCGCCGCACGCCGGCTTCCCGGGCCTGCCGGAGGAACGGCACCATGACCACGGCCGGGTCCGGGTCGCCCACGGGCGGCACGAGATAGACACGGTCGGCACCGGAGACGGCGTCGGCGAAGGTGGCGGGGTCGTACCAGTCGAAGCGGACCGGTTGCGCGCCCGGGAGCGGAGTGGCGCGACGGCTGGCGGCCTTGACGCGGTGGCCGGCGGCGACCAACTGCGCGGCGGTGCGGCTGCCGGTGGTGCCGGTGGCGCCGATGACGAGGGTGGCGGCGGCGTTCATCGGGCGTTGCTCCTCGTGAAGTCCAGGCCGGGATCGTTGACGGCGAGCGGGTTCCAGTAGTCGCGGTAGGACGTGAACCGTCCGTCCTGCACGGTCACGACGGCGATGTAGGTCATCTCGAAGGGCCCGCCCGTCTCGACCAGGCGGCCCACACCCCGCATCTCGACCACGATGGTCCCGGGGTCCGTGGTCTGGTGGATCCGCAGGTCGGGGAAGTCGTGCAGGTCGATGTGGTCGGGATAGTCGCGCATGTAGGCGGCGATGGCCGCCCTGCCCTCCAGGCGCTGCGGCCAGCCCGGCGGGGCGAAGGGGAACTCCATGACGCCGTGCTCGGCCCAGAGGCCGACCCAGGCCGGAATGTCCTTCTCCAGGAGCAGGCGCAGGCTGTGGCGGTAAAGATCCGCCGCCGAGGTGGTTGCGGGCATGGGGTTCTCCGTCCCGTACGATACGGACCAGCGGTCCGCTTCTTCCGAGAAAGATACGGACCGCCGGTCCGGATCGCAACTGGAGGAGACCCATGCCCGAGCGAGCGCCACGCAAGGACGCGGTCCGCAACCGCACGGCCGCCCTCGCCGCCGCCGACACACTCCTCGCCCAACGGAGCCCCGAGGACATCACCATGGCCGACATCGCGGCCGCGGCCGGCGTCGGCAAGGGCACGCTCTTCCGCGCCTTCGGCGACCGCTCCGGCCTGATCCGCGCACTGTACGAGGCCCGGCTCGAACCGGTCAGGGCAGCCGTCGAGGACGGCCCTCCCCCGCTCGGGCCCGCCACCCCACCCCTTCAACGCGTCCCGGCCCTGCTCGACGCCCTCCTGTGCTTCAAACTCGACAACCGCCACCTCGCACTGGCCCTGGAGGGAACCGCAGCCGACAGCCCCTACCGCACCGACCAGTACGAGCGGTGGCACGCCCTGCTCCGGGACCTGCTGGAACGGATCGCGGGCCCGGGCGACAGCGACTTCGCCGCCCACGCGCTGCTCGCCGCCACCCGGGCCGATCTCGTCGAGCATCTGGCCGGCGAGAAGCGCGTCCCCCGCGAGGAACTGCGACACCGGCTGGCCGACTACACGGCCTCCGTACTCGGCAGCCCTGCCGGAAGCAAACCGGCAGCCGACCGCTGAATCACCGACCCGGCGCGGCCTTGCCGCAGCCCTCCCGCACGAGCGCGAATCCCGCCCGGGAGCAGCCAGGTCCGTCCGCTCGACACGCCCCGACTCTCCAGCCGGGCGCCCGCTCAACCCCGCACGGCCGCACCGGAGAGCAGCATCACAACGCCTCCGGACAGCGCAGCCCACACGCCGCTCGACATGGTTCACCCCATTCGGAGCGCCCGACCGGCCGGACCGTTCGCCGGACGCGGCGGAGCCATCCCGCCGCGCGCGGGCCGGGGCGGGAATCACCCCGGCGGCGTCACTCCCGAGGGAGATGCCCGGGCCGCGCCGGGGCCCGCCCGCCGCCCGGCGATCGGGCCGGTAGCGGAGTCCGGGCCGCTCAGACGGTGCCGAGCGCGGTGCGCAGGGTGGCGACGGCCTGGTTGATGGCGGCCTCGGCGGCCTGGGTCCCGCGCAGCGCGTCGAGCATCACGAAGTCGTGGATGATGCCCTGGTAGCGGACGGCGGTGACGGGCACTCCGGCCTGGCGGAGCTTGTCGGCGTACGCCTCGCCCTCGTCCCGGAGCACGTCGGCCTCGGCCGTGATGACCAGCGCCGGGGGCAGGCCGGTGAGCTGGTCGGTGGTGGCGCGCAGCGGGGAGGCGGTGATCTCGGTGCGCTGGCTCTCGTCGGTGGTGTACTGGTCCCAGAACCACTGCATGCCGTCGCGGCGCAGGAAGTAGCCCTCGGCGAACTGGCGGTAGGAGCCTGTGTCGAAGGCGGCGTCGGTCACCGGGTAGAAGAGGACCTGCTGGAGCAGCGGCAGTCCGCCGCGTTCCTTGGCCATCAGGGTCAGGGCGGCGCTCATGTTGCCGCCGACCGAGTCACCGGCCACGGCAATCCGGGTCGAGTCCAGGTGGTGAGCGGCGCCGTCGGTGACGATCCATCGGGCGACCGTCCAGTTCTGCTCGATGGCCACCGGGTAGCGGTGCTCGGGTGAGAGGTCGTACTCGGGGAAGACCACGGCGGCGCCGGTGCCGACGGCGAGCTCGCGGACCAGCCGGTCGTGGGTGTGTGCGCTACCGAACACCCAGCCCGCGCCGTGGATGTAGACGATGACCGGCAGCTCGCCGGTGGCGCCCGCGGGCCGGACGATCCGAGCCCGGACCTGGCCGGTGGGGCCGCCGGGGACGGTGACCCACTCCTCGTCCACTTCGGGCTTGGCGATTTCGCCGGACTGGACATCGTCGACGGCCTTGCGGCCCTCGGCCGGGGGCAGCTGGAACAGGAACGGCGGCTCGGCGGTGGCCTGCGCGAACGCGGCTGCGGCGGGCTCCAGGACGGGACCAGTGATCTTCTCGGTCATGCCAGGCTCCTCATCAGGGCATGCAGCGTCAGGGCCGGGCCGGCCCTGACGGTCGTCGCGCCCGCCGTCCGGCGGGCACACTCATAAGGTAGCGCGCGATTAAGTTGTGCGCTACTCAATTGTGCACACTATGGTCGCGCGTACTTCGAACGATAGGATGGGAGGAATGGGCCAAGCGACAGGCTGAGAGGGCACGACCGATGGAGACAGCGGCGACCGGGAGCGCACAGGGTTCGCTCCTGCTGGATGACCAGCTCTGCTTCGCCCTGTACGCGGCCTCGCGCGCGGTCACGGCCCGCTACCGGCTCCTGCTGGACAGCCTCGGCCTGACCTACCCCCAGTACCTGGTGATGCTCACCCTCTGGGAGCGGGACTCCGTCTCCGTACGCGAGCTGGGTGCCGCACTCCAACTGGAGTCCAGCACGCTCTCCCCCCTCCTCAAGCGCCTCGAGGCCGGCGGCCTGGTCATCCGCGAGCGCCGCACGGACGACGAGCGCTCCGTCGCCGTCCGCCTCACGCAGGCGGGTGCGGACCTCCGCGCGAAGGCCAGCACCGTCCCGCTCGCCATCGGCGACGCCATGGGCCTCACCCCGGAACAGGACGCCACCGCCAAGCAGTTGCTCCGCCTGATCACGGCGAACGTCACCCACTCCTGAGCCCGCTCCGGCGCGCAGCCAGCGGACATCGCCATGGCGACCGGCGTCACCCGACGACCGAGTCCACGTCGGCCGGCGGCAGATGCTCGGGCCTCAGCGTGGTGCACCTCGCGAGCGCCGGGACCGGGCTTCAAGGCGAGTCCCACCCCGGCCGCGGCCCGTGTCCCGCGCCACACGCCCCTCACGGCCTCGCTCTCGGGGATCACGACGTGCCGCATGTCTGGCGGAGGTGTCCCGCGCTGTCTGCGGGCACGAGCTTCTCGTCCCGCCGCACGATGCTGATCCTGTCTCCCCAGCCTCGGCACGCGGTCTTCATGCCGGAGTCGGTGTACTCGATCACGATCACGTTGTCGCCGACGCGGCGGTGTAGTCGCCGCACTCGTACAACCATCGCCACCGAACGGCTGATCCTGCGACTATTCACATCGGGTGACGTTGATGACCGGTACGCGTACCAGTCCCTACCGGAGGTCGCTCGCTACCTCTATCGCCCGTCGCTCACCCGTGAGGGCTGTGCCGAGTCCATCGCCGCGCGAGCCTGCGGGACCGTCTGGAAGACCGATGGCGATGTGCTCCTGCTGGCCGTGTGCCGGGCGGACGAGTCAGCAGTCGTTGGCGAGGTGGTCCGCACCCTCGCGAGTGCGCGCGCCCGGCAGGCCGACATCGGCTGGGTCTTCAACCCGCAGTACGCCGACCAGGGCTACGCAACCGAAGCGGTGCGCGCCCTGGCCTCGCTGGCCTTCGGCCAGTTGAGGGACTCCAGGACTCAGGGATCCGAAGCGTGGCACGGAGAGGACTGCCGGCTGCTCCTGCTGCCTCCGATGCCGGCTACGCAAAGCAATCAGAGCGACAGCCAACCGCTCAGGAGGCGGTTGCCGACGTGGCGCTGCCAAGCCCTACTCCTGCGTCTCGGCGGCAACTACCGCGTACATGAGGTCGTTGTCGCGCATGTCGAGGCTGCGCATGTCATCAGGTGGTAGGGACCAGCACCGTCCAGGGTGTAGTAGGAGAGGGTCAGCCTGACCGTCTCCTTGCCGTTCGGGCCGGACACGGTGAGGTGGCTCAAGCGTTCCTTGTCGTCGGCGCGGCACGCGTGATGAGCCCGATTAAGCAGGACCCAAGTGCACCGGACGACCAGCACGCCGTCCACGTCCGCGACTTGCGGCGCCGTTCCATCCAGCACTCACTCGCCGCAGCCGGGTCGTCCGGCGCGTCGCGTGATTGATCGGGCTTGCTGGTGGTCTCGGTCCACCCGGTCTGCCGCAGCAGTTGCTCCAGCGGAATGCTCCCGGCTGCCCAGGCGCCGGCCACGTCCCACTCCTTGGCGATCTGGGAGAGCGACGCACCGATTCCGGCCCTGGCCAGCGACGCTCGAAGCGCCCGCGCTTCCTGCTGCTCGTCCGCACTGCGTTCGTTCCACTTCGCCACGATGGACCTCCAGAGGGGTTGGCTGAACCACCGACTCGGTACGACACCGGCGTGGGCATCACCGGCCGCTACTTCGAGGACTGCGCACAGGCACAGACGGTCCCGAGCGAGCCGGTGCCATCGCGGGCGTGGCGCCCTACGCCGTGGACCGGGAGAACGCCACCCGACTGTGGGCCGTGCCCGAAGCCCTCGTCCACTAGCCAGGCCCCAGCTACGCGCGTATCGGCGGCCGGCTGTACCCGACGTGTCGGTCCCGGTCGGTCTCACGGAGCACGATCGCCTTGAAGGTCTCCACCAGCGCCTTGAGG